>JAFGSR010000173.1 GCA_016934515.1 Sedimentisphaerales bacterium
ACTGCCCCCCCCCTGCCCACGAGCAATATTTACGCGACCTCCAAAGTAGCAGCCGATGTTGCGGTCCAGACTTACGCCCGGGTTTACAATATACCCGCGGCGGTGTGCCGGTTCATCAACACCTACGGCCCTGGAGATACCAACTTCACCAGAATAGTTCCCTGGGCAATAAAGAACCTGATTACCGACCCCGATGGTCCTTATGATTTTGGTTCCCGCAGCGACGGCACGGGATTGTTTGACTGCCTCTATATCGCCGACATGGCGAATGCTTATATAAAAATGGCTGAGAATCTGGATAAGATTTCCGGCGAGGTTTTCAATTTTTGCGGTGATCAACTGCATTCTGCCCGAGAATTGACCGAGTTAGTTTCGGATTACTTTGACGGCCGTAAACGCGACGCCATTTTTTCCGGCCCAAAAGCCAAGAAGCAAACCATCAAATGGCTGGACACCACCAAAGCTCAGCAAATGCTCGACTGGGCGCCGCAAACCACTCTGGAACAGGGTTTGAAATCCACCATCGCCTGGTATCGGCAATACTGGGACAGGTTATGATGTATAATTTACCAATGCTGGCGGACATTTTAACCGATCAGAAACTGCGTCATCAGGAATTCCCCGTCACCGAACACAAAGTTTTTTTGGCACATGCGGCGGTGTGTCCGCTACCGGGTTGTGTTGCCCGGGCAGTAAGTGATTATGTGTGGGACTCCGCCCAAAAGGGACAATTTGAGCACCTCTACAGTGAAGCTGAATTTCAAACGCGGCAGTTAGCTGCGAAACTTATCAGAGCGGATCCCACAGAAATTGCTTTTATAGCTTCAACCTCGCATGGCCTGTCGCTGGTCGCGGCAGGTGTCGATTGGAAAACGGATGATAATGTTGTCATCGCGCAACAGGACTTCCCGGCCAATATCTATCCCTGGCTCGGCTTGGAGCGAAAAGGTGTAGAGGTCAGATTCATTCCGCCTACAGAAAACGGCAGCATCATCATTGACGACCTCAGTCCCCTGATTGATGAGAAAACCCGTCTGGTCTCGCTTTCCTCGTTGCATTACTTAACCGGCACTCCCATTGACCTAGATGGCATCGGCAGTTTTTTGCGGAAGCAGGGTATTTTGTTTTGCGTTGATGCAATTCAATCGCTCGGAGCAATACCCTGCTCAGTTGAGAATGTGGATTTCCTGACCGCCGACGCCCACAAATGGCTGCTGGGTCCGCAGGGAATCGGCATTTTGTACGTCAAACAGGAAAACTTTGATCGGCTGTATCCGGCGCTGCTGGGCTGGAAATCGGTTAGTGATCAGCGTAACTACACAAACTTCAAACTGAATTTCCCCGAAAGCGCCAGCCGTTACGAACCCGGTAGCTTGAATGCCCCGGGGCTGATCGGATTGCACAGCGCCCTGAAATTAATCGATCACATCGGCGTGGCCAACATCGCCCAACGACTAACCACCCTGCGCAACATCTTAATCAAAAAACTTAACCGGCAGGGTTACGATGTCCTCGGCGTGCCTGATGAAAAGCTGGCTACCGGAATCACCACTTTCAAAAGTGACAAAGCGGTCGAGTTGCACAAACACCTTAATCGAATGAATTTTGTAGTATCACTGCGGAATGATCCGGCCGGCAACAAATGCATCCGGGTATCGCCGCATTTCTACAATACCGAAGAAGAAATTGACGCCTTGAGCCGCGAGTTGTAAATTTTATTTTTGCGGCAGTTATTGGGCCTTTCCAAGCACTTCCGGTGTACTGCGGCCGGAAATAAAATCCTCCGAATTCGTCCCCGTTGCAGAAGCCGCTTCTCTGCCATCCTGACGTATCACTTCCAGGAAATTAATCACCGGAGCCTGATCTGTTGCAGCTTCAGGATTTTTCGACAAAAATTCCAAAATCAAAACATTCTCGACTTTAATGTCGCGGATTTCCTTAACCAGGCTCTTATTCACCGCCCCGGCCTGAGCAATTATGTCAAAATCGCGCAAAATCGTTTTCCCCTGAGCCTTAACATCAAAAACCCGATCTCCCGGCTGCTCGTTGGCACCAGCTACAAAGCCCAGCCGCAAAGTGAAAACGCCCGGCTCTTGCGAAGCATTGTCATCTATCAGCGGCAATTCACACCTGAGCAGTCCCCGGCAGCCGGAGGTATAAAGCCAGGGCTTGTCGGTTCCTTCAATTTCAACGCCCCGGTAATCCCTTTGAAAATAGCCCGCGTGGGCGGCAAGTTTGTCTCCCAGATCAAACTGCACACCATATCGGCCATAACCGATCGCAGATACCGCTTTGGGCCGAGGATAAGCAAACCAGAGTTTGCCGTCACTGTCCCGCATGTCACCCGGCGCACCAAAATTCACCGCCAGATGCTTCACCGGCGTCTGTGCTCCATGAGTTACAAACACCGTCCAGTTGCTGGTTATCTTTTTGGGTTTGGGCACCAGCGCCATCGAACAACGTATCGGAAACGAACAGGTACATCCGGAACTGGCTTCAGGCATCAACATCAGCCCATTCGCGGAAATCATATTCAACCAGCAGCCCGGACGAATCGCCCCAAAAAGACTGATCCCTTTATCATCGGTCAGATCATAAATTGCCGCCCAGTAAGATCGATAAAACAACGTGTGCGCCGAAGCCGAACTTATCGCACAACAGTGTCCCGGCCGCAAAAATTCCCAGGGCACCGGCTGAGAGGTAATCGGATGAGGCCGGGTCTTGATCTTACCGGTTTTCAACTCACAGGCCCGCGGCTCGATGATAACCGTATCACCCACAATCAACGGCCTGCGCAAATAATTTAACGGACGCGACCAGACAACTTCGCCGCTACTACCGTCCAACGCCGTTATCCGACGCCAGGTCAATTCATTCTTCAGGAAAAAACCGGTATCGTGATTACTGAATTGCCCAAAGAAAAGCAGCACGCCGTCTTTGTAAGCCGAACCCATCTTGTCCCCGCCACAACCGGTAAACTCGAGCGGTTTTTGCCAGAGTGCCTCACCCGTAGCGGCGTCCAGCGACACCGCCAACCTAATATCCGCTTCGTCGCTGGTTTTAATCACCTTCACTTCAGTACCTACTTCATAGATGCCCTGATCTACCAACTGCTGCTTATGCTGCCACGCAGCTTCTTTTTGCTGCGGCGTTAATGTCTCCTCTACAAAAAACACCTTACCATCCACAATCGAAACCGAAATATTCGGAATTCGCTTACCGCGATATTGCCACAAAGTCTCGCCCGTTGCTACATCAACTGCAAAAATCGTATCGCCACCCATCACCCTGTTCGTCAAAGTCCCTTTGGCAGTCCGTTGACTGTCCCAGGCGGGAAAATCCGCCATGATACGCCATAACGTACCGTCACGGTGTAAATCCATATAGAGATCTTCACCCGGCTCCGGAAACTTCTGCTTGTAGTTATTATATATCGAATTGTAACTAAGATTTTGGCGCCGCACCTCGAAGATCTCCTCGCTGAGTTCCTCTTCCGGTCTCCAGCACTGCTCCTGCTCATCCACGAAATCTTTCCAGACTGCTGCATATTCATTCCTGAGCGGCATGGCCGCTACACCATAAAGCACCCCATCTATCACCGTGATGTAACCCCAACGCCGGGCCGAACCGTCGGGCGAAGCGGGCAGATTGTAAATCCTGACAGTTTCGCCGCTAGCCGGGTCCAGTCGGTAACATTTATCATAAGCGGCAATATAAAGCCCGTCTTTCGTCAGCGCCAAATTGCCTCCGTCAACATCAACCCTGACCCGAACCGCCCCGGGAATCTTTTTTTCCCACAGAAAAGTACCGTTGTAAGCGTCATAAGCCATCACAACTTCTTCACCCTGTTGAAAAACCCGCCCGTCCATCGATAACGGGCTGATACCACGACCATGCCGTTCTACCAGATTTTGCGGACCGGGCTCACCATACCAAAGCAAACCAAACGGCCCCTTAACTAATTCATCTTCGGAACAGGCGGTGTTTTGCGGATTACCGTAAAGCTGAGTCCATTTGCCGGCACCTTCCAGTTCCGGCCGCACAAATCTCCGCCAAACCATCTGACCGTCTTTATCCGGAAATCCCGCCACCATCGTCCCACCGCTGGGCCGGAGTAGATATTCCAACTGCTCCTGGGTGGCAGCGGATTTGCCGCCGTTCAAAATCGCTTCCGAAACAATCAAATTAGCAAAATAAGGCGGCAGCGAATCCAGGTCCCAGTTTTCCACCACAATCCGCTTACCTAAAAATCCCGCTGTCATAAGCTGCTTTCGGGCCTGGGCGATTTTAGCCGAACTCTTCTCGATGCCGATAATAGACAACTCAGAAATTTTCGCCAGTTCATACGCCAGCCGACCTTCGCCGCAATCCACCACCAAACAGTACCCTTTGGTAATTCCCGCCAGTTCAATAATTTTTTTGGCAGCAGCTTGATACTTTTCCGTAAACTCATCCTGAACAAACGGCTCCGGATTAATTTTAATTTTTATCGTTTTGGCAACCGCATCACCCTTGCCGAAGCAATAAACCGGCCCCTTATCCGTACTGACAATCAAATGCTGATCTGACGCGGCAAAACTACAAACGTTCCCCTCAAAAGGTTGCCTCCACAATTCCGCTCCATCGACTGCATTGAGCCCAACCGCCACACCTTCACCACCAACATAAACAACATCACCAGCTAAAATCAGCGTTTTCATATCCTGGCACTTCCACCGCCAGGCATAACTGGAACCACGAGCCTTGAAAATTTCCTGACCCAACTGTTTCGTCTTAGCCATCAACGGGGCTAACTGTTCATCAATTTGCTTTATTTCCCGCGCCTGAGCCTCCCGACGTTTTTTTCGAAGTTCCGATATCCTCCCATCAACAATTTTTCTCTGAGCCGCTGCCTTCTCGGCCGTTCTCTCCGCTATAGCGTAGGCCTTGCGATCCAGGGCGTAAACCCCATCCTTGGTTAAAATATAAGTAACCTTGGGAGTAACCACCATATCGATGCCCGGATACCAGGCGTAAACCTCTCCTTCCAAACGCCCTTTTTTCGCATCGTAAGCAACTTTATCAGGCCGCCCGGAAAGGTCCACACCTGCTATCAATTTATCCTTATCCAGCAAAGCCCAAGTCCCGCCTCGTTTGGCCCCGGGCGATGCATAAAACATCAGTTCTCCGGTTTTGCGATCAAACGCCGCCGGCATCGCCCGCCCTGATGGAACATACAGAACATCCCGCGACGCAACCAGGTAACCCTGGGGTGATATCCCGCCATACTGCAGCTCATGTGCCCGATCACCAACCGTATCGTTTTTCCAGACCACCGAGCCGTCCGCAACATTCAAAGCACAAATCTGAATCCCCTCAAACGGGAAAACACCTGCACAAAACAACACCTGACCTCTATCAACCACCACCGATGTCCGCACCGGCCACATGGATATCATTCTCTGGTTGCCAATCACCTTCTCGTCACTAAAACCGGAACGATATTTCCAAACCAGCGAGCCGTCTTGCGCGTTCAGACAATACACATAACCATCATCACTACCAAAATAAACCCGTCCGTCCGCAATCGTGGGCGCATAACGGACCGGCCCTTCCGCATAAACACTCCAGAGCATCTCACCGGTTGTTAACTTCACCGCGTAAACCAGATTCTCCACCGAATCGCCAAAATACACCATCCCATCGGCAATCGTGGCATGCAACGCATTATCTTGATGCGCTCGGGGTAACTCTTCCGACGGATCAGGCCAGACCGGCCGGGGCTTATGCGTCGGCTCAAATGTCCATTTCAGCGACAACGGAGGAACCACTGATTCACGTCCGTACCCGGATCGGGCATTATCGAAACGATACGTACTCCAGTCCGCCCACACCGGCACCGAACAAACCGCCACCAAAACCAACATTACCACACCGTCCCGCCACAAAAAGAAACTACTACACGATTTCCGTGACATCAAATGCTCCTTTTGAGTAACCTCTGCCTGAAAATATTAAATTTACAACAAAACCGGGCAAGATTGTTTTCCGGTAAAATTTATTTCGTCCTGGGCAACTTCCCCCTTCGCCAGTCGGTTTTTCTTATTGGTGCGGATGAATTTCTCAGGCCGATTTTATACAACCATGATCCAGATGGATAATTCGATCGGCATGTGCATCAGCTGCGCTGCCGTGCGTAACCACCACCACCGTACCTCCGGCTTGCTGAAAATCAGCCAGATAACCAAACGCCTCGGCAGCGTTTTCCGGATCCAGGTTACCCGTGGGCTCATCCGCCAAAATGAGCTTGGGCTTGTTAATCAACGCTCGCGCAATGGCCGCCCGCTGACGCTCTCCGGCACTCAAATCTGCCGGACGATGATGTTGACGATCCCCCAACTTCAACCGTGTCAACAACTCCACCGCCTCAACCTGGTCGCGATGATTCGACCGCGTTCCGGTGGCCAGCATAACATTATCAATCAGGTTCAGATAAGGCACCAGATAAAACATCTGAAACACAAAACCAATGTTGTCCGCTCGGAAATCCGACCGCTGCTGAGGACTCAAACCATAAATATCCTGGCCGTTAATCAACAACTCCCCCTGACTGGGCCGCTGCATACCCCCAATCGCCAAAAGCAGCGTCGTCTTGCCGGAACCGCTGTGGCCCCGAATCACTACAAATTCACCCGGTTCAATATCCAGGTCCAAATTGTCAAGGGCCGCTACCGGACCTCTTCTCGTCTGAAATATTTTACTGATCTTGGAAAGATGAACCATGCTTGTACCCGTCCTTATTGTTTATTCCTCTCGCAGAGTCTGGGCCGGATCCTGCGCTACCGCAATCATAGTCGGTATAAAACTCGCTAATGACGCACACATCGGCGCCGCCAGCAGCGACCACATCAACAAATCATACAACGGCTTGATCCCCTTGGCAGTTTCACGAAAAACCTGCGGCCCAAACGTCAACGCCATCTCCGTACCCAGCAAAAACCCCAATCCCGCCCCAATCAAACCAATCAGCAACGCCTTGCCCAAAAACAACGACGCCACTTTTCCGCCACCGTAGCCCAAAGCACGTAAAATCCCAATCTCCTGCCGCCTCTCGCGCACGTTAATCATCGTCAAAACTCCCACCCAAAGCACGCAAACCAGAACCACCGAAGGTAGCACGAGCGTTGCAAAATACCGCTGCATCATCAACCGCTGATCATGACGAATCTGGGCCAGCGTCTGCCACTGAAACACTTCTATGTCGGGCAAAGCCTTCTGCAACTCGCTCCGCAGCCGGGCTACGGTCACCTCACGACTTTCACCGGACTCCACCTCCAGACACATACAATCAATGGCCTTAATCTCATTGATCTGGTCAGGCATACCCAGAATCTCCTGGGCATCCAGAATATTACACTGAATCCGAATATCGTCCCCTTCGGGTGTACCCGTCTCCGCCAGGCAACGTTCTACCAACAACTGCTTACCGCCAATCTCAAGCTTCTCGCCTCGCAGCAACTGCATGTCCTGGGCCAACTGATAACCTACATATACCCGGCCCCGCTCAATCTCGAAACTCATACTCGGCTTTTCCTTACCCGGCGGAAAATATTCAGGCGCTATCCCCGTCAACAACACCTGAAATTCCTTGCCGTTATGACTGACCGTAACTTTCCGGGTCAGCGTCGCCAGCAAATGATTAGCCGTAAATTTCTTATGATGGGCCAACACTTTCACATGATCTTCAGGCATCGTGTAATCAGAAAACCGCTTATCCCAAAACACCGTCATGTCAGTCTGCCGGGGCACAATCCGCAGGTTCATCCCCATGTTACGCATCAGTCGCACCGTCTCTCGGTGAGACGCCTGACCGACGGTTACCGAACCTACAAAAAACGCCACCGTAAGAATCACTGCCAACAAGCCTAACAGAAAATTTATCTTGCGGTGCATAATCTCTTTAAAAATCAATCCGAATGTCTTCACTGATTTTTCCTCTGGGCTTTAACCAAAATAATCAATCCTGCTACCAAAATCAAAAACACCAAAAGCACCACTATCAAAGCCATCGGCTTTACAGAACCAACCACCGGCATAACCTCTTCCGTGGAAGATTCCGCCGCTTCCGGGGAATTTGCTGCTGAATCCACCACCGCCACCGAATCACCACCCGGGACCTGCCCCGCCCCGTTTGCCGAGTCCGCCACAGGTTCAACCGTCGCTTCCGGCCCCGCTGCTTCCACCGGTTCCGGTTCCTCCGTCCCTGCCGGTTCAAACACCACCGCAAACTCACGATAACCTCCAGGTGCGGTGCTCGCCGAAATCAAATTATCCGGACCCGGATCCGGCCCCAACGCCCCCCTGCCGATTATCATACTTATCTCACTCAAAACCATCGGACTTTCCGGATTAAATCCCAACGTCTTAACCATATCCGCCCGGGTCTTCTCGTCCCAACGCAACGGAATCAACCTGCCCGTCATCCAACTTCGCGGCAGATTGCACTCGCAATCCTGACCGATAACCGCCAGAATATTTGTAATGGTTTCCGTGCTGATGTCATCCCCGCTCAGCACCCAGCCAATCTGGCGACCACGACCATGCATAACCACCACCAGCGTCTCATCCGCCGGCTTATCCGCCAACTCCAGACTCCACAACAATGCCGCTTCTTGTTGACGCGACTGAGCAGTTATTGCATGCATAACCGGATTACCTATAGTAACATCCTGCGGCATATACATAGAACGCGGAAAATCAGGAATCATTTTCGTCAGATTCGCAATCGCTTCACCAATGTAAGTTCGCGCCAACTCGTTGGCAACCTTGTCCTCACTCTCAACCAACAACACTATTCCAAATGATTTAATAATGTCCGCAATAATTTTATCTCGAACCGGAGAAACCGCTATCTCTTCCAACGCATCCCACATACTATCCTTAATCGGTTTGGCCGGATCAACCAACTTAATCACCCGGCTACGCTCCTGCTTATCACGCAAAGGACTCAACAGAATCCCCGCAGGAAACTCCTTAATATTATTCTCCCGCAAATATTTCAACGGCGGGTAGTCCGCAGGCTTCTCATCAACATTCATTATTTCAAACTTAATGTTGCTGTCCAGAAACGCTGTGTAAGCAACCTGCTCCAACGCTTCTTTCGTCGCCGCCGGAGTCTCATTATTTACATAACCATAAAAACGATAATGCTCGTTGGGGTAACACGCAAATCCAACATCCCGGATGCTATACTGGCAGGCCGACGCCCCCGACCCCAAAACCATCACCGCCAACATACCCAAAATCAATCTTTGCTTTTGCATTCCGATAACCTCTTTTCTGGGAAAAAAACTCCAATCAAGTCATTCAGGCTCAACCCCACTATCAACGAGGTATTGCTATACATTATATAACCCCCCGTAAGCATATTCAACCACAATAACTCATCCAGGCTTGTATCTCTTTATTTCCCAGTAACTTACTTCTCCTCGGTAATAACCTTTACATTTTGTGGCCGGATTACCGCGCAAAGATCGCCCCCCCGCCCATGCGGCACTCCTGACGGAATCGGCAACTCAGTAAAACTCTGATGCGAAACGTGCGCAATCAACCTGAGCCCCGCCGCTTCAAGAACCAACCGGACATAAGCCCCCCGATCCGCCGCCCGAACACATTTCACCGGAATTACCATCTTCACAGCACCATCCTGCTCAGAATCCCCTTGCCCGGCACCTTCCTGTTCTGCACTTCTCGAAACCACAATGTTCTCCGGACGAACCACAAACTTAACCGTCCCGCCCCGCAAAATCTCCGGCATCAAAAAATCAACTTCATCCACCCGGACCACACTGAAAGGCCCCCGCTCAGAAAGCCCCGTCAACCTGCCGGTCAATATATTCTCGCAACGCATAAATCTCGCCACAAATTCACTTACCGGCCGACGCAGCAATTCATCCATCATTCCGACCTGCTGAAATACTCCACCCCGCAAAATGCCCGCCCGGTCCGCAACCGAAAACGCCTCTTCCAGATTGTGACTGACATGAATTATCGTCAAATTCAACTGCTGCTGCAATCGACGCAAATCACCGCAAACCGTCTCGCGGGTGGATTCGTCCAGAGCGCTCACCGGTTCGTCCAGCAACAGCACCTTCGGCTCCAGCACTAACGCCCGACCCAACGCCACCCGCTGACGCTCCCCACCACTCAAGCCATTTATTGATCGACCCAACAGTTTCCGAATCCCCAACCGCTCCGCCGTCTCTATCACCCGCTGGTTTATTTCCAGGCGAGCAAAACCCCGGCGACGCAATCCAAACTGAATATTCCGCTCCACCGTCAAGTGCGGAAATAATGCATAATCCTGCGGTACATAACCAATTTTACGCCGCCGGGGCTCCAGCCGGGTAACATCCCGCCCGTCCAGAAATATCTTCCCGCTCAGCGGACGACGCAAACCACATAGACACTCCAGAAAAATACTCTTGCCCGCCCCCGGTGGTCCCAGCAACGCAAAATATTCTCCATGACCCAACTGAAAATTCGCCTCTTTCAGTTGAAAATCACCAATTTCATAGGTTAACTGCTTAGTACGTATCAAAATTATTACCCAAAATTCACTTCAAAACAATTCGTTTCAAAATTCTATCTTTCAGCTTCCTGCTTATCCTGCTCAGAAAAAAAACCGAGACCATAATGCAATTTTGCGATTTTTGTGTTTTTGTTAACTGACAATCTTGATTTCACCTAACACCTAACAAATCCGCGTTAATCGGCGTGTATCGGCGGTTTCATTTTGTTTACAGCGTGACCACCTTATTAAATTTCAACTCATTACAATTTCAACATCGCCCGCCCCCCCAAAAGACGAATACTCACCAACGCCAATCCTGCCACACTGATCAACAACAACGCCACCGCCAAAGCAACTTCCAGATGACCGATTGATTGCTCCAGATAAATCGTCGTCGGCAGCACCTCCGTCCGCCCCCGAAACGAACCTACAAAAATCATCAACGGCCCGAAAATCCCAAACGCACGCGCCCACGTCAAAATCCCACCCGCGATAATCCCGTGCAACGCCAATGGCAATGACACATAAAAAAATGACCCCCAGTGCGTACAACCCAGCGTCAACGCCACATTTTCCAAACGCCGGTCCACATCGTCAAAAGTGCTCTTGGCCGAACGAATCGCAAAACTCGCCGAAACCACAAACTGACACAACACAATTCCCTTGGGCTGAAAAACAAACTCCAGTCCCATATCCTGAATCCACCGACCAATATGCGTCTGCGAAAAGAACACCAGCAAAGTCAACCCCGCCACCAGCGGCGGAAACACAATCGGCAGATCCACTATCGTATCCACCAGCGCGTGCCCAAAAAAACGATACCGACTCAACGCGTAGCCGATCGGAACCGCAAAAACCAGCGAAATCGTCACTGTCGTGCAACTGGTCCACACACTCATCCACAACGCATGCCGAATATTGCTGTCCGTCAGCACCGTATGCACCGCGTCGGCATCCACATATAACGCATCCGCCACTATCAACAGCGCCGCCCCCACCACAAAAATCGCCAAAAAAACAAAAATCGTCACCGTAAACATTCTGCTGCGAATCCCCCGCACCGGAAAAGTTTTGTTGTTATTGCTACTCATAAATTCATTCCGTCGTTTTCGGTGTTTCCGCTGCATTACCGCCGACAGATTGCTGAACATTGGCATCCGATCGTGGAACTCTCTTTGCCGGAGGCTTGTACATCCACATCCTCACCGCCACCAACACCAACATCACCGCGAACAACTTACGCAACACCCTCGCCGGCAACCACACCGCCAATGACGAACCCACCATCGCCCCCGCCATGCCGCCTAACGCCAACAACACCACCAGCTTCATATTAATTTCAATGTTCGGATTCAGCTTATACTGTATCGCCCCCGCCAGCGAAATCACCACCATCGCCGCCAGACATGTCCCCTGCGCATTCCTCTGCCCCAGATTGAACAAAATCACCAACGCCGGAACCATCAATATCCCGCTGCCCACTCCAAACGTCGCACTCAATATCCCGCACGTCAGTCCCAACAACAAATAAGCCCACCACACATCCATCACATCACCTTTCGGTTAAAATCGCCAAAATAAATCAACACCTGCGTATTCATACTCAGCCCTGTAAGGGCATAATATAACAGCCCAGGGCATCGCCCTGGGTAATCATCAGTAAGTTTTTTTCATAGCCCCAAAGGGGCGCAATAAACTAATATTCTAAAATTTTGCAAATTATACACTTCGCACACCCCTACATTATAGATGCAATCCCCCATCCAGGCAAGAAACAAGCTATTTCACCAACTTCCCCCCCAATCCACCTTAATTTAACCCAAATACCTTGCTGCTCTGCTTAGTCATTCACAATTCGTCATTAAATCTGCATTCGAGCTCCCGTCGCGACGTGTCGCAGACGCGGCGGATCGTCATTCGCCATTATCTTCTTAGTGCTTTCCTGCCTCGACGGGTGCTTTTTAGTGGCTAAATTTCTCTCATCCAAAACTCAAATTCCAATATTTCATTTCCTTCATGCTCTTCAAGTTCTTCATGGTAAAATTTCTTTTGTGAATTTTGTGTTTTTTGTGGCTCTCTTAAAATCCGCGTTCAACTTGTCGCGGCAAAGCTTAAGCGGAGTCGGATCGGCGTGCATCAGCGGTTTCATTCAGCCTTCGGTTCCGTCGTCTGGTAATTATGCTTCGCAAAAATCGCCTGACCCTTCGCCGAATCGACAAATTCCACAAACTGCTCCGCCAACTCCTTATTTTTCGAAAATTCCAGCACCCCAATATCAACCGTCGAAATAATATTCTCCGCCACCGGCAAACTCACCGCCTCGCCGTTCTGCACAAACTGCCTCGCCACCGCATCCCAGACCACCACCGCATCCAGCGATTTCGCCTCAATCTGCACCCCCAGGTCATTCACCGTCAGCGACTGATACTTCAAATTCTTCTGAACCTCTGACCACTCAATCCCATTCTTCTCGAAAATCTTTTTCACTTTCCGCCCGATCGCACACGCCCGCTCATCGCCCAGCCCCAGCTTAACACCCGGCTTCAGCAAATCCCGCAATCCCGTAATCCCCTTCGGATTACCCTTCTGCACCAGTATCGTCGGCACAAAATAACACACCGACCGCCGCTGCCCGATAAATCCCTCCGCCACCGCCTGGTCAACATAATGCTTATCGCCCGGCATATACAAATCCCCGCTTCGGCCCAACTTAATCTTCGACATCAGCACCTCACTGCCCGCAAAATCCGTCACCATCTTCACCCCATGCTCCGCCCCAAACACCTTAACCAACTCCTCCGCCGGCTCACTCAGACCCGCCCCACAATAAAACAATAACTCCCGCTGCTCACCTCCACCCGCACCCGATCCATCACCGCCCCCTCCCCCACAACCACCAATCCCCAACACCAACATCCCAAAAAGAATCATTGCCAACCATAAATTTCTCATCATATTCTCCAAATTTTGACTTTCACACCTTATAAATCAGATTTTCAGCATTTCTTCTCTTCAGGCTTCAGGCTTCAGGCTTTCTTAAAATCATTCCAAACCAAAAACACTCTGATCAATCACCTCACCACAATAAATACATGCCCCATGACGAGGCGAATTCTTTCGATGACATTTCGGACACTCAGATACCGACCGCTGATTCTTACCGTCCAACTGCCCGTCCCGCATATCAACCTCATAAAGCTTGTTATACAAATCCTCGTCCTTCAAATTCAGCTTATCGCGAATAATCTCCCACAAAGCCTCATTAATCATCAACGCCTTGGCCAAATTCGCTTCCAAAACCTTAACTTGAGCCTTAGCCTGACGCGCCTGGTGCTTCGCATCAATACTGTCCCGGCTGGCTGCATGTGACGCCAGCGAATCCTGTAACGCCAATCCTGAAAACGCAAACGTCCCAATCATCTCAAAATCCTTTCCTGCTAAAATCCCATTTACCTGAACCCTGAACCCTATTTCTTCCGACTGCGCAAAATATCAAAAATAATCCACAGACCTGTCACCCCAGCTATCAAAAAACTGATACTCCCGATCACCGGAAATCCCAAAAAACTCGGCCCAATGTCCGCATGCGCCATCAACGACGACGCAATAATCAACGCCCCAACTATAATCCCCAAAATCATCTTATCCGACATCCGGTTAAGCTCCGCCATCGGCCTCTCCAGACCCTTATGGTGAAACTCCAGCTTCGCCTGCCCCAACCGAATCTGCCGCAATATCTCCCGAAAATGCTCCGGCATCTCCCGCGCCAACAACGACACATCCTCCGCAAACCGCTTCGAATCCTCTAGTATCGACTGCGGCGAAAACCGCCTCGTCAACATCTTTCGCACAAACGGCCCAATTTGAGACATCATATCAAAATCGCCGTCCAGCTTCCGCCCCGTCGATTCAATCGTACCGATCGCCTTGATCAAAAACAAAAAATCATGCCGTATCCCAATATGAAAACGCGACACCAACTGAATAATGTCACGAAACAACTGCCGCATATCGATCTGCTTCAACGGCAACCCGTGATACTGCTCCAGCAAATCCAACACCGCAATCTTCAACTCCGGATTGTCCTCCCCCGGCAACACCCCCAAATCCCGTGCCGCTCGAAACAACCGATCAATATCACGCTTGCTGATCGCATACAAAACCCGCCCCAGAATCTCCAGCGACTTCTGATCCAGCCGCCCGAACATACCAAAATCCAAAAAACATATCACCCCGCCATCCATCACAAACGCATTGCCCGGATGCGGATCCGCCTGAAAAAATCCATGCTCAAACACCTGCCGCAAAACAATCCGCGCCCCGTTATTCGCCAACTCCTTACGAACCGACAAATCCACACCATCCTCAAAAAACTCCGCCATCGGCCGCCCATCCACAAACTCCATCACCAGCATGTGCCTACTCGAATGCTCCCAGTAAATTTTCGGCACATATACCGTCGGGTCATCCGAAAAATTCCCCCGAAATATATCCGCGTTCCGACCCTCATGCTGCAAATCCAGCTCATGATCGATCGAATTCCGCAACTGACTCACAATCGCCTTGGTATTCCACTGCCGAGCCTCCGCCACATGCGTCTGTATCAGCCCCGCCAGATGCTCCAGAATTATCATGTCATCCCGAAACACCTTCTCCGTACCCGCCCGAATTATCTTAACCGCCACATCCTCGCCCGAACGCAGCCGCGCCCGATACACCTGCGCAATCGATGCACTCGCTATCGGCTCGGTATCAAACTCATCAAACGACTCGGCCAAAATCTCCAAATCATCCCGGCTAAGCCCCTTTTGCATCTCCTCCCAACCCGTCGCCGTCACCCCATCCTGCAGATTCGCCAACTCCACCACAATATCACTCGGCAGCAAATCAGGACGCGTCGATAATACCTGACCCAACTTAATAAACGTCGGACCCAACTGCTCCAGCATCAAACGAAAACGCACCGCCCGCGCCATCGCCTTACTCGTCTGCACCTCCCCGTCACTCCGCTTCAGCTTCAGCAGCGAAAACAGATTCAGCCGACCCACCAGCTCTCCAAAACCATGACGCGCCACCGTCGTAATGATCTGCTGATATCGCCTCAAATATCGATAATTCTTATATGGACTGAACAAATTCTCACCAACATTACGTACCACCGGTGTCTCGCCGGCATCCTGTTATCCAGCCAAAACTCTTAGGTCTTGGTGGTCTTTCTTGAACATTCGACATTCATAATTCGTCATTGATTCGTCATCTTGCCGCGGCGAAGCGCTTTGGCGAAGCCGGGTCGGGCTTCTTAATTCGTCATTTTTATTATTCTTCTTCAGCACAGTGCTCCTTAGCACACTTGCCTTCCAACTGCTCAATCCGTTTCTCCAACGCCTCAACATCCGCCCGCGTCGCCAGATGCAGCTTATTCAGCACATTATTAACCTCATCGTTTACACCCTGACGAAACTCCTGACTTTGCTTCCGCGCCTTAGCCACCAGTTCATCCGCAAACTTCTTGCCCTCTTCCGACGATAATTCTCCCTTTTTCTCCAACTCCGCCGCAATCTCCTTGGCTTTCTGCTCCGTCATCGCAGCAAAACCTATTCCCGTGTAGAGGATTTTATGTATCAGATCCAACATAATCAGACTCCTTTCCATGTAAAAAACAGAATTACAGAATAGCCGGTAACAACCACCAATCGAACAATCGACCATTAACAAGGTGGCATTCCTATCTACATTATACACCACTTCCACCCCATCATGCAACCCGCTTCATGCATTATCCCTGCCCATAACTGAAATCAGTCATAATCAGCGTCAATCCGCATAACCGCAACCGTCCCCTCCGCTATCTTATTCACCGGCCCGTAAGGCTTCGGATCAACATGACTCGTTGCCACCCTCGCCGATGGCATATCATCTATCCCCCCCACCGGAACCCTCAAAACCGTTCCGACCTTCACTGGCCGGTCTAGAGTTGCTATCAGGATGTTCCCGTCAACTTCAGCACCCACAATCTCAAATTTCCCTCCGCCTTCAGCCTCTTCCAGTACCCGCCCCTCCATCAAACCTGCCGAATCAGGCCCAATCCGCTGATCAAAACATAGCTTGATCCTCCCCGGCCCGCTCAACCGCACCTTCTTCAACGCAGGAGCCTCTTCATATAACTCGCCCCTCAAGCAGAACTGATAATACGTCGTCGTATCCACCCCCGCCTCCGCACAAGCCTTCACAAAATCATTATACCACTTTCGGCTCTTCCGCATCTTCGCAATCGACCCCACATCCGCCTGCACACCAATCCCCACCTCCGGATCCGCCCGCCTCGCCGCCTCAAAGTAAGGCGCATAATTCTTCGCATAATCCGCCGGCAAATCACTCCTCACCCAGTCCGGCCAGTGCGTCTGAACAAAATGAACATCAGGCTTCACCACCCGCACCAGTTCCTCCGGGTCCTGCCCATCGATCTCCCGCAACAACTCCAGCCCATTCGGCGCGTCCGCCTGAACCGTCCACGTACAAATCAGCACCTCCGGAAACCGCTCTCGCAGTCCGCCCACACCGTTCACCACCTCATCATAAAATCCCACTATCGCCTCAACCCGAAAATCCACCCAATCCCGGTACAAATCTCTGTCCGTCTTATAATAGTGCGGATCACTCGCATCCGTAAAATTCGGAAAAAACTCCCTCCCCGTCCCTTGCTTGAACGCCTTCTGAAAATTCTCACTCACATCCATAAACTGCCCCGGCTCCGGCGTACCGTTGTACATCGGGTAAAAAGGCTCCGCAAACGCAAACCCGTCAAAACCAAAATCACCAAACGCCTTAACAATCCGCTTCTTCATCCATTCCCGATAACCCGGATGCACAAATGACAAGTGCCTCACCCTCATCCCTCCCGTTGACTCCATCTGCCACTCTCGCCACCCTTCCGGCAAAATATCTTCCGGATTGTAAGAACACACCGCCATATACATCGCCCCCACCGCTACCCCACGCTTATGAAACTCCTCAATCAGCCCCTTATCCACCCACCGCTCATCAAGCACCAAAATATACACACCATCGTGACCGTTCAGCGCCACCTCAGATGCAATACTTTCGCTGGATCGCCCCTTGAAATACCCAAATCCCAAATCAATCTGCACCGTCTCCGCCCCCCTCAACCGCTCAACAAAATCAACCTCCCTCTCCACCGTACATCCACACACCCACAAAACACCCAACAAAACACCATATAAACAAAACTTCTTAATATCCATGGCTACTTCCGCATCCAAGCCCCAACGGGGCGAAATAAAATAGCCCAGGGCATCGCCCTGGGTAAACACAAACAAAAACCTCTCCAGCCCTGAAGGGGCAAAATAACTCCTCACTTTACCGAACGCCTAATCCACCTCGCCCCAACCACCAGCCCTCCCAGCACTAACACCCCACCAACCACCACAAACACCTTGCCCAAACCGGTACTCAACTCTACTGCAGTCCGGCAATAAACATTTTTACTCACCAACACCTGCTGATACCCCGCCATCCCCTCGCTTGGCTGTTTCACCTCCAACAAAAATTCACAGCCTTCATAACCTGCGCCCGACAGATCATATAACAAACAAGGTGTATTCGCCGCTATCTCCGCATAACCACCGCACACACCACCATCCGCCACATCCCAAAACTGAGAACCATCAAATTTCACCTGCTCATCCAGCACCACCTCCCCACCAGGCTTGGTTATCAAAATTCTCACCTCAACACCCCCAATAGCCGCCACCATCTCCTCTCTCGAATCAAAACTCGGATCCACTTCCAACCGCAACTGCTTACCATGATCCGGAATATACTTCTGCTTGAATATTCCCCGGTATTCCTTCGCAACCGACAAATCCACTGGCAAACAAACCGCTTCATAATCACGAATCTTCCCACAAGACCACCCATAATGCCTAAGTAAATCAACTCCCAAATACACACCAAGCCCCCCAATCCCAAACAGCAGCACAAAAACAATCAACCGAATTATCAAAAACAACTTTTTCATCACAGTACCTATTGCCGTCTCCTCATCTCTCTCTCTCCCCTCAAGCCTTCTACCAATCTACTTTCCCCACTTCGAAAATTTCACCAATATCTAATATCCGATAATCATATTCACTATCAACATACAGCCAGTTAGACGCGCTCCACTCGATAGCAAATTCACCAAATTCAATAAACAGCACACTCCCGGCATCTTTTGAAATAATGCCTCCATTAGCATCTTTCCCTATTTCTACATACTTTTCAAAAACCTCAGATTCCCCGGATTCAATATTTTCCGCCGAAAAATCATCCTCTCCCTTCCCCAGAAGCCACCATTTATATCGCCCAGAGTTATCATTACAATCAAGCAACTGAACTGCACCATAGGTATCATTGAACTTAACGATCAAAATTTGATTGTCTTTTAACCTCACCGTGGTCGTACTATCCGCATATATCCGCTGCCGACGACACGAATTGATTCCTGATACTACTGATAAAACAACCGGAAAAACACAAACCTTTTTAACCACCCCAAAACCCTCCGTTCACATAATTGTAAACCGATCCCAACCTCCACCATTCAAAATTCAATCAACCATAAAGACCCCTATCGCAATCCCTAATTCAAAGAACCTTCCGTCCTCACCTTCTTCAGTATATACTCACAATTAATCACCTTTTCTATCATGTCCATCGGAAAATAATAATACTGATTTGATGCCTCGTATCCAATTCGCGAGTCTTTTTTGCTTATAACATAAAGCCGCTCAGCTAAGCCCATCTCTTCTCTTACAATCCCTGATATAGCATCCAATCGGGCTTTTCTTTCCTCCACCGGGATTCGCTTCAACCTTATATCGTCCCGAGCCAATATAAATTTAATCTGATTCGCCACACTCCTAAAATGCAAAAACGCCGCCTCGGCAATCCGATAATCCTCTTTAAGATTCTCCTTCTCCTTCGAACTGTCGATTTTTTCTAATGCTTTCTCAAAATCAACCAAACCCTCCTGCCAGCCCAATGCCATTTTCTCAAACTGCTCGCCCAGCACTTCTCCCGGATAAATAGCCCGCCAACCATCCACATCATCAAAGGGATAACCCACCGGCGTCGCTTTCATACCCGTTGGCTTGGCATAAAGCAGATTCGCCGGCCCCATCTGCGTGGGACCCGTATAAACATAATCGATATGAAAAGGATACTCCTCGAACGCTTCACTGAACTTCGTCCACCCGCTCAAAATTTCTTCCAAAGCCTCTCCCCCATACCTTGCCGTCGCCACCTTCCGCATCGCCGACTCTGCACTTCTCGCCCCCTGGCTGAACTGACGCACCAGTTGCAGATTCGGCGACGGGCTCCCTCCCAGGGTCCAGCTTAGCATCAGACCATCCACATCTGCCTTCGACAAATTTTCAACGTGCCTCGACACCAGGTTCATCACCGGCAGATAAGGCACCGCCGATAGCTCCCACGAACAGTTTGTTTGGATCTTCGCAATACATTTTACCCCCCGCTCTTTTGCCCAGCCCCAGTGCCTTAACGCCCGCGGACCCGGACCAACCGCCGATAGCGAATATTCTCCCACCTCACTCGCTACCCCACCCCGTACAATCGGCTTACACCATTCGCTCACACTCATCAAATATACTTCTTTCGGAAGCTGACCGATAATATCCTTCACCCAACCATCCTTCCATCCCCAATCCCACACAATCACTGTAGCTTCCGGATTGCCTTGCCATACTCCCGACGCCATCGCCTTGTTCAATTCCCCAATAACATCAGCCGCCCTGCGCTTCCCGCAACGCGGACATTGCAATCCATTGTCACGACAGTAACAATTCGTCAGGTTCTCCGACGCCGTAATCGTAAATATACCGCCCAGCCCCGGAACCGTGCTAAAAACATGTTTTAATGCTTCGGTAATCCACTCCCTCACTTCTGGTACACTGCTGCATAACGCAAAATAATCTCCTTCCCTCACTCCCTTCATCTCCTCCCGGCCCACAAAAAACTCCTCTTTCATAGCTCGAGGCTCGTTCATATATAAATAAACCTTGATACCATACCGCTTGCATTTATTTACCAGTTTCCGCAAATTCTCCAACCGCTGCTCACACCCTTTACCAAATTCCTTAAACGTCTTACTCGGCGCTAACTGCCGCAAAACCGTATGCATCCACACCCCATTAACTCCCAGCTCGCTCAACCGACCCAGCAATCCCTCCGGATATGGATCCAACTCTGGATTTAATAGCGGATCACCATAAAGGCCAAAATACGAATACAAAAATCGTATCGGCTCCTCCTTGACCCCCTTCGACAAAACAATCGGCTTCCCCTTCTCGTCAACCTTGGATATTTCTTCCACAAACCCAAACCGCTTCTCCCCCGACTTACCCAACTCCCCGCCAAAATGCATCTTAACCAATCCCTTTATCTCCGCGCACCGCTTCTTCGCCGCCTCGTCCGGCTTGATAAACTTGAGCTCCCTACCACCCTTACCTCCTCCCAGCTTCCACAATACTCCATCATCCTCTCGCAATGTGAAATCTAAACGTTCCGCCTCCCATCCCAACAGCGTCAACATTTGTTCGTATGATATAAGATGCCAGTTCCGCCGGATTATCGATATATAGCCGCGATCCATATACACACTTCCCGGCTCAACATACCGTGGCAATCCCATAGAAAGCCCCACCTCTTCCACCGTCCCCTCGTCCGTCCCCAAAACCTCCGCCATCTTCTCCAATCCCACCGATTCCCAGTTCCGCCAGATAAATGCATGCGACCGATCAGGAAAATGACTCCAGGACACTTCTATCCCACCTTCACCCTCCCCCCATACCGCACCGGCAAAAATCCCACATAATATCAGACTGCATATCACCCAAGCACCAAAACACCTCATGTTCTTACTTACTAAACTCATAACTCACTCCTAAGATTCTTCCGATTCACCTATTAAAGAATTTGGATCAAAAATTTCCCGGGCCTCTTCTCCCGTCTCTAAATCCTTTTTAGTATTTTCATTACCTACGTCCACGATGTGCTGATCATAAATAATCGTTTCCCCACCATTATCCACCTGTACCCATCTAACCGTTAACTCATGATCGTCGCTCTCCGGCCATCTCGTATCGTACCATGGTTCATCCGTCACCCTAACCTGATACAATGTGTTAAACCAACCGGACCAAACTGTTGCATGCCAATTCTGATGAATATGTCCCGCATAATTCGAATCAACATGTTTCCTGTATGGGTAAAGAAACTTTTTTATTTTCTCCATCTCACTCTTCGAAAAAAGATATTGGTCAGCTACCTGAATTCCCGTTCGAAACATCCCTATATGCGTCATAATAACTATATTTTCTTTTTTTGCCTTAGTGCATTTTTCAATATCATTCTTAAACCATGGCCATGTACCACCCCTAAAATCGTGAAGCACTCCTCCTTCATCACCGGCTTTCCGCGATGCAAAGTCCGCACATATAAAATGACAATCCTTATAATCAAAGGAAAAATTCTGAAAATATTTACCCTCAACAGAAAAAAACGCTTTCTGCCAATTCTCAAAAACCCCGCAAAGGTACTGATATTGCCCCCCAAAAACCTCACTATACTCTTTCTCACAACCAGCCTGGACTTCGTTATCACCTATCAATGGAACATATGCAATACCCACACTATTCAATCTGTCGAGTATTTCTTTTGCAACTTCCAGATTCCTGACCTCCCCATCCCCACCCCATGCAATATCTCCTGCCACCACTACTATTTCTATGTCCTTACTGTCCTTATTATCAATCAACCAGTTAACCGCAGCCTCAAATTTCCTTACATGCTCTGCGCTCCCGTCGATGTGCGGGTCGGCAATAATTGCAAATGAAAATGTGCCACAATACCCACGAGAAATAGCCAGCCCAATAATAACCAGAAATATCAATGCTCTCGGAATTGAAATTATTTTTTCCACTTCCTTCATCTGGGACTTTCCATATAACCCTGGCAAACGTTCACCCCATCTTCACCTTAGTTGACTTTTCCCATATAATATTTTTTGGCTCAACTCGACTAAACAGAAAACCGGTGTCTTGAGCAAACGCAATGCACAAAAAAAACTTCATCCCAACCTGTCCGCCACCGGCCTGCCCGGCATTATCATGCCCATTGGTTGTAATTTATTCCACCTTTTTTTCCTCTGCCAGCGGAATCAGGTCGAATCGCCGAAAAAATACTTCCGCACCTTCCGACTGAATCTGGATTTTCCCTTTGCGCGGCTGAACATCCAAACAACGGTTAACCACTACCCCGTTTAATAAAACCGTAATCGTCTGACCCTGGGCAATGCACTCCAGCCGATTCCATTGACCTAACGGCTTCTCAACATCCTGTTTTCCCCTGAATCCTATTACGTCCTTCCAATCGGGGTCCCTACCCCACCAGTCAATACGCCCGCCATAAAATGTCCTCGCGGTGCCGGACTCCTGGTAAACGTGCCCGTTCTTGTCAACCGCAGAGGTCATCAAAAAATCTTTCCGCCCGTCCGACACTACAATAAAGTCGCCCGTACCACCCTCGATCATCTGCACTTCGATACCGAACATCCACCAGCCCCCATATGCACCATCATCACCCTGGGAATGAATCACCAGCCCACTGTCCCGCGCATTTTCCAATCGCGGGGCAAAGGTTTTCCCGCCCCATTTGAACTCCGCAATCAAATGATAATTTTCATAGTCTTGTTGTGTCACCAACCCGCCCCATTCTTCACCCGAAATTCGAATCATGCTGTCTTTTACGGTAAAGACCTCTTTCGGATCACTATCACGCCCACTATCTTTCAAAAACGTATAAAAACCGCTCAGATCCTTACCATTAAACAAGTGAATAACCTTCTCCGCCTCGTTCTGGCTGTTGTTCACATTACTCCAAATAACAGCATAAACCTCCATTGGACTCGTCTGATTTTGTTCTGCAATCGTCTTAATATCCATCTCTGCACCGGCATGAATATCCTGCTTCTCCAACGCCTGTATCACTTCTGCTATATCCAAATTGTATTCGTCGCATAAACTTTTCAAGGTTCGCTTGCCCAGCCCCGGCTTTGGTATTTCAGGAAGTGAAACTGTCTCACCGCTGCCGACTTGCTCCGGCTTCATAACCTCATATAGCTCTTTTGGTGTCATCCCATTGGCTTCTGCAACTTCCAGGATGCTCTGGGACTCGTTCTCATATTTCACACCTGCTTTTTGCAGCCTTGCCAGGCTCTCCGCAAGATCCAATTCTGTCCTTTTTGCAAAAAGCTTCAAACTCGACAGCTCGGCATGGCCGTAGGGCGGTTCTCCATACCGCTCAATTCCTGCCTCTTTTATTGATTCACCGGCATCCAGAACCCAACTCAATGGAGGTATCTCAAAATATGTTCCCAGACTAAACACCAACAACAATATCAGCGCTACATTGAATTCCCTCGTAAAGATAACCAAACGCTTCGATTTGTTCTTTAAATAATTTGCTATCGGCTTCCAGTTGTAATACATGTGCAAAAATATTGCCAGTAAAAACAACACCCCAATATTGATATGAAGATTCCCCCACTCGGTCTTGCTCAATCCCCACAAATGCCAGTCACTCCAGTAAGCCACTCTCCCGTGTGGCACAATGTAAAGTACAATACTTGTTATCAGCAAAATAATAAAAGACAAAAACGCTGTCAGCGATGTGATTTTTCGAAAATTCATAATTATCTCCTGTGTAATATCAGATGCATTTATAACTGTTCGGCACCTTTGTCAACTTACTTCGTTAAAACAAACGCATCATCTACTTTGCATATCAACCCTGTTTACAACCATTATACACCCCTCTTCCCCGCCCCGTCAACCTCCCACAACCTGCTGCAACAAGCGAAGCTTGGCGACCCGACGCTCCCACGGCAGACAATTTCTTCATGCTAAAATCTTTTTGTCTTTTTTGCCCGCCACAACGGGCCTGCCCGCCAAGACGGGCTTGCCGCGGCTGGTCGCAGCAGGTCTGCGGTTCCATATAGACTCCCAAACCTCAGCCTTCTAACCTCCGACCTCCGACCTCTGACATCTGATCTCTGACCTCCGACCTCTGCCACCTGCCACCTTTCACCTGCTACCTGCCACCTAAAAACTGATAACTGATAACTGATAACTAATAATTAAAATTTCCCTTAGTATCTTCTTCTAGCCCCTGAACCCTATACCCTGAACCCTGATTTTCCCCCTTG
>JAFGSR010000174.1 GCA_016934515.1 Sedimentisphaerales bacterium
CACATTTTTTTTCGGAGAAAAATCACGTAAATACTTATTAGACACTGATTTACACTGATTTTTGCTGAATGAAACAAATTATGGATTCTGGATGGTAGCTGTCGTGTTTATGGATCGGGGGGATTTTGATGAGAAAAATAATGTAAATACTTATTAGACACTGATTTACACTGATTTTAGATTGTTATCCGCAGATTACGCCGATCCGGCTTCGCATCTGTCTTCGCATGAAGCTACGACATGACAAGCAAAGCTACCTGCTGCGACGGGCGCTAGCACGGCGAGCGGCGAGACAAGTTTTCACGGATGACACGGATTAAATAGCCGTGTCAAATACTAACTGCGTCCCCGTTTTTATACCCGTTTCTATACCCCCCCGTTTCTATACTCCAGTCGTTCTACGAATTTTCCCGCGTTAATAATAATATCGTCCTCACCTATCTGATCGAAAGGGTTTTCCAGATATTCCGGGATGTTGTCCAGACTCACAAAAATCGTCGCAAAAAGAATCGGCATTACATATGCTAGATACGGTGGGTATCCCTGGGCTACTGAGGCAAAATATGAACCATACAAATGGTGGTGAAGGAAAGAAATTGGTATTCCGTCACATTGGATAGGATTCGTAAAACTGCCAACTTGGCAGTTCAAATCCTGTCGTCGTTTTTATTTGAACAGACAGGTGAATACACCAAGGCTTACTTAAATCTCGAAAATACAAAAACTTAAAATAAACCAGGCAAACCGTCGCTAAAACTGGCATGGATTTTGCTCCTTGGCTCATTTAGTGGCGCTAAATAAAGCAGCAATAAGTTTACAACAAAAACTTCATTATTTTGGGAAAGGAGGTGACGGATATGTTCGGCACCGGATTAAACAGATATGGTTGGAATTGGGAACCTTGGCGGGAATTTCGACGATTGCAACGGGATATGAATAAGTTGTTCGGCACTTCTCCTGGATATACTGCTCGCGAGTATCCGGCGATGAATCTGTGGCGCGGCGATGATGATGTGATATTGACGGCAGAGATTCCGGGCGTTGAAGCAAATGATCTGGATATTTCTGTTCACGATAACACCATGATCCTGCGTGGTTCGCGTAAGACCGATTCGCTAAAGGAAGGTGAAACCTATCACCGCCAGGAACGCGACACCGGCAGCTTCGTCAGGAGCGTTCAGCTCCCCTTTGATGTTGACGTTGATAAAGTCCAGGCCAAGCTCGCAAAGGGAATTCTGCATTTGACCTTGCCCAGAGCCGAGATCGAAAAACCGAAAAAGATTGAAGTCAAAACCAATTAAGAAAGGAGGTGATGATCATGGCAAATATCAATATTAAAAAAGAGCCTTCACAGAACATTGAAAAATCTGAGGCCCAAAGCCCCGCCGCGATGGAACGTACTCGAGAACGCACGGTATTTGTTCCCCGCACCGATATCTATGAAAACGCTGACGCCTTGGTATTAATTTCGGACATACCCGGTGTAGATGAGAATTCCGTGGAGATCAACGTTGATCGCAGAGTTTTAACCATCGCCGGTCGGGTCGCCCCGGAACAATTGACCGATCATCGGCTCTCCTACACCGAGTACGAAAACGGAGATTTCGAACGATCCTTTACGCTTGCCGATGAGGTTGATGTGGACAAAATCGAGGCGGCGGTTAAAAACGGCGTGCTCCGTCTGGTCCTGCCAAAATCGGAAGCAGCCAAACCCAAGAAGATTACTGTAAAAGCAGGATAATGAATTGTTTAAAATGGATAAAGTTACAATGCCCCGAAAGGAGGTGAGCATTATGGCACTAGGTGATTTAGTTCCTTGGAAACGGCGACAACGGGATTTGGATGTCCGCCGGGACTATGGCAGTCCTTTTCAATCGTTGGCCCAGGAAATGAATCGGTTATTCGATGACTTCCGCGGTCGCTTCGATATCGAACCTTTTGGATTTTCGCGGGGTGAGGTGGGCACGTTTATGCCCAATGTGGACATCACGGAAAATGATAAGGAAGTTCAAGTCACTTGCGAACTTCCGGGTATAGACGAGAAAAATATCGATATCACTCTGTCGAAAGACTCCATCACCATCAAAGGCGAAAAGAAGCAGGAAACCGAAAACCAAGGCAGGGACTACTATCGCATGGAACGCAGCTACGGTTCGTTCCAGCGGATGGTGCCTTTGCCTGCCGAGATCGACGAGGACAAGACCCAGGCGGAGTTCAAGAAAGGCGTGCTGATAATCAAACTGCCCAAAACCGCTGAAGCCCAAAGAACTCATAAAAGAATCGAAGTGAAAAGTGGTTAAGTATCGGTATGTGGCGGCGGGTTTATTAATCCGTCGCCACATGTTATTTTATCAGATTAGCTTACCTTAAGGAAAAATTCAGATAATATTGTGCATTGAGTTGCTTTCAAATGAATAATGGCAAAATTTGATTTTATCGTTATTTGTGGGAGTGCAAAGCAATGTATGACCCTGTTCTTACCATACTAATCGTTATCTTCAATATTATATTTCTTATCATCGCTATATTCATTTTGCTGTATGGCATAAGATAATTCCTGATATGTTGATAAGTAATTAGTTTCGTAGGGTGGGCAACATTATTACCCACGCGGTTAATTAAAATATATAATATCCATTATTTCCTGTCAACCCCGCGTCTTCGTCCCGATCTATCGGGGGCATCCTGTCAAAAAATTAAAATTGGTTCTTATCGCAAAAAGTTGGTTAAAAAAGAAATTTTTTAGACAGGATAACATGATTGACTTGATATAAAATCCTGTTAATCAA
>JAFGSR010000011.1 GCA_016934515.1 Sedimentisphaerales bacterium
ATGCCGGAGGCCTAAAGCGTTAAACTCAAAGGTGTTACAGTCAAAACGATGAATTATTTACCAACTTTTTCCGATGAGAACCAAAAAAGAACATGAAACTAAAATTCCTCTCTTCTTTTGCAATTTTGGCTTTGTTTCTGACCGACGTCGGCATCGCCGCAACTGACAATGTCGACTGGAAAAGCCAGTGGATCGGCTTGCAAACCAAGGAAAAAGAAGTCAATTCCTGGTTCTGCTACCGAAAAATCCTTTCGCTATCTCAGGCCCCACGCTCTGCCATCACCAAAATAGCGGTGGATTCCAAGTACTGGCTCTGGATAAACGGCAAGCTGGTCGTTTTTGAAGGAGGTCTCAAACGGGGACCTACTCCCAACGATACCTACTATGACGAAATCGATCTGTCGAGTTATCTGACTGAAGGAAAAAATTGCATCGCGGTTTTAATGTGGTACTGGGGGAAAGACGGCTTCTCCCACAAAAGCAGCGGTAAAGCCGGGTTTCTTTTCCAGGCGGACATCGACGGAAGCATGTTTTCCAGTGATCGCTCGTGGAAGATTAAACGTTACCAAGCCTATGGCGAAACTCAGCCGCCACACCCGAATTATCGCTTATCCGAATCGAACATTCACTTTGATGCCCAAAAAGACCTGATCGGGTGGTATCTGCCCGACTTTGACGACAGCGATTGGCAGGAACCTCAGGAGTTCGGCATTCCGCCGGTTGCACCCTGGAATGGTTTATGGATACGGCCTATTCCTTTCTGGAAAGACTACGGCCTGCAGGATTATCCCGGCTCTCCTGCCCTTCCCTTCGTCAGTACCGGTCAAACCGTTACCTGCGAATTGCCGCACAGTACCTCTGTTACCCCATATCTGAAAATCGATGCACCACCCGGACTGACGATCGGTATCCAAACCAACACTTATATTGTCAGCAAACAATACACCCTGCGTTCCGAATACATCACCCGGCAGGGAATACAGGAATTCGAGTCACTCGGATACCTTACTGGACAAAAGGTTATCTATACCATACCCAAAGGCGTGAAAGTCCTCGAACTAAAATACCGAGAAACCACTTATAATACCGAATTCACCGGTTCATTTCATTGTGATGATCCATTCTATAATACCTTGTGGCTCAAGTCCCGAAACACCATGATCCTGAACATGCGCGACTGTTTTCAGGACTGCCCCGATCGCGAAAGAGCTCAGTGGTGGGCCGACACCGTTAATATCCTTGGGCAGGTGTTCTATAGTTGTGATACAAAAAGCCATGCCTTGATTGGCAAAGCCATCAGTAACCTCGTCGAATGGCAGAAGGATGATAAAGTATTATACGAACCCGTTCCCGCCGGTAACTGGGATAAGGAACTGCCGCAGCGGTTGTTGACCTCTATCGGCAGATATGGCTTCTGGACACACTATTTCTATACCGGTGATTCCGAAACCATGCAAGAGGCTTATCCTCACGTTCGTGATTACCTTTCGCTCTGGCAGATCGGTTCCGACGGACTGGTTATCTACAGAGCCGGTGACTGGGACTGGACCGACTGGGGTGAAAACTTCGATTCCGTGGCCATCACTAATGGCTGGTATTACCTGGCCCTTGAATCTGTCGCTAAAATGGCGCTGTTGACCAATCATCAAGACGACATTAAACAATACCTTGAAAAAATGCAGAGTATTAAGAAAAATTTCAATAAAATATTCTGGAATGGAAACGAATACCGGTCGCCCCAATACACCGGAAAAACGGATGATCGGGCCAATGCCCTGGCCCTCATTGCCGGAATTTCCGAACCTGAGCAGTGGCCGAAAATCCGAGAGGTATTGAAACAGCAGTTCCATGCCAGCCCTTACATGGAAAAGTATGTATTGGAAGCGTTTTTCATGATGCACAACACCCAGGACGGCCTCGACCGGATGAAAAAGCGTTACAGCCCTATGGTCGATTCTGATATCACCACGCTGTGGGAAGTATGGAATCGCCAGGAATGGGGTGAATGTAGCTTAAATCACGGTTGGTCAGGCGGTGCTTTGATGTTACTGTCCCAATACGTTGCCGGCATTGCTCCGGAAAAGGCCGGCTTCGAAGATTACCACGTATTTCCCCAGATGGGTCATTTGAAATTTATTGAAGCTGCTGTTCCCACGGTTAAAGGCTTGATCGAAGTAACACTCAAAAGCAGTGAAAAGGAATTTTCCATTACTTTACATTCACCGCGGCAAACCACCGCCCTGGTCGGCATTCCCAAAGATGCTGTTAAGAATATCAATTTCATCCAGGGAAACGGCCAAAGCATCTGGCAGCAGGGGGTGGAAACAAATTCCGTCGAAGGGCTGAAGTTTCGGGGCCAGGATGAATATTATTATAAATTCTCAGTCGAACCAGGCTTATGGCACTTTACCGCCGGCGCCAAATGACCAGACCTGTTTAAAGGAGTATCGAATGAAAAAGTATCTTGCTGTTATTTTGTTGACGATTTCGTTACTTGCCGGTTGTAGTCAAACAATCGACTATCAACAAAATTTATGCCAGGGGAAATGGCTTTGGAATACAGATGTAATGTATGAAGAAAGCCTGATGTTTTTTCAGGAGGAAAATGTCCTTCCCAGCGCCCAGTTGTTGTTTACGCCCAGTCGATTGATTTCCGTAAAAAAAGCCACCGGCGATGTGGAATATGAGTCCGGCGTGGATTTTATATTAACCCCCGGTTCCCGGACCATAATCCTGACGGAAAATTCGCGAATTCCGCGTAAAAATATGGCGGAGATGTATCCCCCGCCGGGCCCCTGGGAGGGAACGTCCATACCAGCATGCCGGGGTAAAGACCGAAACCTGTTTTATTCCGAAGGGCATGTTTTTCATGACCTGCAGGTGGTGGTTACCTATGAACATAAAAACAGCAAATGGCAGGGACCGGTTCCTGTTTACAACAGGGATTATCTGCCGCGAACCCAGGAAAAACTCCGCAAGGAAAAATCTTTGAACGTTGTTCTTTTTGGTGACAGTATTTCTACCGGCGCCAATGCTTCCGGGGTAGTGCAGGCGCCTCCGTTCAATCCGTTTTTTGGTCAAATCGTAGCTGATACCCTGGCAAAAAAATATGATGCAAAAGTCAGTTTCAAAAATTTGTCCAAGGGTGGGATGAGCAGCGGCTGGGGCAAGGCATCGATACAACCGGTTGTAGATCAAAAACCGGATCTGGTGATACTTGCCTGGGGGATGAACGATGCCAGCGGACGAGTTCCACCGGAAGATTATAAAGCAAATCTTCAGGCTCAGATCGATGCCGTCCGGGCGGTCAATCCCCAGGCGGAATTCATCCTGGTCGCTACTATGACCGCCAATCCGGAATGGACTCATTCCTCACCGGAACATTACGATCAATACCGGGATATTTTGCCTCAGATATGTAATTCGTCCGTAGTGCTGGCCGATGTTACTTCGACCTGGAAAGAAATTGTGAAAAACAAAAAATTCCTTGACCTTGCCGGAAATGGCATTAACCATCCTAACGATTTCGGCCACCGTATTTATGCTGAGGTCATTCTTGCGTTATTGATTCGATAAAGTTGATTTGAAACGCCGCACTTCAAATACCAATATGCGTAAGTGTTTACGGTATAGATTGGCCATTAAGTTAATGACGAATGACGAAACCAGAATGACGAATCAATGACGAATAACGAATGACGAATCAATGACGAATAACGAATGACGATCCGGAGCGTCGCGTCAGTCGTGAAAATCCGAAACGGAGCGTGGCGGAGTCGGCACGGAGATAAATATAAAACCCCGATCAGGTCGAGGGCGGGCTTGTTTAGCCCATTTAGGTCTGTTTTGAAGGGATGCGTTCTTGCCGGGCACGAATTTATATTTGAACGGTTACTAATCTGCAATTGGGATTTGAATCCGGGTTTTTCAGAAAGGTCTAAGCCGTGGTTGGCAAACATTATCTTACATATATCGTTTTTATCCTTATAGCAGGATGTTTTGAGGCGAATTTAGTTCAGGGTAAGGTTCTGGTCTCTGACGGTAAGAGTAATGCGGAAATTATTATAGACATCAACGCACCTGATATTGTCAAATATGCCGCCGCTGAATTACGCGATCATATTGCTATGGTGACGGGGGTAGAAATTGATATCCGAAATTCGCCAACCAATAACCATGAAGATGCAGTGAAAATTTTCATAGGTGACAGCAAATATAGCAGAGCACTTGGTATTAATACCAAAGGGTTGAAAAATGGCGGCTTCCGGATTGTTTCTAAAGATGATTGGATTGCAATAGTGGGAAGAGATTACAGCGGCCCGGTACTTTGTGAAGATCGCAATCCCTGGCGGCTGGTTGAAATTTATAATCCCGAATTGAAATTGGCAGCTTTTGGTGAAGCCGGAACTTTGTATGGAGTATATGAATTTTTACGAAAAACATGTAATATTCGTTGGTATATGCCGGGTGAACTTGGGATGGTGGCGCCCAAAAGTAACAGCCTTGATGTCGGTGATCTCAACATTGTAAAAGCTCCCCATTTCGAATATCGATATGCCTGGTTTACTTTATTCGAAAACCAACCTGAAGACGCTCAATGGTTTCGTCGCGTGGGATTCGGCGGGGTGGCCCCGGTTCGAATAATGCATTCATTCAGTAAGTTTTTGCAATTTAAGGATACCCATCCCGAGTATTTTGCATTGATTGATGGCAAACGGGATTTTACAAATCTTTCAACCTATTATCCTGAAGGCAACTTGTGTTTGTCCAATCCGGGGGTAAAACAACAATGGGTTGATATGATTTGCAAAATATTCGATGACAATCCGGACAAAAAGGTTTTTGGAGTAGTTCCCAGTGATGGAATGAAGCGTATTTGTGAGTGTCCACAATGTCAGGCTCAGCTTAATACGGATTCCGGGGAAGCAGGTTTGTTTTCAAATTATATTTGGGGTTTTGTCGATCAGGTAGCCAGGGAAGTAGCAAAAAAACATCCTGACAAATATGTAGGATGCATAGCCTATGAAAAATATACCGCGCCACCGACAAATATTGAAAAAATGTCCCCTAATGTTGCGGTGATGATTTGTAAAACCCGTTCCAAATACTTCGATTCAAATTTGCGTGATGAGCAATATAAATACATTAAGACCTGGTCTAAAAAAACTAACAATTTGTATTTTTGGGAATATTATTTACAATGCTGGCCGCCCTGGAGACATTTTCCCACTCCTTTTCCGCATATAATATCTGCTGACCTCAAAGCCTTAAAAGAAATCAGTAAAGGCGAATTCATTGAAGCCGAAAGTTGGTGGGGGGGTAGCAGTCATCCGCTACGTATGGGATTGCCCGGTATGCAGCATATTAATCTTTACGTAACCGCACGACTTCTTTGGGATGTTAATTTAGATGTTGATGAGTTATTGGATGAGTATTTTAGATTATTTTATGGTCCGGCTGCCGATCCTATGAAAAAATTCTGGGAAGCTGCAGAAAGTTATTGGATGCAACAAGATGATGTCAAATCGAAATTGGCGGTAGTAAATGAAAATACCGATTCGGCAAAAGTGTTTACTCCTGAAAGAATGAAACTATTAAGTCAACTATTAGAACACGCCAAGAAAATTACCGCAGATGGTTCCAACTATCGGCGAAGAGTGGAGTTGATTGACCATGAGTTCAGTCTCGGCGTTGGGGGCAAACCTTAAAAAGAGAACCACTTGAACATTGAATTTTGAGCCACCTTTATCAGCACGAGTGGAATAAAGGGGTCAGGAGCATTTTTACTCCCCAAGCGTGCTGCGGACAACCAGACTGAACCGACCTCGGGTCTCAAATAAACCGTCCCCTGCGCTGGTGATTGGGGTTATCAGAGTTCTACAGAAGCTTCTGGATCAAAAGGATTGGTTCGCAGCGCAAGTGAAAACAAATACGGATATTCATTTTTCAAATGTTCCATGTACGAAAGCCATTCGCGTATCAAAATACAAGAAGCCCTCTTTATATCACCGGCCAGGTGTTTCCCGTCCTTTTCTGTCAGGTTTTCCAGATTTTTTCTGTGGGATAACTCTTCGGCTAGATGAGAAACAGCCCAAAGCAGCTCTGTAAAACTCTCGTGTTCTAACAGGTTTTGGTTTTCCAGAAGGCGTAACACAAAGTCATTATGCTCTAACAGCAGTTTTTTCAATCCCTTTAGATCGCCGGTGGCAATATCTATTTCATAATCGTGGTTTTCCATTACCTTTCGAATCTCAAGAAATTGCTTCGGCGACCAGTTTTGCTCCATCACCAGGTGTTTGGCAAGCTTACTATTATTTGCGTCAAAATCACTGACAAGTTTCAGCAAATCCGATCCCATTCTTGTGAAGAAAGCCCCAATAACCATGTTTAATTTCTGCAGGACAACCCGTTTTTCTCTGTCACTTAAGAGTTGATGGATAATCACAGTGACCAGCAGCACTTCTATAAACACAAACGCGACGTCGCCTACAAGGTAGATAAAAATATGATGAGCATCCCTGAAAATAACAAAATGAACTGCGTAACAAAAAACCGATAATAAAATTAACAAAACACCAAAATATATGCGTTGTTTTTTTGTACTTTTACTCATAACAATATAATACCACAATCACCTTTCGACCACAATCGCCAAAATATAACTGCCGTAACCTTCGGTTTCGATGCCGGGTCAGGTTCGGATGGAGCACCCGAAAAAATAATTGCTTATTCGGCTCGTCGTGCTATAATACCTTTGGTGTTGAATATATATCATCGCGGCCAGGTTCTTTCCCGGAAAGGACAAAATATGACGCTTACCAACAATAAATCAAATTACTCCCCCCTGCAGGTATCCATCCTGCTACTTCTCCGGCTGGCCATTGGTTGGCATTTTCTTTATGAGGGAGTCGCCAAAATTTATACACCCAACTGGTCCGCAGCCTCTTTTCTGGATTCGTCCCAGTGGATTCTGCGCGATTTTTTCCAGTGGATTCTTGCCCACCCCAATCTTCTAGAAATCGTTGACCTGATGAACATTTGGGGACTGATTTTCATCGGGCTCGGTTTGATCCTCGGCTTTTTTACTCGAATCGCCGGCATTTCCGGCATGGTGCTTCTGGCTCTTTACTACCTGGCCCATCCGCCTCTGGTTGGTTTGGAATCCGCAGTTCCTGCCGAAGGTCAATATCTGATCGTCAATATGATTCTCATTGAATTCTTTGCTCTTTTGTTGCTGACTATTTTTCCAACCGGCAAAATCATCGGCTTAGATCGTTTTATCTTCATTTTCAGGAACAAAAAAAGAAAACTTAAAACAGAAAAACCCTCTTCTGCTCTGCCTACAAATATTAGCTCGCCCCTGACGCCTGTCGATTTCAACCGCAGAGAAATCCTCAAAGGGCTGGCTACCCTGCCCGTAATCGGCGGATTTGTGTTAGTCCTGCTTAAAAAAATCGGCTGGGAAAGCTGGGAGGAAAAAGCTTTAGAAAACCAGAATTTCGCCGCCATCACCAGTGCCACCGTCAAAGCCTTCGACTTTTCCGATCTGAGCGATTTAAAAGGAAAAATCCCCTACGGAAAAATCGGCAACCTGAAACTCAGCAAGATGCTTCTGGGCGGAAATCTCATCGGGGGCTGGGCTCATTCCAGAGATCTGATTTACGTCTCCAAACTGGTCAAGTCCTATCATACCCGGGAAAAAATATTTGAAACCTTCTCCCTGGCCGAAAAATGCGGCATAAACACTTTCCTGACTAACCCCATTTTATCCCAGGTAGTTAAAGATTATCACAGAAGGAAAATCGGTGAAATTCAATTCATCTCCGACTGCTCCTTTAACGGAGATTTAATTACCGGTGTCAAAGTCTCCATTGATTATGGTGCCTGCTCTTGTTACGTTCATGGCGGGATGGCGGATTCCTTCGCCCAAAACGGCCAGGTCGAGGAAATCGCCAAAGTTGTCGATTTGATTCGGCAAAACGGCGTCCCCGCGGGCATAGGCGCCCATTCGCTCGATACCGTCAAGGCCTGTGTGGACTTCGGCCTCAAACCCGACTACTGGATGAAAACCCTGCATCACACCAATTACTGGTCCGCAAACCCCAAACAAAAAACTTTTAAGGGTTTGGACTTTCTGAAAGATGACAACATCTGGTGCATCAATCCCGACGAAACCGCCGAATACATGAAGACTATCGAACAGCCCTGGATCGCCTTTAAAACCCTCGCCGCCGGGGCCATTCCTCCCGACGTTGGTTTCGACTACGCCTACAAAAACGGTGCTGATTTCATCTGCGTCGGCATGTACGACTTCCAGGTTGTTGACAACGCCAATCTCGCCCTAAAAGCCCTGGCCGCCAACCAGCAACGACAGCGATCCTGGTACGCTTAGTTATCATACCCAAAATTCTACCGCCGGTTTGCTGTCATTTCTGAAAGCGTGTCTTTTTTCTTGCGGCTTAGTAGCATAGTGTTTTTGCGTGAAATGTTTTAGCAGCGGGTTTGGCGGGCGGCGCGGCGGCGGTCGGTTTCGCTTAGGATTCTTTTGCGTAGTCGGATGTGATTTGGGGTGATCTCTACGAGTTCTTCGTCCTGGATGTATTCCAGAGCTTCTTCGAGGCTCAGGTTTCGGCAGGGGCGGATTTTGGCGGAATCGTCTTTGCCGGCGGCCCGGACATTGGTCAGTTGTTTGGCCCGGGTGACATTGGCGGTGATGTCTTTTTCTTTGCAGTGTTCGCCAACAACCTGGCCCTGATAAACCTGGTCGCCGGGTTTGACAAAGAAGAAGCCGCGGTCGTAAAGCGAATCGAGTGCGTAAGCGGTAACCATACCGGTGTGTGTGGCGATGATAACGCCATTGAGACGTTGGGGGATGGAGCCGCGCATGGGTTCGTATCTTTCGAAGGTGTGGTGCATGATGGCCCGGCCCTGGGTGGCGTTGAGCATGCGGCTATGCATGCCGAAAATGCCGCGGGAGGGAATCATGAATTCCATGTGGATGAAATTGTCGCTGCCGATTTTGGCGTCCATTTTGGCCAGTTCGCTACGTCGATCGCCCAGCAGGCTCATGACGGCACTCTGGCAGTCGGCGGGGCAGTCGATGACGAGCAGTTCGATGGGTTCGTGACGTCGGCCGTCAATTTGGCGGATGATGACGCTAGGTTTGCCGACGCAAAGTTCAAAGCCTTCGCGGCGCATATTCTCGAGCAGGATACCAAGGTGCATCAGTCCTCTGCCGGAAACGACAAATTCTTCGGGAGTTGCGCCCGGCTCGACCCGCAAAGCAACATTTTGCTGCAGTTCTTTTTCGAGGCGGTCCTTGATCTTACGGCTGGTGACGGACTGACCGTCCTTGCCGGCGAAGGGGCCGTCGTTGACCCGGAAGGTGGTGTGCACGGTAGGTTCGTCAATGGTGACGATCGGCAGGCTGCAGGGCTTATCCGGACAGGCAATCGTGTTGCCGATATCAATCGGGTCCAGTCCGGTAATGGCACAGATGTCGCCTGCTTCGACGGTATCAACCTGTTTTTTGCCCAGGCCCCGGAATTCGTGCAATTGCATGATTTTCTGTTGAGTGTGTAGGCCCTGGCAATCTATTACGGTTACGGATTGGCCCTGGGTGAGCCGACCGGCAAAGACCCGACCGATAGCAATTCGACCAACATAATCGGAGTACTCCAGCAGGGTAACCAGCATCTGCAGCGGCGTATTACTGGAGGTTTGCGGGCCAGGGATGTGATTGACGATTGCATCGAAAATCGGCTGCATATTGTTATTGACATTTTCGGGAGTGGTTGACGCCCAGCCTTGCCGGGCTGAGGCATAGATCACGGGGAAATCCAGGGCCTGGTCGTCGGCGTTTAGCTGAACGAGCAGGTCGAACACCTCGTTAACCACATCGTCGGGCCGGGCATCAGGACGATCTACTTTGTTGATGACCACCACGGGGCGGAGTTTGTGTTCGAGCGCCTTACTCAATACAAAACGGGTTTGAGGCATGGGCCCTTCGAAGGCATCGACCAGCAGCAGTACGCCATCGGTCATTTTTAATACGCGTTCGACTTCGCCGCCGAAATCAGCGTGGCCGGGCGTATCGATAATATTGATTTTATATTCTTTGCCCTGAGGGTCGGTATATTGAACTGAGAAGTTCTTGCTTAAGATGGTGATGCCGCGTTCGCGTTCCAGGGGATTCGAATCCATGATCAGGTTATGCTGACCACCGGCCAACTTGTCCAGTTCTTCATTGCGGAACATGCCCGACTGATACAAAAGCTGATCGACGAGCGTGGTTTTGCCGTGGTCAACATGGGCGATAATAGCAACGTTACGAATGTTTTGGGCAGGCATAATTTTATTGATCGGTTTGGGCCAATAGCTTTTGGTGCGGGATTATTTACGAGCGGCCTGTTGTTGTTTTTGTTCGCGGCGCAGGTCAATGATTTCCTGGGCGATCCGGGCGGGCACCTGGGCGTAGCGTGACATTTCCATGCTGAACGTTGCCATTCCCTTGCTGAGTCCGCGGACAGCGGTTGCGTAACCGAACATGTTGGCCAGGGGGACCTCGGCCCGGACCACAACGTGATTTTCGCGTTTTTCCGTTTCGAGGATAATTCCGCGTCGGGAGTTTATATTGCCCACGACCGGTCCCTGGTATTCCTGGGGAGTTTCGATCTCAACTATCATAATCGGTTCCAGCAGGCAAGGATTGGTTTTTTTGAATCCGTCGATGAATGCGTCTCTGCCGGCGATTCTAAAAGCCATTTCGCTGGAGTCAACGGAGTGGTAGGAACCGTCGTCGAGGCAGACTTTGCAGCCGACGATTTCGTAGCCGGCCAGGGGGCCTTCTTTCATAGCGGCCTGGACGCCCTTGTTTACCGCAGGAATATATTCGCTGGGGATTTTTCCACCGGTTACATTGTCTTCGAATTCATAAGGTGCTTCGGCATCATTACCCAGGGGCAGCACTCTGCCGATAACATGAGCGAATTGCCCCGAGCCGCCGGTTTGCTTTTTGTGGCGGTGGTTGAATTTCGCTTCGATGGTCGGCGATTCGCGATAGCTGACGTTAGGTGCCCCCATTGTAACCTCGGCCTTGAACTCGCGGCGCATCCGCTCCACGTAAACATCCAGGTGCAGCTCTCCCATTCCGGCAATGATGGTTTGAGCGGTTTCCGGATCGGTTGAGACTCGGAAGGTTGGGTCTTCTTTAACAAATCGACTCAACGCCTTAGCCATGCGCTCCTGATCGGCGGAACCGGCCGGGGTGATGGCCAGGCTGATTACCGGGTCAGCGACAAAAATGCTTTCCAGTGAATAGTTGATGCCTTCGCCGCAAATTGTATCACCGCTGGCACAATCTACCGCCAACAAAGCAACGATATCGCCCGGACCGGCTTCGGCAACATCTTCCCGGTCATTGGCATGCATGCGGACGATGCGTCCGATACGCAGAATTCGGTTGGTGCGGGCGTTACGGTAGGCCAGGCCTCGTTCGAGTTTGCCCTGGTAAACACGAATGAAACTTAACTGACCGAAAGATTCGTCGGCAATTTTGAAGACCATCGCCACCAGCGAAGCTTCCGGGTCGGAAACCAGCGGAGTTTCAGCACCTTCGTTGTCATGGTCGAGGGCAAAACTGGTTCGATCCAGGGGACTGGGCAGGAAATCGCAAATCGCGTCCATCAACGGCTGAACACCTTTATTTTTGAAAGCCGACCCCATCATCAGCGGCACGATGTCGCGGTTGATGGTCGCTTCACGGATGGTTTGCAGAATCATTTTATCTTCGACAGGTTTATCTTCCAGCAGAAGTTCCATCATGTCATCGTTGAACATGCTCAGATCGTCGAGCATTTCCTGTCGGGCTTGTTGGGCGGCATCGGCGTATTGGGCGGGTATTTTGCCGCGAATAACTATTTCGCCGCCATTTCCGTCAAAGGTAACCGCTTCCATGGTGATCAGATCGATAACACCCTGGAAACTTTCGCCCTCTCCCATATTCAACTGGATCGGGACCACATTCAATCCCAGTTTTTCGCCCAGATCGCGACGCACCCGTTCCGGATCGGCCCCAACGCGGTCCATCTTATTGACGAACGCGATACGCGGCACCCGGTATCGATTCATCTGCCGGTCAACTGTTATCGATTGGCTCTGCACGCCGCCCACCGAGCAAAGCACCATAATTGCCCCATCCAGCACCCTGAGCGATCGTTCTACCTCAACGGTAAAATCCACGTGGCCGGGTGTGTCGATCAGGTTAATGCAATTTTTTTGCCACTCTACCTGGGTGGCCGCGGAGGTTATGGTAATCCCCCGTTCCCGCTCCAGGTCCATAAAATCCATGGTTGCCCCGCCGTTATTACCGTGCACCTCCTGCATACGATGAATTCGGCCGGCATAAAACAAAATTCGCTCACTTAGCGTGGTTTTGCCGGAGTCAATATGTGCCGAGATACCAATGTTTCTAATTCTGCTGATTTTCTTCATTTTTCTTTCTACAATTCTATCTTTTCCGGCCGCTGCCAACGCTGGCTCAGGCGGAACAATTCTCTAAACCTTCAGTTGGTGATTTACCTGTTTAGGTGGTAATGCACCGTTTTTGCCGTGGTTTACCGGGATACGGTAGGTCACCTCCCCCCTCCCAGAAATCGGGAATCCCTTATACTACCACACTTTCGACCAGAAAATCAAGTGAAATCACGGAATTTTTCGGAAAAATTTTCCCCCGACCACCTTTTGTTGCTGGTTGCTCGATAAGCGTCCTATATTGTGTTGGTTTGGTGAACAGTTAGATTATTTGGTCATGAATTTCCATGAGATGGGGCTGTAGGTGATTTTCCAGGTGCCGGATTGCATTTTATGGTTTCCGGTAAGCTCACTGGTTGCGTTTTTGGTTACTTCAAGGTTATGCCAGCAATAATTCCCCTGTTCGTAGTCGAAAGTCAGGCCGTCATCGTCGTAGAGTTGGCTCTGCCCCGGATTAGTGCCATAATGGCGAACAATGAGTTTGACTGGTGGTTTAAGTTTTGATATTCGATTGGCTGGTTCGATCATGGGTATGATGCCGCCGTTTTTTACGAATAACGGAATCTTACTTAGGGGCGGTTCGACGGTGATTACTTCTGCGGAGCCGGCATAATCGCCGGTATAAAAGTCAAACCATTTGCCCTGCGGCAAAATCACACTGCGGTTTTTTTGCCCGGTGAAAATCGGCGCGACCAGCAGACAATCGCCCATCATAAACTGATCGGTAACATCTTTGCGAATGGCCATGGCGTAGGGATTGTTCACATCATCAAGCTCACCGGCCTTTACCGTTTCCTGAGGATGGTAACCTGGTTCCAGGACCATCGCTCGAATTGGCGGAGTGCCCTCAAAGTGATATTTTGCGTAGGCGGTATATAGATAAGGCAGCAACCGGGTTCGCAATTGAGTTACTTCGCGGATTTCATCTTCCACCTCAAGAAACGACCAGGGTTTGGTGTTGTTAGCCCAGCCGTTCAGTTGGGTCAGGTGTGAAAAGCACACCGACTGCATCCGCCGGACCCATTCTGTGGAAGATTTGGCGTTGCGAATTTCCGGCGCCCACAACACACCGGCAAAACCACTGTTAACCAGAGCGGTTACGAAGCCCTGATGATCGTAATGGTCGCTGTAAATCACGAAGGGATAAGCGGACGCGGCGGCATTGGAGGCGCGAATCTGACCAAAAGTGCGTTGATTACGCTTACGGAAAAGCGCGGTGAGCATTTTCTGCCATTGCAAGCCGTAGGTCTGCCGCATCTGTTCAGCGGAAGTGCCCGAAGGGAACACCGCATGATCGGGCCAGAGCCAGTTGTCGAAACCGTCAACTTCATCAATCTTGTAGCCACTGACGCCGAGGGTAAGATGGTTTTTTCCATGGTGGCTGGTCAGGATTTCCCGGGCTGGTGCGAGGGTATAATCCGGCACCATACCCAGCCAGACCATGTGCGAACCGCAAAAGGGCTTGATGATGTTGTAGAAACTTGCGTCGGGGGAGACGTAAGGATTTTCCCAGAGGTTGATATAGATGCCCTGTTCCTGCATGGATTTCAGGAATGCAGCGGGCTGGGGAAAGTTTTTCTCATTCCAGGCATAAGTGCAGGGATAGGACTTTGAATGCCAGCCCGGTTCCAGGCCGATCACATCCAGTGGGAAACGGCGTTGGTTGAACTGGGCCACTTCGTTTTGCACTTCCTGGTCCGTTGCATTGGTTCGCATCCGATGCCAGAAACCGAGACCCCACTTGGGAGGGAGACAGCCGCCGCCGCAATAAAGGTTGTAACGGCGAACCACATCCAGCGGTGTCGGCCCGGCAAAAACCAGCACTTCCATTCCTTCGGCGATTACGCAGGTTTCGACGGCGTCCGAGTCCGGCTGTGCCTGCCAGTTTCGGTTGGTGTTCCGGTCGCGTATGGTGGGCAGATTCGGGCTGTCTTTGCGGTTGCCCACGCCGGCATAGATTGACATAAATCGAGCACTGTTGAACAGCACGCCGTAGCCCAAGCTGGAGATGTAAAACGGAACCGGTGCATGGGTGCGTTCCTGTCCGCGGCTGTAATGATCGACGCGCAGATGAAAAACCCGGCCGCGCCGATTAAGACCCTCGAACTGCAAACCCAGTCCATAAAGTTTTTCAGCCGGAGTAAGGGGGATTCGGATAACCGCTCGATTGTTGACGATAAGACCTCGGCAGTCTTGTTGCGACAGTGGAAACTTCTGCGTCGGCATTTTTTCCAGAGCTGATATTCTGGGTGGTCCGCCGGCAAAACTCAAATAAGTCAGTTCTTCCGGTTTTCCTATTACCGCGGACCACACTCCCGGCATTTTTTCCTGCCAGTTGAGCATTTGCATATCAGCAATCGCGGTCCCGGTCGGTTCCTGAGCCGATGCTTGCGTAACCGGTTGTTCGGTGAGAAAACCGCCCAAGAGCAACAATAACATTATTAATTGACGAAATGATTTCATGTTAATTCCAGTTCTTGTATTGAGAAATCTTGATTTATCGTGGTAAAAACGTTCCAAAAACGACCATTTTAAGCAAATTTTTGCAAAGTATCAAGAATTGCCCCGGTTTCTGTGGGATTTCAAAATAAAGCTACGCGGCAACATTTTTTCTGTAAGCAAAGGGGGTGTTTAACGACTATTTTAATGGTGAGCTGTATGCTGTTTAAACCTTATTTATCCGGGAAAAGGAGACTTGCCAAGCAAAGTGAATTGACTATAATGGCGTCGGTCTCTTTTTTCGGAGGGTATGTCTTATGTTAGCAGTTATGGAAGATTTCAGTGGGCTGGAAAAGCTGTTCGCGGTGTGCGCCGCGATCGGTGGAGTACTTTTTGCGGTGCGGCTGGTGTTGCAGTTTGTCGGCGGTGATGTGGATGTGGACGATGTGCCGGACGGTGACATTGACTTTGACGGCGACGCGGGAGACGCCGGCGATTCGGACATTAGCTTTAAAGTGCTGTCATTTCAGGGGTTTATGTCGTTTTTTATGATGTTCGGCTTGGTGGGGCTGGCGTTGACGCGGCAAAGCGGCTGGCCCGCGGGGAAGGCTTTGGCAGGGGCCTGTGTAGCTGGGGCACTGTCGGTGTGGATTTTGAAATTTATTTACGACAAAGCCAAAACGCTCCAGTCCAGCGGCACTTTGCATTTGAAAAATGCTATCGGCCAGGAAGGCGAAGTCTATCTTAACATTCCAGCCACCGGGACCGGCAAAGCCCGGGTGAATATCCAGAACCACCTGAAGGTATTCGACGCCATGAGTGAGGGTGATGTGGAGATCAAAACCGGCGAGCGGATTAAAGTGGTGCGGATTATTTCCGACAATGTGCTGGTGGTGGAAAAGATTGTCTGATGTTCCCGGGCAAGTGACAGGACGATGTTAGTTTTTACCGGTCTTTGAGAGGTTTTTCCGGAACGCAGGATTTTTCTGGGTGAATTGATATGATTTTGGCATCGGGAAATAATATGTGGGCCTGGATGTTATTTATCCTGGCAGTGCTGCTTGTAGGTGGGATTGTCTTTTTTAAGTCACGCTACATCCTGTGCCCGTCCAATCGGATTTTGGTAGTGTACGGCAAGGTCGAACAGGGTAAGTCCTCGCAATGTTATAACGGTGGCTGCGCGTTTGTTATGCCTTTGGTGCAGAGTTACGCCTTTTTGAGTCTGGAACCTTTGCGGGTGGATATCCCGCTTAAACAGGAACTGGTGCTGGAGAAGCTTAATTTTCGCTTGCCCAGTAAATTTACGGTGGCTATCAGCACCGAGCCGGAACTGATGGAAAACGCCGCCCAGCGCTTACTGGGATTGCCCAACGAAAAAAAAGAGGATCTGGCGCGGGATATTATTATGTCCCAGTTGAAACTGGCGATGGATGACCGATTGCACTCTGGCGAAACCGTAAACGAGCGTGAATTTGTTGAATCGATTCAGGAAAAAGTTGAGAATAAGTTGAATACGGTCGGGTTGTATTTAATCAGTTTAATCTAAAAGCCTCTAATCAAAATGGGTTAATAAATGATGATTACCGACCAATCATCAGAATGAGAACACATTTGTTAGAGCTGATAAACTATAGGAGGCAATTATGATGGGATTAGTGAACAGTATGTTAGCGGAAGGAATTGGTTTATGGGGTATTGTGTTAATCGCAGCCATTGCGATAGTTCTCTTTACGATAATATATCTGGCCTCGCGGTATCGACGGTGTCCTTCAGACAGGATTCTGGTGGTTTATGGTAAGGTCGGTAGAGATCAGTCCGCCAGGTGCATTCACGGCGGCGGGGCGTTTATTCTTCCGCTGGTGCAGGATTATGCTTACCTGAGCCTGACACCGATGACCATCAGCATTCCGTTGCAGAATGCGTTATCTATGCAAAACATTCGGATTAACGTGCCCAGTACGTTTACCGTAGGTGTCAGCACCGAGCCGGCAATTATGAATAATGCCGCGGAACGTTTGCTGCGTCTGCCGCCGCGTGAGATCGAGGAAATGGCCAAGGAGATCATTTTCGGTCAGTTGAGGCTTACGGTGGCGTCGTTGACTATTGAGCAGATCAACCAGGACCGGGAAAGTTTTCTGGAATCGATTCGCAAAAATGTCGAGCCGGAATTGAACAAAATCGGTCTTTACCTGATTAATGTGAACATCACCGATATCACCGATGAGTCGGAATACATCGACAGCATCGGTAAAAAGGCAGCCTCCGAGGCGGTCAACAAAGCCAAGGTTGATGTAGCAGAGCAGGATAAAATGGGCGCCATCGGTGAAGCCGAAGCCAATCGTGAAAGGTCGATTCGGGTGGCGGAAAACGCGGCCCAGGCGGAGAAGGGCCAGAAAACCGCTGAGTCTGACAAACGTATTTATGTACAGCAGCAGGAGGCCGAAGCTGTCAAGGGCGAAAAGAAAGCGGTGGCTGAGCAGCGTATCTTTGTACAACAGCAGGAAGCCGAGGCGATCAAAGGTGAGATGCAAGCGGTGGCCGAGCAACGTATCTTTGTACAACAACAGGAAGCTGAAGCGGTCAAAGGTGAAAAGAAAGCGGTTGCCGAGCAGCGAATTTTTGTGCAGGAGCAGGAAGCTCTGGCGGTCGGCGGTGAAAACAAAGCCAAAGCTGATATCGCTAACGTGAACGCGCAACTGGCGATTAAGGAAGCCGAAGCTTTGCAACGTGGTGAAGTGGCCAAGCGTCAGGCGGAAGTGGAAATTCAAAAGGCTCAGTATCTGGCTGAGCAGGAACGGCTAAAAGCGGAAGAAGTGGTTCGCAAGGAGATCGACAAAGAGAAGATCGAAATCTCCGCCGAAGCCGAAGCGGAGAAACGTCGTCGCGAAGCCCGCGGTGCCGCCGATGCGATATTGGCCAAGTACGAAGCCGAAGCCAAGGGTATCCGTCAGGTGCTCGACAGTAAAGCTGCCGGTTATCAATCACTGGTGCATAGCTGCAATGGCGACGCCAAATCGGCGGCTACACTGCTGATGATCGAGAAAATCGAGGACATTGTCAGCAAGCAGGTCGAGGCGATCAAGAACATTAAGATCGACAAGATTACCGTCTGGGATTCAGCCGGGACCAACGGCTCATCAACAGCCAATTTCATGTCCAACATGATCAAAGCCATTCCACCGCTGAAAGAACTGACCGCCATGGCCGGGGTGGAACTGCCGGACTACCTGGGCAAAACCGTTGATCGGGCCGGCACTGCTGATGCGAAAGATGCAGCGGTTTCAGCAGTTCCGGCAAAAACCCGACCGCCCAAAACAGCGGAAAGTAAATAAACCGATTAATCACCGCCTGGCGTTGGAATCTTAACCAGATAAGCCAAAGTGATTGGGTCGAAAAAAACTTAAACCATAATAGGAATCCCGTGTTCGAAAGAGGCGCGGGATTCTTTTTTGTATTGGTGTTGGGTGCTTGAATTAGGGGTGGGTGGTTCTCGTTGCACGGTTGGTAATGATGTGTTAAGCTGGCCGGGGAACGAGATTGCTGTTTTTCGGATAAGCCGATGGCGAATAAAACGACACAACTGGAACAAGACCAACAACTCTGCAAAAAAACAACGGATGGCAATTCGACCGGGAAAGTTCTGGTAGTTTCGTCAGTAGTGGGTTTCTGTCTGCTGGGTGACAGTTCGCTTTATGCTTTGCTGCCGACGTTTCGGGAAGATCTGGGGCTGACGTTGGCTCAGGTTGGATTTTTGTTGAGCATGAATCGCTTCGTCCGGTTGCTGACGAACTTTTGGGCGGCACAACTTTACAGCCGACTGGGATTTAGAACGTTGTTTTTTGGAGTGGTGTTTCTGGCTGCAGCTTGTACCGCAACTTTTGGATTGACGCACTCTTTCACTTTGCTGCTGGCGGCAAGGGCGGGCTGGGGATTTTGCTGGTCGGTGCTGCGACTGGGCGGTTATCTCACGGTGTTAAGCGCCGGAGGTACTGGAAAAAGCGGACGATTGATGGGAATTCTCTTGAGTGTTTTCCGCATGGGAAGTTTTTGCGGGGTATTTTTCGGCGGTATTCTGGCGGACCGATTGGGTTTTCACGCAACTTACTATATTTTTGCTGCACTGACCTTGCTGGGGCTTTTGGCTTTGCCGGCAATGCGAGGATTCAATCCCGCCAAGAGCGGTACCGGTCATCGACCAAAATGGAAAGAAATCATTCATAAGCAAACGCTGCTGTTGAACTTTGCCTCTTTGGTGAATGCTCTGATCGTGCTGGGCTTTATCATTGCCACCACCGGGCATCTGTTGAAAGTTCGCTTTGGCGATGAAATTACCGTTGGGAATCGGGTAATTGGAGTTGCAACGATGACCGGTTTTGTTCTGGGCGGTCGTTGGTTTTTTTCCGCGGTGCTGTCGCCATTTGCCGGTGGGGTTATTGATCGTTTTGGTGCGTTAAGAGTTGCTTTACTGATGATCGGTTTTTGTTCCGGGGGGATGGCGTTGCTGGCGGTGGATGCCGACCTGTTGATAACCTTGCTGGGATTTTTGGTGGTGTTTGTCAGTGGCACCACGGTAACGGTGGCCCTGCCGGTGGTGATCGGCCAAACCGTTCAGCCCGAACAGCGCGCGGGAGCTTTGGCGGTCTATTCCACCTGGAGCGATTTGGGATCGGCTCTTGGTCCGCAGGGTTATTTTCTGTTGGGATTTATGGGGATCGGATCAACTTATCTGTTGGTGGCGGTGTTGTCGGCGGTGTCGGGTTTGCTGTTGTTGAATTACGCCCGTCGAAACACAAAGACAGGCACTTAGGAAAACTAGTTCTGTTGAAGCAGTTTGAGGATTCTAAGCAGTTCAGCTACCGACCAGGCTTGAGCTATGCAGCCCTTGGGCGAGTGCGGATAATTGCCATCAAAAATTTCCGACACCGAACCCAAACAGGCCTGATTTTCCAAATGGTCCAGCAACGGAGCAATAATTTCCTTTACCTGCCGGCGGGCATGGGGGCTGAAGCTGTTGACTTTCAGGTAAGCTTCGGCGAACGGGCCCATCAGCCAGCCCCAGACAGTTCCCTGGTGATAAGCTGAATCGCGCTGGAACTGGTCACCCTGATAGATGGGGCGGTAGCGACTGTCCAGCGGGCTTAGCGAACGTAATCCGTAAGGAGTCAGCAGTTGTTCGGACACCACCGACACTATGGCAGATTGTTTTTTCCGGTCCAGAACGGTAAACGGCAACGAGACCGCGAAAATCTGGTTGGGACGAATGGCTGGGTCGGGAGTTCCATCCGGGAAAACGCAGTCGTTAAGACATTGGTTCTTTTCGTTCCAGAATAATTTAACAAAACTCTCAGCAGCTTTATCGGCGATAGCGTTGAATTTTTCCCGGTCGGTTTTCTGGCCGGTGGTTTCCGCCGCGATCCGCAAGGCGTTGATCCACAGCGCGTTAATTTCAACAGCTTTGCCGAAACGCGGGGTGAAACTCACGCCGTTGCACCGGGCGTCCATCCAGGTTAGCTGAGTTTCGCTGTTACCGGCGTTGAGCAGCCCGTCTTCCTCGGCATGAATATCAAAACGGGTCCCTTTATGGTAATCCTCAATGATCTGGGTGATCGTCGGATACAAAATTTCCTTGTAGGTGTCATCGTCGTTGCAGGCCAACAGATACTGATAGGCCGCGTTGACATACCACAGCGAAGCATCCACGCTGTTATAGTGGGCTGTACCGCCGTAGTCGTCAAAGCAATTCGGAATCATTCCCTGATCGAGATGGGCTGCGAAAGTTTTCAATACTTCGCGAGCCTCATCAAAACGTCGAGTGCACAACAGCAACCCATCCAGCGCGATAAAGGTGTCGCGTCCCCAGTCGGCGAACCAGTGGTATCCCGCCAGGATGCTGGCCGAGTGCGTACTCTCGGTCATCTGTCGGCGAACAATGAATTGATCGGCAGCCTGGACCAGGGTTTTTTCGGTTTCATCTTCAGCTTGAGCGGTACTGATGAGCTGGTCCCGGCGTTGGTGAAGTTCCTGGATAAATTCGTTGCTGTCGATGTCCATGGGGCCGGGACGTTCCAGAGCCGCTGTCGCCTGAGCCACCAGCGAGATCCGGCCTGGGGGAGTAATTTCGCATTGAAAAGCTCCGGGCGCCCAGACATCTTCGTAATAATCCTGACCTCTTTGGGATTCACGTCGGTAGTGCATTGCGTACCACCAGTCCGAACCGCGTTCAAAGGTACCGGTTGAGCAATAAAGATGAACCGCCGGGCCGTTTGGATTCAGCGAGTGAACGGTTACGACGTTGTCGGTTTCGTCCACAGCCAAGCTGGACGAGGAGGATTGCAAGGCATGAAAATCCCGCAAAGCCACCAGCGGCATCAGCTTGAACCGAACCGAATCGGCCGGACCGGAAAAATCGTAATTGATTATCACCTGATCCTGGTCGTAAGACAGATAGATACTTTTTTCGACGGTCAACAGATCCAGTTGATAGATGAAGTGAACGCCGGAATCTTTGCGAAACTCTTTCAGGTTCAGATAACCTTTCGGGTGGAGCCGATCGGAGAATTCAAAATTGGCTAACTGATAGGATTTTCCCGCGTATTCGACCGTTTCCAGCAGATCAGCCAGCGTAACGAACCGCTTAACCGGTGGCTGAAAAGCCGCCACCAGCAAACCGTGATAGCGTCGGGTGTTGCAGCCGATGATGGTGCTGGAACTGTAACTGCCCCGACTGTTACAAAGTAACCACTCTTTTTCCAGCAGGCTGTCAACATCAGCAGGATCAATAACCAGGCTGTGGTTTGCGACTTTTGTTTCCGTAGCGTTCAACACGAATTTGCTCCCATTTCAGTAAAAAATTGAGTCCGTTTCCTGATCTCTCAGAATTTGTTACTATGCCACCAAAACATTTTGTACGGCAAGGACACTTTGATGGCGGTTAAAACACTGCTCTCGTCAGTATTATAGGACTCACAATTATTCCAGGTTCGTTACCTGTTGACATTATCGGTAATTGTTGATTTTGACTTGGAAACAAATTAGCCATGTTTAACAATGTGGTGGTTGATTATATAACGCGATGAAGCATCACGGCTGTACTTGTGGCGGTGTAACTGCCGGGATAGCTCTGCGGGCCTGCGAAGAGATGGTCCCTTTGCTGCCGAGAACCGGCCTCAAGCTGAAACTGAAGCTGAAAGGACCGGGGTGAAGCGTGTATTTATCCAGAGTGGGTGGGCCGCAACTGCTGTTGCCGATGCCATGCTGTTTATAGTCCAGGCAAAGCGTAATTTCCGGCCGGGGATTAAGCTCGTTAAGGTGCTTAGCCTGGTCCAGATCATTCGCGGTATAATGTAGAGCAGTAACAGACATTTGCCCTTCAGACACCGCCAGCAAGCCATTGCCACTGTAGTCGGTCAGCGCCGCCCAACGCACATCTTCTTTATTACCGGTTTCCTGCGGACGTGCATAAGGAAAATATTGATCGGTTACCGTGCTTTGGTAAAGTCCCACATCCGCACTAACCTTGCGGTCGATATAATTTTCGTGCGGCCCGCGGCCCAGCCAGTTAAAGTTCTCGTAAGCACCAGGCACCGTCATAACCAGCCCGATTTTCGGCAAAGTTGGTAAGTTCCCCACCGGGGTAACCTGGTTGTCGATCTTGATGCAGCCGTTGCCCAGCACGGTGAAGGTGGCCAACTGTTCAAAACCGGCTTCTTTAGTTCCCATGCAGGCCGTCAGTACGATAACCTGAATTGCCTTGTTGTTTAGGCGGTTGACCTGGAATTTTTTTACCTGACGTTGCATCTGATGCAGGCCGGCTTTTTTCCAGAAATCGTGCCGTTTCCAGTCTCCCACCAGGTTTTCGTCGTTATCGGTATAAGCCCGAAAAGCGTTCAGCACCGGACCGTTGGTGCTGTTTTTGCTCGGTGCGATAATAGTTAGATTGTTGTAATACAGTGCATCGATTGTGCCGCTGATGCGGGAGAATATCACGTTGAAATTTTCCCCGGCAATTTTCACTTTTTCACCCTGCTGAACCAATTTTAGCGCCGGCAACTTATCCAGAACCATCATTTCCTTCGTCGGCACTTCAAAAGGCAGTGCGAATTGCTGCCAGGCCACTTCGTGCCCTTTCGCCACCCAGTCCGTATCACCGGAAAGATGAAAACTTACCCGCAGATGATACTCCGCCCCTGCGGTGAGGTTCGGCTGCTGGAACGGAACCGTAATCACAGTACTCTGCCCAGGTGCCAGATCGATCGGGGCCAGAGCACCCTGTTGAATTACCGAACCGTCTTCGGTGAGCTGCCATTTGATGTCAAAATCCTTCAGATTCAAAAAAACGTATTTGTTTTTAACCTTCACTTTGCCCGCCAGAAGATCATCCGCTTCCATGCCGATGTACTGATAAACTTTCTTAACCTCCCACATTTTCGGTGGAATCCGCCGGTCCGGAAGCACCAGCCCATTCATGCAAAAATTATTATCGTTGGGCTGATCGCCGTAATCGCCGCCATAAGCCCAGAACTCCCGGCCCTGGTCGTCTTGTTTGCGTAGCCCCTGATCTACCCAGTCCCAGACACAACCGCCGATCAGCGGTTCGTATTTTTCGATGGCGTCCCAGTATTCCTGCAGATTACCCACCGAATTGCCCATGGCGTGAGCGTATTCACACATAATAAAGGGTTTTTTGCTGTCAGATTTGCCTCGCGAGATCAGCCAGTTAACGTGCGGATACATCGTCGAATCAATGTCCGCTACCTCATTCATCCGTTCGTAATGAATCGGTCGGCTTGGATCGACGGTTTTGGTAGCCGCAGCGGTTGCTTTGAAGTTCACCCCCGGCCCGGCCTCGTTACCCATCGACCAGATAATAATCGAGGGATGGTTTTTATCCCGCTCGATCATTCGCAGCATGCGGTCGATGTGGGCCTTTTGCCAGCGGGTATCGTGCCCCAGCGATTTCGCCCCGTAACCCATGCCGTGCGATTCGATGTTCGCTTCGTCGATCAGGTACAAACCGTACTTGTCGCACAAATCGTACCAGATCGGAGTGTCCGGATAATGACAGGTTCGCACGGTGTTAATATTGAATCGCTTCATGATCTCGATGTCTTTGATCATCGATTCGGCACTGATATAATGGCCGGTGTCCGGATCATGCTCGTGCCGGTTGACACCCTTGAACAGCACCGGCTTGCCGTTGACATACAACTGTCGGTTTTTGATTTCAACCTCGCGGAAACCGACCTTGACGGGGATAATTTCAATCACCTTGCCGGATTCATCTTCCAGTTTCAGCAGCAATTGGTAAAGATTGGGCGTTTCCGCGGACCACTTAAGTGGATTGCTGACCTTTACCCGTAAATCCACGGTTTCTTCTTTTTGTTGGTTTTGTGGGATGGCAACCTTAACCTTGGGTCCGCTCATCGTCAGACCGTGGCCGAGCAACTCCAGGCTTACCACGCCGCTGCCGGGCTGATCGGAATAACTGGTAATTTTCGCCGTAACGCTCAGGGTGGCATTTTGGTAGTTCTCATCCAGATCGGTCAGTATCTTAAAATCGCGAATATGCAGCTTGGGCACCGAAAAAAGATAAACATCACGAAAAATCCCGCTCAACCGCCAAAAATCCTGATCTTCCAGGTAAGAACCATCGCTATAGCGATAAACTTCCGCCGCCAAAATGTTTTTGCCCGGCACCAGAAACCGGGTAATGTCAAATTCCGCCGGCGTGCGCGAACCCTGGCTGTAGCCGACCTTCTGGCCGTTGATCCAGAGATAAAACGCCGAATCCACCCCGTCAAAGTGAATAAAAATCTGGCGGGACTGCCAGTCATCCGGCACGGAAAATTCCGTTCGGTAGGAACCAACCGGATTCGGGTGTTTAGCTTTAGTGTATTCTTCCGGAACCTCACTCATGATATAAGGCGGATCGGCTTTGAAGGGATACCGCACATTAACGTAGAGCGGCACACCGTAACCATGCAATTGCCAGTTGGACGGCACCGGAATTTCATCCCAACCGCTCACGTCGTAATCCAACTGATAAAAATCCAGCGGTCGCTCGTCCGGCTGGGCAACCCAGTGAAACTTCCACAGCCCGTTGAGCGATTGATAATTGGGCGATTCCTCACGAGCACCCTTCAACGCCGAATCCCGGTCCGGATAATTCATCTGCGAAGCGTGGGGCTGCTCCTTGTTAATCCCGAAAATCTCCGGATTCTCCCAGTCAACACCACCGGAATCCTGCTGAGCACCCGTACATGAAGCCCACATGCAAAAAATCAACGCTGTTAAAACGATATTAAACTGGCTATTCATATTACGCTCCTATTGAAAATTACCCGGTCTTCAGTTCCTAATCAATCTTACCACGAAAATCATAAACAAAAACTTTTCGGATTACTTAATCAATCCCAGCGATTGAATTATCTAATCAACCCAAGTGGACTAAATAGAATGTACAAAACAATCGTCAGCAGAATCACGATTATCCCCGCTGCTTTTGCCCCTTTGGAAGGCTTCAGGTCCATATTGATGTTCTGCTTAAATTCCACCGGTGCCGCCAGAGGTTTTACCAGCGTAATCAAAATAATTATCAAAATGCAAAAACCAAAGCAGATCGCCATACGGTTGAGAAACTGAACGTTCGGAAACGCCAGCTTGATTGCTCCGTAGCTGACAATGTTGGCCAAAAGCCCAATCACTCCAGCCATCGGCGGAGCTTTGTGAATCAGCAGCCCACAAACAAACACCGCCAAAATGCCCGGTGAAATAAAGCCCTGACTTTCCTGGATAATCGTAAAAATACTGTTACTGATCTTTGGGTCGCCCAACCGCGGAGCCAGCATAACCGCGATGAAGGTAAAGACTATTACGCAAATTCGTCCCAGCAGCACGAGCGCTTTCTGCGAAGCTTCGGGAGAAATATATTTTTTGTAAACGTCCATCGAAAAGATCGTCGATGCCGCGTTGAGCATCGCCGCCAGCGAACTGACCACCGCCCCCAGCAGCGCCGCTAACACAAAACCAATCAGCCCCACGCCCTGCGGCAGCACCTGTCCGAGTAATTGTGCCAGGGCAGTATCATATTTATAAGAGATCGGCTTTTCCGTAGAAATCAATCCGCCTGCTTTTGCTGCATTTTCCTCGACCATGCCGTTGAAAGCTTCAATTTCCAACGCCAGCTCCGGATTGACATGGCTAAATGCCTTGTCGTCCGATTTAAACACCGTAAATTCCGCCACCTCAATTCCATCGTAATCTTTCTGGGTTATCGGCAGCACAAATGGATTGATAGCTTTAATATCCTTGGTCGCCTCCTTCAAAGCTTCGTCCGTGGCATAAACCGCAATCATATAACGGCCCGCCGGCCAGTTGGTTACCGCTGCCGGATCCGGAGACAACGCAACTTCCACAAATTTCGTTTCGGGATTCGCCTGCTGATATTTCGCCATGATCGAGGCGTTGTCAAAAACCGCCTCCTGCTGCATGTCCTTACTAAACAGGTTGAACGCAATAATCCCGGGAACCACAATGGCAAAAGGAATCAACAGCTTCATGAATGCCGAAAACACAATTCCTTTCTGCCCCTGCGCCAGCGACGACGAACCGAGCGTTCGCTGGGTAATATACTGATTCAAACCCCAGTAATAAAAGTTCGGAATCCACAGACCCAGCAGCAAAGCCGTACACGGCAGCACCTTATCCGTGCTGGGCAAAATCATGTTCATGCGAACCTTATTTAAATCCCAGTATCTTTCAATCGGGCCAACTCCCTCTGCCAACTCCTTAACCATCAGTTTGCCGGTTTCCACATCAACTATTGTTGTCGCTTCGCTGGCTTGGCCCAGCTTCATGAAAGCAAAAACCATAATCACGATTCCCCCGATAATCAGGGCGCTTCCCTGAATCAGATCAGCCCAGGCACACGCCTTGAGACCCCCGGCGGTAACATAGAGCATCGCGATAATCCCAATTACCAGTGATCCAGCCTCCAGCGAAATCGAGTACTCCATCTTGCCCGCCAGCGTCTTGATCGTCAACGCTCCCGAATATGTTACCGCTCCCAGCAGCAGCATGTAAATAAACATCGTTGCTATCGCCATGATGATCCGGGCGGAACTGTTGTAGCGGTATTCCAGAAACTCCGGCATGGTGTAGATGCCCGCCCGCAGAAAATAGGGCAAAAATCCAAACGCCACGATTACCAGGGTAACCGCTGCCATCCATTCATAACTGGCAATTGCCAAACCCACATGACTGGCGGCACTGCCGTTCATACCGACAAACTGTTCGGTAGAAATGTTCGCCGCTATCAACGAAAAACCAATCAAAGGCCAGACCAATCCCCTCCCCGCCAGAAAATAATCCTCACTGGTTTTTTCCTTGCGGCTTTTCCATAGTCCGACCCCGACCACGCAGACGACAAACAAAACGAATACACTAATGTCAATTACGCTAAACTCCATGCCTTACTCTCCTTGTATTTCAGCTACCCAAGTAATTATTTGTGAGGATATTTTTCTATGGCCTTAAATCTGATTAGACTTCTATAGCGAAAAAATATTATAGAAGTGATTTTTCCACCATACAAGCATTATTTTCCCTGGACATTGGCCTGTTTTCCCACAAAAAAAACCGGCAGCCGCGTTAGCAACCGCCGGTTGAATATTCTGTTTTTCTGATTAATGCTCGGATAGAGTGTTTTTCGCCCTCTGGTATCAGGGATGGTTGGAATAAGACACCTTATCCATCCGCGGCGAAACCGTCTTATTAGCGGCCTTGCACCGCAGGCGAAGATTATCCAGCACGTTCATAAAATTAATGTATGAATCGTAAGGACTGTCGTAAGGATTGAAATACTTATGCACATCGCCGTCAGCGAACCACTTAGTGCACATGTAATAGAAATGGTCAGACGTCTGCAGCTTTCGCCAGTCGGAAATAATCTGCGAATCGCCGGTGCTCTTAACCTGCTGTTCCAGCCGATATAGCTCGTACAATGCGTTGGACTGCATGGCATTGCCCAGCCACGCCGACAAATCCCGCTCGGTATCGGCCCAACTGATCATGTGCGGCACATCCATTTCGCCCACCGCTTCATAACTGTCAATCACTTCGGATGGCGTCTTGAAGTCATTATCCGGGTGTCGGAGCACTTCTTCGGGCAGATGCTCCAGAAAATTGAATATCCCGGTATCTTCCCACTGATGCTCTCCCAGGGTTTCGTAATCCATAAACAGGTTCACCGTGTAACCGTTGCCGTTTACATCCGATACCCACTGGGCAAATTTCGGGGCCGTCAAAGGCCATTCCGCCCAATCCCTGTTCGAAAAACGAAAAGCAATATCATCGCTCAACCGATAGTTTTTCAACAACAGCTTGATCCCGTCCACTCCCGGCGGGCGATACACATAATTCGGGCTGCGATAACCCAGCAGATGATCCGCCCCTTCGCATATTGTGCCCTCAAACCCCATTTCTTTGACCGCATACGACACATCATTGCTGTAAATCAGCTCGGTATTGCGGAAAACCTTCGGTTTTTGGCCGAACAACTCTTCGATCCGCCGCTGATGCATTTGTACCTGTTCGGTAAATTCCCCACGCGAATACAAAAACGACAGACTGTGATAATAAGTTTCCGACAAAAATTCCACACAACCCGTCTGGGCTAGGGCATGAAAAGTGCTCAAAACCTCCGGCGCATAAGCCTCCAACTGATCCAGCAGCACTCCGGTTACGCTGTAGGAAACCTTAAATTTGCCCTTAAACCGCTCGATAAGCTTCAGTATCAACCGATTGGCAGGCAAATAACACTTGTTCGCCACCTTACGGCAGATCTGGGCGTTCTTGTATTCGTCAAAATAATTACGATGCGAATCAAATACGCTATAGCGACCCAGCCGGTAGGGCTGATGTACCTGAAAGTAAAAACACACTGATGCCATGATCTTGTCGTCCTTAATCTTAAAGTTAGCCTAGCTATTCATAGCGTTTATGTAGGAATTAATCTTCCGTAAACTATTAATATAACGGCTTTAACGACCGCGTGGCTTGATTTTTTACACCGGTGCCAGGAGGGAATTATAAATATCCAGGCACTGTTGTGCCGAATCCGACCAGGAAAGTTTCCTGACCTCAAAATTACCGTGCTCCCGTAGCGTCGCCTGCAGTGGCGGATGACGTAAAACCGCGATAATCTTGTTGGCCATTTCGGAAACATCCCAGAAATCAACCTTCAGGGCATGGGTCAGTATTTCCGCCACTCCGCTTTGCTTGCTGATAATCACCGGCACGTCGTTACGCAACGCTTCCAGCGGTACCAACCCAAAAGGTTCCGAAACCGACGGCATAACAAATAAATCTGCCATACGGAAGATTTTATCCACATCGCCCCCACGCAAAAACCCCGTAAACAATACTTTGTGTCCGATTCCCATCTCCGCCGCCAACTCAATGGTCCGTCGGATCATATCACCCGATCCCGCCATCACGAACTTGACGTTATCCATCACCTCCAGAACCTTCTTGGCAGCTGCCAAAAAGTATTCCGGCCCCTTCTGCATGGTAATTCGGCCCAAAAACAGCACAATTTTTTCGTCTTTTTGAATCGCCGCTCGCGCCGGATCCAATGCCTTGCCGTTGCGATCAATGGCGTTATAGACCACGCTTACCTTCTCCGGAGGTGCTCCATAACGGTTGATGATAATCTGTCGCGTCAGATAGCTCACTGCAATTACTTGCGTAGCGGCATGTATCCCTTGCCGTTCAATATCGTAAACGCGCTGATTAACATGCTCGCCTGATCGATCAAATTCCGTCGAATGAACATGAATCACCAGCGGCTTGCCCGTCAGGGCCGATACCGTGATCCCCGCCGGATATGTCATCCAGTCGTGGGCGTGCACAATATCAAATTCCTCCTGCTGGGCAACCAACGCCGCCAAACGGGCATAACGCTGAACCTCATCAAACAGGTTGGAACCGTAATGATCGCCGCCCTGGCCCATTCCGATCGATTCCATAGCCGGCAGCGTGCTTATCGCCTGGGTTTGTTCACGAATCCGCCTGAGCATCTCCTCGTATTCACCGGGTCTCTGATAAGGACTTATTCCCGAGGCGATGGTGCGGAATGTAACATTTTCAAAACCAGCCAATTTGTAATAATCAATTCCCGCCTGGCCGGGCTTCAAACTGGCTAACTTGACGTGACTCGTGTATTCCGATGAAACCGGCTTGGGCAACACAAACGTAATCTCGGTGCCGCACTGACTCATCGCCCGAGTCAATCCGTAGCAGGCTGTTCCCAAACCACCAGATATAAATGGCGGAAACTCCCAACCAAGCATTAAAATTTTCATTTCTTCACCAGCCCAAACAAATGTAAACGAATTACGGTTACTTAATCATGATGTTAAAACCAACATCCAGAATAACGGAAACTACGATAGCATCTCTGATCATGCGCCATGTTGAATGATACACACGCAATCCCCAAGCGCAATCATCATTCACGTTAGGTCTCAATCACCTCCAAGTCAAGTGATATTTTTAGCCAAAAGATAATTTTGTGATAAAAAACTTGTTCCTGAACTTTCTCTACTTAGATTATAAACCGTTTTTCGGTCTCCGTGTAGAAAAACATCTTCATTTAGAAAAAAAAATCAATAGGCCCTATAAGCTGCGTTAAAAATAGCGATAATGGGCCTTTTGCTCAACCGACCACTCGTTTTGTTAGAGCGAAAAGAGCAGTTGTGCCTGTCTGCCAGTTCAAACACGATGTTTGGCCGGTTTCATTGATAGGCAATTCCTGGCAAAACTAATTCGCGTTCTGGCACATAATCCCCGATTGCTGCCGGAAACCAATATTTTTCTGTGGTTTTTCACTTTGCTATGGCTCGCTTGGTATATTGGTTAATAACTATATCGGTTGGGACCGTCCAGTTTTTTAAAAAATTATCTGGAAATACTCTCCTAACACCATTATTTATGGTCATTTATGTTATTTGATTATAAATTTGCTACTTTTTTAGAGCTGGTTATTTATAACTCGTTGCTATTAAAGCAATTGGGCCTACCTTTTGACTGGGCAATCAGGGGGCAGATACGTAAAATACTTTAATTAAGGCAGGGTTATTCTCATGGCGGAAAATCTAACCTACAAAATACTTCGTTCGCATCTTATCGAGGGCATTCTGGAACCAGGCTGCGAAATCGGCATCAAAATCGACCAGACCATTACCCAGGACGCCACCGGGACAACCGCCCTGTTGTTGTTTGAATCAATGGGTCTGGATCGGGTAAAGACTGAATTGTCAGTTAGTTACGTTGATCACAACATGGCTATGTTTGGACCCGAAAACCACGATGATCACCTCTATTTACAGTCCATCGCCAAAAAAATGGGCATCTACCACAGCCGACCCGGCAACGGCATCTGCCATCAGGTCCACCTCGAACGCTTTGCCGCCCCCGGAAGGACCTTACTCGGCAGCGATAGCCACACGCCCACCGCCGGCGGGATCGGCTCGCTCGCCATTGGCGCTGGCGGACTTGACGTCGCAGTCGCCATGGGCGGAGGGGCATTTTACCTTACCGCTCCCAAAGTCATCGGCATCCAGCTTTCCGGGAATCTTCCCCAATTTGTCTCCGCCAAAGATGTCATACTCAAGGTCCTCAGCATACTCAGCACCCGCGGAAACGTCGGTTACATAGTCGAATATTTCGGCCCCGGCCTCGCCAACTTAACCGTTCCCCAACGAGCCACCATTACCAATATGGGTGCCGAACTGGGTGTCACCACCAGCATCTTTCCTTCCGATCAGCAGACTAAAAAATTCCTCCAAAACCAACAGAGATCCAGTGATTTTGTCGAATTAACCGCCGACCATGGGTGCCCTTACGACAGAATCATCGAAATCGACCTGAACCAACTGACTCCCATGGCCGCCGCACCCTCCTCGCCCGACAACATCAGGGAAATCGCCGACCTCCGGGACATCCAGGTCCACCAGGTCATCGTAGGTAGCTGCACCAACAGCAGTTATCGCGATCTAATGACCGTCGCCGCACTCCTCAAAGGCAAAAAAGTCCATTCCCAGGTCGAATTTGCCATTGCTCCCGGCTCCAGACAGGTACTGACCATGCTCAGTCGAAACGGCGCCCTCGCCGACCTGATCGAAAGCGGCGCCCGCATCCTGGAAAGCTCCTGCGGTCCCTGCATCGGCCAGGGCCAATCACCCGGCCAAGGCCGCGTCAGCGTGCGAACCTTCAACCGCAACTTCAAAGGCCGCACCGGTACCAAAGACGATCAGGTTTACCTCGTCAGCCCCGAAACCGCCGCCGCCGCCGCCCTCACCGGCCAATTAACCGATCCCCGCCAACTACCCAACCTGCTCAAAATTAAGTTCCCCAAAATCACCGATCCCGATTCACTTCCCATCGATGATGGCATGATTGAAACTCCACTGCCTGCCGATCAAGCCGCAACCGCTAAGGTAATTCGCTCCGCCGGCATCGTAACTCCGCCCGCCGCTGAAAAACCACCCGCCAATCTGCTCGGCCAGGTCCTGCTCCATTGCGGCGATAAAATCACTACCGACCACATCATGCCCGCCGGCACTTTCCTCAAATTCCGCTCGAACGTGCCCGAATACGCCAAATACGTCTTCAACTGTTTCAACGAGGATGGTCAGCCAACCTTCGCCGAAAAAGCTCTCGCCCTCAAAAAGACCGGACGCGCCGGAGTAATTATTGCCGGTGACAGTTACGGCCAGGGCTCCAGCCGCGAACACGCCGCTCTCTGCCCCATGTTCCTCGGCATTAAACTGGTCATCGCTAAAGCCGTCGAACGCATCCACCGCGCCAACCTGGTCAATTTCGCAATTATACCAGCCACCTTCGCCGATCCTGCCGATTACGACCGCATTGCCACCGACGACCGGTTGGAAATCGAAAATTTCGCCCAAGCCGTCGCCGCCGCCAAAACCTTCACCGTAAAAAACACCACCCAGGGTTTCAATTTCGATTGCATCCTCAATCTCAGCGACCGTGAACGAGCCATCCTCCAGGCCGGCGGAAAATTAAATTACGCCAAAGCCCAAGCCCAGTAAAAAACTAATCTTTTAAAAAGCTGACTTTCAAAAAAAAGGCCCTTGCTATTTTAAGCTGGGCCTTTTTTAATTTTAAAAATTTGAATATTTGAATTTGTTTAGGATTTAGTAATTAGGATTTAGGATTTTAGTCCTCAATTTCCCATCCAGAGCGCCTGAATCCGCGGCATACCTGCCAGTTTCGCCAGTTGCCCTTCAATATCCAACGGATTTTCCGATGCCTGGGCTTTCGCGCTGAGCATCTCTTTCAGCGAAGGCGGCTGAGCATAACGCACTACTTGGGGATTGGTCAAATCCAGCACATCTATCATATCGTTGATCGCGTCATCCAGAAAGCCAATCTCATCGATCAGCTTTTTCTCCAGGGCTTCCTGCCCGTCAAAAACTTCTCCCGTTGCCAGCGGCCAAACCTCTTCCGCCGTTAATCCGGCGCGACCTTCACTGACCACCGCCACAAACCGCTCATGCACCGTATCCAGTTTCCTCTTGATTTCCGCCTCGTCGGTCTCCGTCGGCATCCGGAACATACTGCCCGTGTCTTTGAATGGCGATTTGCTCGATTTACGCACAATTGGCATCACGCCCAGTTTCTCTTCCATCAGCTTCTGTACCACAAAACTCTGGTAGAGCACCCCAATGCTGCCCACTATGGAATTTTCCTGCGCAAAAATCTTATCCGTCCCCGACGTCGTCCAGTAGGCGCCACTGGCGTTGAGCATTTCGGTCGCCGAATAAATCTTCTTGCCCGTCTGCTCCTTGAAATCCCGAACATACTTATTCATCATGTTCGATGGCGCCACATATCCACCCGGACAGTTAACCACGATAACCACCCCTTTAACCGCATCGTCACTCGCAGCTTTGTTCAGCATTTTGCGAAAATCGTATGCGCTATCCAGAGTGATCATTCCCTGCAGATCGATCAGGGCAATTTTCTGCTCCCTACTGCCCGGGCGGTATTCTCTTTCCATTATCTCCCCGGCTCCGAACAGCATAAACAGATAGAAGTTCATCAGGATCGAAAGCAAAAACACCAGCATAAATATATAACGCAGCAACCCGCCAATGAATGATCCCTTACGTTTCTGTGGCTCCGATGGTGGCAAATACACCGGAACCGGTTTAGCCGCCAGCGGCCTCGGCGGCGGGGGGGGCGGCGGCACATTCGGAAAACCTTCTGTTTGATTTGAATCTTGTTCCACAGCATTTCTCCTGAAAAATATAAAAATTCGTTAAGATCGCTTTCTTTCGTTGCACACCAGATACCCTATCAGAATCAATCAAACCTCTCAACCATAAATATCGGGAACCTGCTGGCGGATTATTGCACTTATGCACAGGGTTTCAATACAAGATAATCCTATACAGACAGCAAATTTCTGGTATCTTACCGAAAATATATCGGAGTACTGAGCCTCAGGGCAAAAAACGCTTTTTTGTAAGGTACTATTGGAACAGGAGCTAGGTCATGCCTTATTATCATTACGAACAAGGCCACAAAAACTATTTGAAATCCATCTGCGGCAAACTGCTGGAGATCATGTACATCCCGGTCGCTGATTTAAAGGCCACCGCCTGGGTAACTCCCGAGCCGATCCCTTATGAAAAAAGACGCCTGGGAAAACGCAAGGATCTCAAACCAGGCCAAAAATGGGGTCAGTTGTGGGATTGTGCCTGGTTTAATTTCACCGGACGGATTCCTCAAGATGCTAAAGGTAAAAATGTCGTAGCGCTGATCGACGTCCGCGGCGAAGCCTGCGTCTTCGACAAATCCGGCACCCCCGTTCGCGGACTGGCCTACTATCAATCTCACGGCGACATTGACGCTTTTGAGGTCCATGGCAAAAAAGTGTTCCACCTGGAAAAAGCTAAACCCGGCGAAAAAGTCGATTTTTGGGTCGATGCCGGGGCCAACGAGTTGTGGGGAAAAGCCCAAGACCTCGGATACCTAAAACAAGCACAACTGGCAATTTGCAATGAGCAGTTAAGAGCATTCTTTTACGATTTCAGCACGCTGCTCGAATTGATGCAAGGGATCTCAACCGACAAGGCCCGGCATCATCGGATTTTGAAAGCGCTCACTGACGCCGCTCATTCGATGATTCATTACACCGAAGCCGAGGCAAAAACAGCTCGAAAAATTCTCGCCCCCGAGTTAAGCAAAAAAGGCTGCTCCGAAGCCCTCACCATCTCAGCCGCTGGCCACGCTCATATCGACCTCGCCTGGTTGTGGCCCATCCGGGAGTCGATTCGTAAGGGAGCGCGAACCTTTTCCACCGTCGATTATCTCATGGACCGCTACAAAGATTACATCTTCGGGGCCAGTCAGGCCCAGCTTTATCAGTGGATCAAGGATTACTATCCCGGTCTTTACAAAAAGGTCAAGCAACGCATCAAACAGGGACGTTGGGATATTCAGGGAACGCTTTGGGTCGAAATGGATACCAACGTCGCCGGGGCCGAGGCCCTGGTCCGGCAAATTTTGTACGGCAAACGCTTTTTCCGTAAGGAGTTTGGCGTTGACGTGAAAAATTGCTGGCTGCCCGATGCTTTCGGCTTTAGCGGAGTAATGCCCCAATTGTTCAAAAAATCGGGCGTCGATTATTTCGTCACCACCAAGCTCAGTTGGAATAAGTTTAACGAATACCCCCACCACAGTTTCAACTGGCAGGGAATCGACGGCTCGACCGTGCTGGTGCACATGCCGCCTTTCTCGCATTACAACGCCACCGCCACTCCCAGGGACATTCATACCCACGAAAAAAATTATCGCGACAAAATGGTCAGCCAAAACATGATGATGCTATTTGGCATTGGTGACGGCGGCGGCGGACCCGGAGCCGAACATCTTGAAGCGCTCCAGCGCGAAAAAAATCTCGAATCGCTCCCCCCCGTGACCCAGCGGAAAGCAGATGAATTTTTCAAACTGCTCGAACGGGAACGCGATGATTTTTACACCTGGACCGGCGAAATGTACCTCGAAATGCACCAGGGATGCCTCACTTCCCAGGCCCGAAACAAACGCTACAACCGCAAACTAGAACTGGCACTGCGGGAACTGGAACTTACTGCAATTCTGGCCCGGACCGTTGCCCATGCCGATTATCCCCAGCAGCAACTGGATGAAATCTGGAAAGAAATGCTGCTCTACCAGTTCCACGACATCCTGCCCGGCTCTTCCATCACGCGGGTTTACGATGAATCCCTGGCTCGTTACGCGATTCTAATGGATCAGGTCGAGCAGTTAACCGTTCAGGCTCAACAGAAACTGCTACAGGGCATCGATACCGCCCAGGCTCAGCAACCCGCCGTCGTGTTTAATTCGCTGTCCTGGCCTCGGAACGAGTGGATTAAAGTCGCCAATCGCTGGAAAAAAGTTCAAGCACCTGCCATGGGGTATGCAGTTGTGGATCTCACCGAGAAGCAACCCAAACCGACCGAACTGCATGCCGAAAAGGATAAGCTCGAAAACGACATCTTGCGGGTCCGCTTCGACAAAAACGGCTGGGTCAAATCGGTTTACGACAAACAGAATCACCGCGAGGTTCTGGACCGCAAACTCCCCGGCAATCAACTGAATGTTTACGAGGACATCCTGGCCCACACCTCCGATGAAGCTTGGGGCGCTGACAGTGCCTGGGATTTCCCGGTTCATTACGAAGAAAAACTCGACGGCGTCTTCGAACTCGAATCAGCAACAGCACATCTGGATGGCCCGCGGGCAATCTTGAAACAGACGCGCAAATACGGCAACTCGAAAATGGTTCAGGAAATCATTTTGATCGCGGGCAGCCGACGCCTTGATTTTGTTACCCAGGTTGATTGGAACGAATCGTGCCGAATGTTACGCACCGGTTTTGCCTTGGCAGTGGCCAACGAATACGCCACCTGCGATATCCAGTTTGGTTCGATTCGCCGCCCTACCCATCGCAACACACCGTGGGACATGGCCAAGTTTGAAATTTGCGCCCAGAAGTGGATCGACCTTTCGCAGGCCGATTACGGCGTAGCTCTGATGAACGACTGCAAATACGGCCACAAGGCTAAGGCCAATCTGCTCGATATTAACCTCCTCCGCAGCCCCGGTTTCCCCGATCCCAAAGCCGACCGGGCCCGACATGAATTCACCTATTCGTTCTACCCCCACGGCGGCAACCATGTCGAAGGTGGCGTCATCAGTGCCGGCTACGAATTGAATGTACCGCTGCGGGTCACTCCGGTAAAAAAACCGGCCAAACCCAAACTGCCGAATTCGATGTCGTTCATGACCGTGGACGCCGACAACATTGTCATCGAAACAGTTAAAAAAGCCGAAGACAGCAACGAAATGATCGTGCGTTTGTACGAATCTTACGGCGGCTCCTGCCAAACCCACCTGAATTTCGCCGGCAAAGTTAAATCGGCAAAACTGGTCAACCTTCTCGAGGAACAGCCCACCGAGCTAAAGGTAAGCAAAAACAAACTAACCCTGAATTTCAGCCCCTTTGAGATTCAGACCATTAAAGTTTCGCTCTAGTTGAACTTCATTCACAAAAATGGAGGCTGAGCCAGATGAAATCCTAACCATCTTACTTTGGCAACTCGTATAAACCCTGACCGGCACTCTTGAGCCTGCCCTGCCGAGCCAGTTCTTCCCACACTTCTTTCGGATAAATATCCGGCGGCCGAACTGCAGTCAAGCCCCGGTTCCCGCCGCTCAACGCGCCACCCGCCGTGGACGAATCGTCCAACTGCGCCAACTTCAAACGCTTTTTAAACGCCTTAAACGCCTTCTTAAGCCTCTCCGGTGTAAGCTCTCCACCCGCCGACGACATATCAGACTCCATCATAATTCACTCCATTTCCTCATTCGTCATTATATTTACCTAAGGGTAACTCTTCGCCTGCCGGTAACTATAATGATACTCCGGCGTCAAAAAGTTAAAAGTCTGTTCCTTGCTTTCCATAAAACTCTCCACCCCAAAAGGCTCCCGCTCCAGCCGACCCTTCCGCACATCGTGATAAACCAGCACCCGCCGCGGATCATCCTTGTCCCGAATCGACTCCAGCAGCAACGCCAAATGCGTGATCTTATGTCCCGGCTGGTTGCTGTGCGTGAACACCCGAATCTGCTTCAATCGCGAACTTTCAAGCGGAAACGCAAACAACCGCACCAAACCGTAAACCGCACTGTCAAACCGAATCTCCGCTCCCGAATCCTCGTCCGCCCTTTCAAAACCAATCACGGTTTCCCCGGTCGCCCCTTCATCCGGCTGAATAAATATCCGCGTGCTTCCCCGGAAAACCAACTTCGGCTGAAACATTATCAGTTCCGCCATCGTCAGTTCCTTCCCCGCTGCCACGTTCACCGTCGCCGCCAGCACCGGCTGCTCAGACAGATATCGAATCTCCACCTCCACGCTTTCCATCTTGTTCCACTGCCGCATGGCATCTTCCAGAATCAGCAATCCCTTCGGCAGCCAGTCCGCCGCCAGCCGCACCACCTTACCCAATTCCCCCGGCTGTGCCGCCGCCGGCGCCTCATCCGCCTGTCGCCGCAAAAAATCATTCAGCGATTTCTCCAACTCGTCCAGCCGCTCCGCCCCGCGCATCATATCACTCACCGCCAAACGCGTCTCCGCCGAAAGTTGCTTGCCGATAATATCGTATCCCAGCCGCAACGCCAACTGCGTCAGCACCGCCCGCAACTGACGAATATCTTCCGTCGATAGCTCGCTCAACAGATTCCCGCCCCCGGTCTCATTCAGATATAGCGCAATCATTTCCATCATCGGCTCCGCCGGCATCGCCAACGGCTCCTGCCCGGCACCCGCCCCGCCGCCCGTCTCATCCATCTCCGCCAGCCGGATAACACCTTCCAGCTTTACCAACGCTCCCGCTAGCGCCCCCGACCATTTCTTCCGATCCGCTGCCTCCGCCGCATCGATCAGCACCGTCAGGTTTTCCATCGCCAGCCGCGTATCGGCAAAAACCTTCGCCAGCATCTCCGCCTGCACCGGACTCATATCCAACTCGATAGCTTCCGCCCCTGCCTTTAGCTTATCCGCCGCCCGCACCAGACTGATAGTCGATCGAATCAAACTTTTATTGTACCGAATCGTCCATTTCGTAGGCACTACCTGCCCGGAAATCTCCAGCTTCCTCGCCGCAGACCCCACCGTCGGATCGGGACTAGACAACCAATAACCATCAAACACCCCCTCGGTTAACTTCTCCCGCCCAATACAACCCCCCAACATCCACCCGCTCAGCAATCCCATAAACAGTAAAATAATTTTTCTCATAATCATTACACCCATAGATTTTTAAAGAAAACCGTTCGGTAACATGTTTTTGCTTCATTCTTCTTATTCTTCATCTTTCATCCTTTCTTCTCTCCTCCTATTCCGCCGGAAACAGAAACTTCGGAATCTCCGTTAATTTTCCATCCGCTCTGACATGGGCCAGCACCGTTAAACCTTGTGCTATCAAGCGGTTATCCGCTACCCGCCGCAGTTCGTAAACGTGCTCAAGCTTCGCCCGGTTCACCTTGCCCACCCGCGTCGTCAGCACCAACTCATCATCATAGCCCGCCGGCGCCAGAAATTTCACCTCCAGCCTCGCCACCACCAGTTTTATCCCCTTATCCTCCAAGGTTTTATAGTCGTAGCCATTCTGCCGCAACAGCTCTGTCCGCCCCATCTCAAAGTACATCGCGTAGCGGCTGTTATGCACTGCGTCCTGCCTGTCCACCTCGTCGTATCGCACTCGAAAGCGGATTTCACACGATGAAACCTTGCATCTACCCTTGTCTGAAAACATCCGGACACTCCTGGGAATAAAAAAAAACAACAAATCAGTAAATGTTCACAAAACCTTACTATACAAACTTTTATGAAATCCGCTCTGTCGGCTCAGCATTCCTGATCGCCTCAGCCGCACTCTGAAAATTGGCTAAAATCAAAGCTGATAGTCATCCACAGAAAATCTGCAAAATATTTTCCGACTATTCAAAACAGTTGTCAAGTTCTTTATAATAAAGGAATTGTGTCAAAATAACCCGGCACAAACGCTCCCGCCCAGACCATTTATTCCGTAAATTCCAAAGATATTTTTCCTCTTTTACTTGATAAAATCATTCTATCTGATAAACTGCCAAGTCTTTATGAAATATACCGATAGGTAGGCAAGGACTGCAATAAACGGAGTTGACTGAATGATCAAAATCAAGGCAAGAAGTGGCGAATCTATTCATCAGATGATGAAGCGTTTCAAGAAAATGTGCGAAAAAGAAGGGCTTATAAAGGATATCAAGCGGCAGAGCTACTACGAAAAACCCTCGGAAAAGAAAAGACGCAGGCAACGTAAGTCCTCACGACAAACAGATTACTAATGATTTGGGGAGTCAGTCAAATACCGTTCGTTTATATATTAAATTAGGTTTGCTGGTTGCCTGTTGTCGGCAGTTGCTACACATCACTGTTTGCATATCATTGTCCGAAACTTTCAGGTTTTGACCGGTCTAAAATGCAGAAAAATGAGGTGAGCAACAGGGGTATTCCAGGACAACAGCATAAATGTCGGGGGTTAAGTTGTTAATCAGGCGGCAGTTATGGTGATTTCAGGATTATCACCCTACCGGCCAAACATAGCGACCAAAGTATTAACCCATTATGGCAGAATATAATCTATTTCACTGTAGTATTTTAACGAACCATAGCATTTTTTCTCGTTCTGATGCTTTGAAAGGAGAATGACGTGCAAGTTTTATCCCGTAATTTTCGTATATATCAGTTTTTACTGATATTGGTGTCGGTTCTGTTGCTGAGCGGACAATTCTGCCTGGCCCAGGAAACCACCGAGCAGGTTAAAGCGGTAGCGGAAAAGGTTACCGAAGCTGCTGGCGAAACCGCAGCAGCGGTAGAGGCAGCCGTTCCGGAAATTGTTGCAGCAACAGAAGTTGCAGTTCAGGAAGAAATTGCGACGGCGGCTGATGAAGCTGCTCCGGAAGCAGTATCCGCCGAACAAGCTGAACGTTCTGCCAGAAAATTAGCCGTCCAGGCCAGTATCAAAAAGATGTTCAGCCCCCGGCTGTTGTTGTGGTGGATCGCTCCGATCATGGCTATTGTGTCGCTGGTTTATGCCCGCAAGTTCTATAACGAAGTAAAAGCCGCCGATCCCGGCGATGCCAAGATGCAGGAAATCGCCCAGCACGTTACTGACGGAGCGCTAGCGTATCTCAAGCGTCAATATGCAGTTGTAACTGTATTTTTCATTGTGGTAAGCAGCATTCTCTTCTATATGGGTTGGGTTCTTGGGGTTCAAAGCAGAATTGTATTTGTTGCGTTTTTAACTGGTGGTTTCTTCTCCGGTTTGTGCGGCTGGTTGGGTATGAAAACCGCAACTCTAGCGTCGAACCGAACCACCCAGGGTGCTAAAGAAAGCCTCAACAGGGGTTTAACCATCGCTTTTCGGGCCGGAGCGGTGATGGGGCTGGTGGTTGTGGGATTCGGGCTGCTCGATATATGCGGCTGGTATCTCGGATTGACCATCTTCAGCGATATGGACCTGGTGGAAATTACCGTGGTTATGTTGACTTTCGGCATGGGGGCCAGCAGCCAGGCGTTGTTCGCCCGTGTAGGCGGCGGGATTTATACCAAGGCGGCAGATGTCGGAGCTGACCTGGTGGGTAAAGTCGAAGCGGGCATTCCCGAAGACGACCCGCGTAATCCAGCGACCATCGCGGATAACGTTGGTGACAATGTTGGCGACGTAGCGGGTATGGGTGCTGATCTTTATGAAAGTTATTGCGGATCCATCTTGGCCACTGCGGCGTTGGGTGTTTCTGCGGCGGTTTCGCTGGGAGTAAGCCAGACTAATGTATTGCAGATGCTGGCGGCACCGATGGTTTTGGCGGGGGTGGGGATTTTGTTGAGTATTGTTGGAATCTACATGGTGAAAACTAAAGAAGACGCCGGCATGAAAGAACTGATGAGCGCCCTGATGCGTGGGGTGATGGGTTCGAGTGTTTTGATTCTGGTAGCAGCATTCGTGATCTGTGCACTTCTGCTGAGCGGAATTCCGGGAGTTAGCTGGTTAGGAATATTCGGCGCGATATGCACCGGTATGTTCGCGGGCCTGGTAATCGGTAAAGCTACGGAGATTTACACCAGTTACGATTTTCGGCCGACGCGTGAAGTTGCGTCCAACGCCGAGACCGGCCCGGCGACGGTGATTATTTCCGGGATAGCAGAGGGAATGAAATCGACGTGGATGTCGCTGGCGACGGTTATTGTGGCGATTATGTTGGCGTACAGTTTTGCGGGCGGATTCGATAACATGCTGTTGGGGCTTTATGGGGTGGGAATTGCGGCGGTATCGATGCTGGCGACGCTGGGGATAACGCTGGCGACGGACGCCTATGGGCCGATAGCTGACAATGCCGGCGGTAATGCGGAGATGACGGGTCAGGATCCGTCGGTGCGTAAAAAGACAGATGCTCTGGATTCGCTGGGTAACACGACGGCGGCGATGGGTAAGGGATTTGCGATTGGATCGGCGGCGTTGACGGCGTTAGCGTTGATGGCGGCTTATGTCGAGGAAATTCGTATCGGTTTTGTTCGTGAAGTAGAGGATGCGGCGGGTAGTTATGTGCAGATCGATGATTTTCAGGCGGGGCATATTCGCAGCGGTAAGTTTGTGATGAGCCATGACGGCGAAGTTATCGGGTTGATGGCTTTGGCGGATCAGAAAACTATTAAGGATTTGAAAAATTACTCAGGTGTGATAACGGGCAGTTCGGTCGCGGTGATTGCGGACAACCCGGATCATTATCTGATTAAGCTGCCGGCGGCGGGAGAATTTGCACCCAAGCCGTTTTTGGCGGTGGATGTGGAGCGGGCTTCGCTACGGGAGTTTATGGATTATTATGGTGTGAACCTGATGAATCCGAAAGTGCTGTGCGGGATTTTTTCCGGTGTGTTGCTGGTGTTCCTGTTTAGCGCGTTGACGATGAAAGCGGTGGGCCGAGCGGCAATGGCGATGGTTCGAGAAGTGCGTCGTCAGTTTAAGGAGATTCCGGGGATTCTGGAAGGCACCGGCAAACCGGAGTATGCCAAGTGTGTGGCGATTTCTACGGCGGGGGCTCAGCGGGAAATGATTCTGCCTTCGATGCTGGCGCTGGCGGTGCCGATTGGGGTGGGGCTGCTGCTGGGCGTGGCGGGCGTGCTGGGATTGCTGGCGGGTGGTTTGGCGTGTGGATTTGCGATGGCGATTTTCATGGCCAACGCCGGAGGCGCCTGGGACAACGCCAAGAAATACATCGAGACCGGTCAGATGGGCGGTAAAGGCTCCGAGGCGCACAAGGCGTCGGTAGTGGGCGATACGGTGGGCGATCCGTTCAAGGACACCTCCGGGCCGAGCCTGAACATTCTGATCAAGCTGATGAGTATGGTGTCGGTGGTGTTTGCGGGTTTGATTGTCAAGTATGCACCGATCATTGCGGAATGGCTGCATTTGGGATGATTTTGAAGAGCAGGGGGGATGAAGGATGATTGACAAGGGCAGGGCTGATTGGCTCTGCCCTTTTTCTTGATTTCAGGGTTCAGGGTTCAGGGTTCAGGGTAAATGACGAATTAGGAAATCCGCCCCGACTTTGCTAAATCGCTCCCGCCGGGCCGACGTCCGTCGCGGCAGGCTGGAGGGCAATTCGCTAGCGTGGCTCTCCGTGTGATGTAACATAAAACTGCGAAAGTTAACTGTTCGAAATTCAAAAAAATCTGGATGCCGATGTCGCTGTGTCAGGGCCCATTGCGGGGGATTAAGAGAATCCCGGCGTTTACGCTTTGGGCTCAGAAAGAGAATCCCGGCGCTGATGCTTTGGGCTCTGTTGCGAGAGGTTCGTTGCCGGCGGTTTGGGGGGGGTTGACCGGAGCCTTGGGATGAATTACGATTATGTGAATAACATTAAAGCGGAGCATGAAAAATGGATTATGAAATGATAAAAGATTGTTTATGGTTGATGGCGGTTATTTTGCTGTCTTCGGTTGCGGGGTATGTTTCAGGTTGCATACTAACATATTTTATACGCAAATTTGTTCTGGATGAAAAAACTTCATCAGGAAAATCATTTTTGAAGAATTGTAAAAATCCGCTCAGATTATTATTTATGGTTTTGGGTTTGTTCATTTCGTTGTCTTTTCTGGAAGCGTTGGGTATTCCGGGCGATTGGATTGATGCAGCTCGTCATGTGTTGAGCATCATAATTATTTTTAATGTGGCATTACTGGTTATTCGTTTTACCCATATACTTAATGATGTGATGCTGGATCGATTTAATATAGATGTAAAAGATAATCTTCGTGCACGAAAGATTCATACTCAGTTTCGCTTGTTCAATCGGGTCATCTATGTAATTGTGTTAATTATTGCGGTGGGGGTGACGTTGATGACTTTTGAGCGGATACGTCAACTGGGGACGAGTATTTTAGCGTCAGCCGGCATTGCCGGTCTTATTATAGGTATTGCGGCTCAGCGTTCATTAGCGACATTAATAGCTGGTATGCAGATTGCTGTGTCCCAGCCTATACGGATTGATGATGTGGTTATTGTTGAAGGTGAATGGGGTCGTATTGAAGAAATCACTTTGACATATGTGGTGGTTAAGATTTGGGACATGAGGCGTTTGATAGTTCCGATTACGTATTTTATTGAGAAGTCGTTTCAGAATTGGACGCGGGTGTCGGCCGATTTGCTGGGTTCGGTTTTTCTTTATGTGGATTATACTGTGCCGGTTGAAGCGGTGCGTGAGGAGCTTAACCGTATTTTGGAGTCGAATCCGAAGTGGGACCGGAAAACATGCGTATTACAAGTGACAAATACGACCAATAGTACGGTTGAACTGCGAGCTTTAATGAGTGCCTCGGATGCATCGACGGCGTGGAATTTGCGTTGTGAAGTGCGTGAAAAGCTAATTGGATTTTTGCAGGAGCATTATCCGCAGAGTTTGCCACGTGTTCGTGCGGAGGTATCGAATGCTTTGCAAGACGTACAGAAGGCAGGCGGGGAAGAATGAAGGATAAAGTTGAGGGGTAAGATGCCAGTGTTGCATTAAGGGGGGTGGTGGGAATTTTGGGGGGAAATGGTGTTAAAGAGCAAGTTGGCTTTTGGTATGGCCGATGATAGGATTAAAGAAGGCCAAGTGCTTTTGGTGTAGGCAGATAGCGCAAAATTTGCGCTTCCGATAATTATTGGGAAAGTGCGATTTTATTGCGATATTCGGATTATTCGGAAGAGGCAGCCAGGAGGAAAGCTACGGGGGATTAATGGTGCTTGAAATTGGCAGCGGTAACGTCTAGAATGTTATGGGAATAAGCATAGCACGATATAACAGCAACAGAATTGAAACCGCAGATTAACGCCGATAAACACAGATTTGATAGGTGTTAGGTTTCTAAGAAAACCCTTGGAGAAGACGATGTTTGAGAGATTTACAGATCGGGCCCGGAAAGTAATGGCGTTGGCGAATCAGGAGGCGCAGCGGTTCAACCACGAATATATCGGGACCGAGCACATTCTGTTGGGGCTGGTCAAGGAAGGCAGCGGTGTGGGCGCTAATGTGCTGAAGAACCTGGACGTGGATTTGCGTAAGGTTCGGCTGGAGGTGGAGAAGCTGGTCAAGAGCGGTCCGGACATGGTGACGATGGGCAAGCTGCCGCAGACGCCGCGGGCGAAGAAAGTGATCGAGTACGCGATTGAAGAGGCGCGGTCGCTGAATCATAATTATGTGGGGACGGAGCATTTGTTGTTGGGTTTGCTGCGGGAGCAGGACGGGGTGGCGGCGCAGGTGTTGATGAATCTGGGATTGAAGCTGGAAGAGGTGCGTGAGGAAGTCCTGAACCTGCTGGGTGCGGGGATGGAAGCGCCGGAAGCGACTGGTCCGATGGGCGGGATGCGGCAGGAACGTGCCGCCAAAGGTAAGAGCAAGACACCGGCGTTGGACAGCTTTGGGCGGGACCTGACGGAACTGGCGAAGCAGGATCAGTTGGATCCGGTGATCGGTCGGGTGAAAGAACAGGAGCGGCTGGTGCAGATTATGTGCCGGCGGACGAAGAATAATCCGGTGTTGCTGGGAGAAGCCGGGGTGGGTAAGACGGCAATTGTGGAAGGTCTGGCCCAGCAGATTGTTAAAAAGGAAGTGCCGGAGCTGCTGGTGGATAAGCGGATTGTGGTGCTGGACCTGGCGATGATGGTGGCGGGGACGAAATATCGCGGTCAATTCGAGGAGCGGATCAAGGCGGTGATGAACGAGGTTCGTCGGGCCAAGAATGTGATACTGTTTATCGATGAACTGCATACGCTGGTGGGAGCTGGCGGGGCGGAAGGTGCGATTGACGCGTCGAACGTATTGAAGCCGGCGCTGTCGCGGGGTGAGATTCAGTGCATCGGAGCGACGACGCTGGACGAATACCGAAAATATATTGAAAAGGACAGTGCCCTGGAAAGACGTTTCCAGACGATCATTGTTGATTCACCGACCAAGAAAGAGACGCTGGCGATTCTGAAGGGATTGCGGGACCGTTATGAGGCTCATCATCGGGTGCGGATTCTGGATGAGGCGTTGGAGCGGGCGGTGGAGTTGGCGGACCGGTACATAACGGGTCGGTGTATGCCGGATAAGGCGATTGACGTGATCGATGAGTCTGGGGCACGGGTGAGGCTGAAGAGCATGACCAAGCCGCCGGATCTGACGGAACTGGAGCGAGCGGTCGAACGGCTGCAGATGGAAAAGGATGAAGCGGTCAAGAACGCCGACTATGAACGGGCGGCGGACCTGCGTGATGAATCCCAGAAGCTGCTGCAGAAAAAGACCGAGGCTCAGGAGAAGTGGCGTGAAAAGGCCAATGAGGTTGACGGCGTGGTGGATGAGGAAGTGATCGCCGAAGTGGTCAGTAAGATATCCGGTGTGCCGCTGACGCGTCTGGAAAAAGAAGAAGTTACCAGGCTGCTGGAACTGGAAAGCGAACTGCATAAACGCGTGGTCAGCCAGGATGAGGCGATTAACGTGGTGTCCAAGAGCGTGCGTCGTTCGCGGAGCGGGTTGAAGGATCCGAACCGTCCGATGGGCAGCTTTATTTTTGTTGGTCCTTCGGGAGTGGGTAAGACGCTGCTGGCGCGGGCTTTGGCGGAGTTTATGTTTGGTGACGAAGATGCGTTGCTGCAGATCGACATGAGCGAATACATGGAGAAGCACAACGTGTCACGGTTGGTTGGTGCGCCTCCGGGGTATGTGGGTTATGAAGAGGGTGGTCAACTGACCGAGCGGATTCGACGTCGTCCTTACGCGGTGGTGCTGCTAGATGAGATTGAAAAGGCTCATCCGGACGTGTTCAATATGCTGCTGCAGATTATGGAAGAGGGCCGGTTGACGGACAGTTTCGGGCGGCATGTTGATTTCCGTAATGTGATTTTGATTATGACGAGCAATATCGGTGCGGACCTGATTAAGAATCAAGGTGGCTTTGGATTTGCCAAGCGTACCGAAGAAGCCAATTACGAGAAGATGAAAGATATGCTGCACAAGGAAGTGGAGCGCTATTTCCGGCCGGAGTTTATGAATCGGCTGGATGATCTGATTGTATTCAAGGCGCTCAACCGTGAAGACCTGCAGACGATTGTGGATTATGAGCTGCGGAAGGTGTTCGGGCGTTTGACGGAGAAGGGTTACGAGTTGGATGTTTCGAGCGATGCCAAGGAATTCCTGATTGATAAAGGTTACGATCTGGAATTTGGTGCCCGGCCGCTGCGGCGAGCGATTGAGCGTTATGTGGAAGATCCGCTCAGCGAAAATATTCTGCGTGGTGAGTTCAAGGGTAAGAACCAGATCAAGGTGAGCCTGGAAGATGATCATCTGAAATTTGAAGGCCATGAGGTGCCAGTTAAGGAAGATTCGGATCAGGACAGCGGCGAAGTGGCGGAAGTTTCGCACAGCACCTGATGGGCATCTAAGCGGTCAATGGCGAAAGATGACTGACGGCCGATAAAAAATTGAATTTAAAACCGGGTTTTTTAGCATAACAGTTGGCTAAAACCCGGTTTTTTTTGGTTTTGGCAGGGGAGCGAAAGCCGTTCTATTCGATATAATCGTTAAATCGGTACGGTGGAATGGGGGTTTTTACCAAATTTGCAAAAAAAATGGTCCGGTGATTTGCCTGGGGGAATTATCAATCTTATTATAGAAGTGGAAGCAGAAAGTTAATAAATCTTGGCTTTTTAAGAAAAAGAAACTGTTTTCCGGAGGGGAAAACAGCAAAGAGTTTTGAGGTGTTCGATTAAATAGCCGGAAGTTTAAACAATATATATTCTGCCCTGGATCGGGACCCTGGCCTGGCTGCCTCCTACAGGCTGGGGTCCCACATTTTTAATCTATTTCATTTTCTGAGATGGTTTCACGGATTTTGCAAGATGATGGTTGCGGTTTGCGCGGCCGATTGATTTGCAAATTGCTCAGGGTAATTTTTCGGAAGTTTCGGTGGGTTGGTTTGCGGATTCGGTGGATTGGTTTGCAGAATTTTCAGGTTGATTTGTGAATTGGGTGGTGGATGAAATTGGGAGGGCAACCAGATTGGATTCGGTTGGGGGATCAGTTGGATTAGCGGTAGAGATGGCCAAGGGTGTTGAATCGGGGGCAACCGGTTGGGAATTTTGGGAGGATTCTTTTTGCAATTGCGGTTGGGGAGTCTGTTGAGTTTTTTTCTGGTCCGGTTGCTGCATGGAGCAGACTTCGTGGGCCAGGGCCAGGTAATCCTGACTGCCGTGGCAGTTTGGTTCGTATTCCATGACGGTTTTGCCGTAGCTGGGTGATTCGGCGAGTTTGATGTTGCGCCGGATGCGGGTGTTGAAGATATGGATGTTGGCCCAGGGGCAATTCTGATCGCGTTGGCTGGTGAAAAAACTTTGTATATCGCGGACGATTTCACCAGAAAGGCTGGTGCGCCCGTCGAACATGCAAAAAATCAGACCGGTAATCTGGAGATCGCGGTTGACTCTTTTTTGGAGGACGAGGACCGATTCGAGCAGTTGGCTTAATCCCTGGAGGGACAAAAAATGGGGCTGAATGGGAATGAACAATTCTCGGGCGGCACTCAAGGCGTTCAGGGTGAGCAGACCGAGCGAAGGCGGGCAATCGATGAAGATGTAGTCGCAGGATTGATTATAATCGGCGATGCCGTCGCGGAGGATAATTTCTCGACCGACAACGGCGACGAGTTCCTGTTCGGCCGCGGCAAGATCGAGTCCGGATGGCAGCAGGTAAAGATTATCGCGGACGGGCAGCAGGGCATCTGCCAATTTGGCAGATTGAGTAAGGACGTCGTGAGTGGAAAGGGTAATATCGGCGGGATTGACGCCCAGGTAAGTGGTCAGGTGGGCCTGGGGATCGAGGTCCATCAGGATCACCTTTTTCCCCTGAGAAGCGAGAGCGCCGGCGAGATTGACTGCGGTGGTGGTTTTTCCAACCCCACCTTTTTGATTCGCAATGGCGATGATTCTCATGTATTTTGAACTCAAAATTTGTGTTTTCCGCAGCAAATGCCCTCAAAAACGCGGAAAACCTGTTAAATAGCTGTTAATGTCATTATTGACCACGAGACAAGCTCGGTTGAAATTGGCCATTCGACTCTATTTTTGGTCATTTAATGCATGTTCGGGCGGGGGTATTATAGCAAAAGTAGGCGATTCAGGCAAAAAAAAACGGAAGATCCTGCCGTGGCGTCAGGACCTTCCATTCACACAAGATTAGACAACTTGTGAAATTTCGTAGCGGCATATGCCTCTTTTTTGCCGGATTACACCTCCGACAGGGTTGATCGAGAAAGAAAAATCACTCTTTCAAGCCGATTAACCCACCGTGATTACGGCTTATTTTCTCTTGGCTCTTTTCTTGGCTTTTTTCTTGGTAGCCTTTTTCTTAGTAGCTTTTTTCTTAGTAGCTTTTTTCTTAGTAGCTTTTTTCTTTGCTACTTTTTTCTTAGCCTTTTTCTTGGCTACTTTCTTCTTAGCAACTTTCTTCTTTGCTACTTTTTTCTTAGCCTTTTTCTTTTTTGCCATACCGTATCACCTCCCTTCTTAAAGGAATATTACATGCGCCACGAATAAGTGTCAAAAAAAATTTGAACATTTGAGACTATTTTGTGATTAATGACTGGTTTCTCACTTTATTTTAAGTGTTATAAACTTTGTTTTTCTCTATCGTCATAAAATAGTGTGTTACTTCATAATATTTTGTCGCTTACTTTAGCATTTCTACTTATAAAAACGTTAAAACAGCAAAGAGTGAGCAAAAAAGAAAGAAAAATTGCTTTTTGAGCGAACGTTTAACAGGCTAACTGATAGAAACGTGAAAAAACGTCAAGTTTTTTGTTAATTTATGGTTTAGAAGGTTGAAATCGTTGCAATTTTTTTGTTGGTGAAAGGTTTTTGAAGGCAAACTCAGGTTTTATTTTTTTTTATTTTGCGGGCAAAATTTTATTATTACAGGTTTAAAAGTGTATTTCAAACCCGCAAATTTGGCGTCTATTAGAAACAACAGGTTATTAAATTCAGCTAGAGAATTTTTTTTAACCAAGCTCAAGAGTAGTGTTTTTGTATTACGATTCAACAAGATTTTTCAAAAGTTTCAGTTGATGGGCAATGGATGAAACCTACAATTGCAAAGGTTGACGCCTGCGTCAAAAGTTTGCTCAGGCAGCGATGCTGAGCGTTGAAAATCTCTCGAACTTCCGGCAATGTAATAAAAATCGTC
>JAFGSR010000175.1 GCA_016934515.1 Sedimentisphaerales bacterium
AACTTTCGACCCTGTTTTTTGACAAAATTTCATCTTTTCTCATTTTCGGCCCACTTTTGTCGCGCTTTTGACACGCTATAATCGTTATATCTTACCTATCTTAACAGCCAAAACCGCAATTTCGCGCCTCATTTTCGGACCCATATTGGATGCCGGACATCCTGTAAATCTCCTGATTTGGCTGTTCATTTTCAGTACTATATACCGACCGGTCTAATCTTTTTTATGCACCAATTTCTCCGTTCATTTTCGGCCCATTTTGGTGTTCATTTTCAGACCCATAATGGACACCCAGCATCAACATTACAAACGGTTGCCTGCCAAGTTGGCAGGTTCATTTTCGGTCCTATATACCGACCGTTCGCATCCATTAAATCCCGTCATTCCCTCGCTCAGGTGTTGCTGTGATTTTCGTCAGGTTTTGCTTTGATTCGGCGCAAAAATAAAGCCAGGTGAGGTCCGGAACACGCAGATTGCGTTAAGCTCGATCGGCTCGTAACTCGCTATAACGACTTACAAATCCAATTTACGCCCTGGTTCAACTCCGGCTAAGCGTCCTTGCCCTGCACCTGACTATAATAGTTGCTTAGCGAACCGAATCGACAGATCGACTCAGCCGACCAACTCATCCAAACTACCCGGCATCCCTGCCAAAACCCTGAGCGGCTCCAACAAAACCCAAAACCGGTTAACGACCGGCAGCATCCTTTTCTGCCGTTCCACAATTTTGTCGGAACCAAATTAATACCCAAGGGACCTCCCTCTAAAAGGGACCCGTCACCTCCAGCCAGGATATTATCAAACCTCTAACAAAAATGCATCAAACGACAACCGTTGGTCGCTAATTCGACCGGGATTTCATTATCCGCATTTTGTTAGAGCTAAAATCGGCAACTGCCAAAAACGCGCAGCTTCTTAGCCGTGGCGCTTACATAGCCGGGAAATTACGCTTCGGCAGCTACCGCTACATACTCGGTTGACGGCGAAATCCTTTCCGCTTTGCCGTCAACCTTTTGTTCTTTCTTCCCTCCCGGTGGTTCAGCCAGAGCTAGTTCTGCTTGCCTGATCATCAACAACTCATTCAACACCAATTCCCACACCAGAGACGATCTTATTCGGCGAATACCCAACCGAAGAACCTTTTCTTCAACAGCACCGCCTACCGCACGGGAAAAACTGTGTGCCAAATGATTCTCTCTTTCCAGGTCCCGGACAATTACCGACTTGCTCCATGGCTGAACTGTACCTTCGAAAAACAACTCATCCCCTTCCAGGATATCGCTTTCTTCCTGCGGCATTCCCGGACAACGGATGACTTCCACCCGACGGCGTTTGATCTGACGGTTGATATGGTGCTCATGCAGCGCCAAAGCCGCCTGATCATAACCTGTATCACTTAAAACCACTTCGATCATGGAATAAATTTCACTGCTGGTAACGATGCCGTTGGTATAACGACGGCGAAGAAATGTAGTAACCGCTTCGGCAAACTCCTCGGGGAGGCATTCCTGGTAACAATCACCGTCAGCAAGAGCGGCAGCAATAGTACCAAGCACCTTGGTGTGCAGATAAACTTCGTAGCTGCCGTCGGCTTTTTCTACTCTCAATTGCACAGTATCGCAATTCCCGGCTTCCCGGCAAACAGGAAACCATTTGTTAAGAATCAGCTTATTTGTTTCTAACAAAATGTCTTTTCGGCCGGCTTAATGGTCCGTATCCATTGTCAGAAGCAGGTCAGGGTTTTTAATTACCAGCTTTCGCTGGACCGGATTCGCCGCAATCCACAGGAAGTTTCGATGCTCCCGTTGGTCGCTGCAGCTTTCGGAGACAGCGAAATACAAATTCCTATACATTTTAATTACTAAAACAGGCCCGGTTCATCGGAAGACTCATCGGGACGATGCATTAGTTCCTGGGCTTCGCTGATGAATTGGCCCAGATCAGCAAATTCGTGATAGACACTGGCGTAACGAACATAAGCAACTTTATCGAGGAATTTCAGGCGCCGCATGGTTTCGTCGCCGATAAAGCTTGAAAAAACTTCCTGGCCCTGTTGACGAAAAATTTCTTCTTCCACCTCCTCTGCCAACTTCTCTATCTGAGCCATCGCAATCGGCCTTTTATAGCAGGCTTTTTGAACTCCGGCTATGATGCGTTGACGATCATAAGGAACCCGGCTGCTATCTTTTTTGACAACGGTTAATCGGAGTGGGTCTTCCACCCGTTCATAAGTAGTAAATCGCCGATTACAATTCGAGCACAAGCGACGACGACGCACCACCCGCCCGGCATCGCTGGAACGGGAATCCACTACTTTATCTTTATCCTCTTTGCAAAAGGGACAACGCACTAATATATTTTTCCAAGGTTTTTCAAGTGGTTTAAAGAATATTTATACTCAAACCAAGTCAAATTTTATGAGCGTTCGAATTGTAAGCGGCCTAATCAACATGTAGCCTTACAGTAAATCTAACACACAACATCTAGGAGTCAAGTTAAAAACCCTTTTGGTGCAAGGGGTTACGGAGATTTTTGCCTGTGAGGAATTTTTCGAGATAAACGTAAATGCTTTATTGCTAAGGCTTTACCTGAAATAGTCGAAAAATCTAACAATATGATTTTTTTTTGTTTTTTTGGGCAATATTTTTATTTGGGAAATTACCCGGCGATATTGCTTTAATTGTTTATGTTACAATGATTTGGAAAAAGCAGTGGCAGGTGAAGCAGTGGCGGGGGAGCACGGATTTTGAGAAATTTTGAAAAAAGTGAAAAATAAGTGTAACGAAATCTGATTTTCGGGACCTATAGGTTTAGTTTATGGAAGAAACCGGCGAGCACATTGATCTGATTAAAAAAGCACGGTCGGGCGACAGGAACAGTCAAGAAGAATTGGCTGATTTGGTCCGGGAGCGATTGCGAAGCTTTATTTTGCGCGTAACGTTCAGTGAACAGGCAAGTGATGATATTGTACAGGAGACCTTATTGGAAATGTTCAAGGTATTGGGGAAACTGGAAAAGACGGATCGGTTTTGGCCTTGGTTGTACAAGATGGCCCGGAACAAGATCCGTCAGCACTGGCGTGACGAAAGCCGACACCAGGGTAAAGGTGTAGATCAGGGGGGTCTTTTGGACCAGCTCGACGGTAAGGAAGGGACCGGCGGGCTGGCGCGCTTGATCAGCACAGAACTGTCGCAACTGGTGATGGGGGCAATGGGGAAGCTGAAGTCAGAATACCGTGAAGTATTGACGTTGCGGTGTTATGAACAGCTCAGTTACCGGGAGATGGCCCGGGTAATTGGATGTAGTGAATTTGGGGTACGGGTGCGTTTTTTTCGAGCCAAGAAATCGCTGGAAAAGCAATTATCTCGCCGTGGGTTGGGAAAAGGGTCGCTATTTTTGGCATTGGCGTTGGTGGGCAAGCTGACAGCGCCAAGCGAAGCAGCCGCGAGTCAGATTACGATAATGGCAGCAACGACCAAAGTAGGTTTAGCAGCGACCGTAGTTGGGATTGCGGGAACTAAAGGAGCGGTTGCAGTATTAGCGATAGCCGCGGCGGGGTCGGCAATCGTTCCTTTAGCCACAATCCAGAATGAGCCGACAGCCCGGACAGTTACTAATGATGTCAAGGTTGAGCGATTTGTTTTGCCGGAATGCACTGAGGATACCACCGTAGCATACCGCGAGCGGTGGTTTTACTATCCGGAAGGTGCAGAAGGGCCGGTGATGATTCGTCATCTACGGAGAAATGATCCGGCAAGCCAGGCCTATTGCAGGCGTTTGCAGAATGGTTATGCCAGTTATTCCTTTGACAATAAAACCAAAACGATTCATCTGAACAATTACTGGTACTGGAACAAGGATTTGTCGGTACTGCGACTGCCGACGGATAGTGAGGAGATGGTGCGGTTTCTGGCGGAAGTTGAAGGTTGCCCGGTGGATATGGAACTGGTGAGTGAACGAGACAAGGGATTGCTGGTGATAAGTCGTCGTGAGAAGTGCAAGCCGAGTTGGCTGTCGTTGGTAGCTTTTCACCAAAATTTGCTGGAGGAGGAATATTTTTGCCATAGTTGGCCAACGAGTGTGCGAACCGTTGATAATCGTGATTTAATCCACCAGCGGGGATGGACTTATTTTCGAATGCGCGGTCAGCTTGCCGGTGATTCGATAGAAGGTATCGGCCGCATGCCGCTGGTGTACGAAACCAGCATGAAGCACTCGCCGTGGATATGTATTAAGGTTGGGAAAAAGCTGCGAATCGTCGATGACGGTTTTCGGGCGCGTGTCTTGGGAGAAAAGGGGCAGTTAATTTCCCGCTGCATAGGAGGGGAATTTTTCGTAGGGCTTTCGCGTCCCTGGATGGGTCTGCATACGATTGACACGATCCGCCGGGACGCGGCAGCTCAACGGATAATTTTTGAGACGGAATATAATGACGGGCAGGAGAAATCAAAAGTTGTCCTGAAACATACAGATAATAAAGGTACGGTAGAATTGTGCTATATTATCGAGATGGCAAGAGACCTGGTTGATCGGGTGGAATTGTCAGCAGACCAGGCCGGGCAGGAGAGAGAGGGGTTTATTCAATTTGAATACCTGGCACAAGAAGAAGCTTTGGGAGAGGAGTTTGCCGAGCCGGCAGGGGTAGAGAACTATCGCGGCTGGACAAGTGGCAATCGAAAACTGTGGCTGATGGATCTGGCCCGGGGGACGATGGACCGTTAGCAGCACAGGGAAGGAGGCAATTGTTTCAGGATGAGTTGAAAGTAAATTGATATGGATAATTACAGCCTTCCATAAACGGGGACCGGCGTTTGCGGGTAACTCAAATACCTCTTTGCGTTCGGTCCTTTTTTAAACTATTAATAAAATTAGGTTCTCATCCAATTAAGTTGGTTAAAAGAGAAAACTTTTAGACAGGATTACAGGATTGACTTGATATAAAATCCTGTGAATCA
>JAFGSR010000176.1 GCA_016934515.1 Sedimentisphaerales bacterium
GCCTCGATGCCCGCGACGGAATGATCAGCACCCACGGCTGGACCGAAACCTCCACCACTCCTGCCCTGGATCTGGCCCGGCGCGTTTCCGATTGGCCCCTGGCAGCCATCGTTTACACCGACATCGCCCGCGACGGCATGCTCACCGGGCCCAACATACCCGCCACCGAAAAAATCGCCCAATCCTGCAACGTCGGCATCATCGCTTCGGGCGGAATGAGCAAACTCGCCGACATCGAACAACTGGCTCAGTTGCCGCTAGCCGGAATCATCATCGGCCGGGCACTCTACGAAGGAACCATCGACTTGAAAGCCGCCCTGGCGGTGGTTCAAAAATAATTTACAACTTTGCTTAATCAGAAGGGGTATCCATGAAAATTACACGTTTGCAACGGGTTTTGAAGCTGCTCACCGTTTTACAGTCGGGCCGGAATTATCGACCGGATGAACTTGCCGAAATTCTCAAAATTTCACGCCGCACCATCTTTCGCGACCTGGACGTGCTCCACAAAGCCGGAATCCCCTATTTCTTCGACGACGACCAGGGAGGCTACAAAGTCGGACGTGATTTCTATCTGCCGCCCATGAACCTAAAGCTCACCGAAGCCATGTCCCTGCTGCTGCTCGCCCAGCAGGTCGCCAATCAATCCGGACTCCCCCTGCTCGGTGCCGCCCAGGAAGCTGCCATGAAAATCGAAAGTGCCCTGCCCGCACACATCAAACAGCATTGCGGCAGCATCCTCGAAAAAATCTCCGCCAAATTCTCCGCCAAAGCCCGCCATGAACAACTGGACGAAACTCTCAGCCAACTGCAACAGGCCATCCGCCGACGGCGAAAAGTGAAAATTCGCTACATCTCATTTTTCGAACAAAAACTCATCGCCACCACCCTGCATCCCTATCACCTGCATTTCGCCCAGCGGGCCTGGTACGTCATCGGCTATTCGTCGCTCCATAAGGAAAACCGCACCTTCAAACTGGGACGGATTCAGGATATGGAACTGCTCGATAAACTTTACCTCCAGGAAAAGCCCTTCAATATCGAAGCATACCTCGGCGACGCTTGGTCCATAATCCCCGAAGGCAAAATTTACCAGGTCAAACTCCGCTTTTTGCCCAAGGTAGCTGCCAACGTCGCCGAAGTCCTCTGGCACCGCAAACAAAAACTTACCTGGCACGACGACGGCTCACTCACCTTCGAAGTAACCGTGGACGGCCTAACCGAAATCAGTTGGTGGATCCTGGGCTACGGCGACCAGGTCGAAGTCCTGGCTCCGACACCACTGCGAAAACGTGTCGGCGAAATGACCAAAAAAGCCGCAAAATTGTACTCATAGCACCATTGCTTAATTAATGGAATAGGCGTCTTATGTCTGCCCCGGCAAACCGGGAATCGCTTGACTTTATCGCTACATTAAAGTTATACTGCACGTATGGTGATATGAAATGTATCGTTTTTTGGTAGTTATTGAAAAAACTAATGGCAACTATTCTGCATACTCTCCGGACCTGCAAGGGTGTGTCGCAACCGGAAAAACCACCCAGGAGGTTGAACAAAACATGTATGAAGCTATCGATATGCATGTCCGCGGACTCGTTGAAGACAACCTTCCCGTCCCCGAATCTCATACCAGGGCGGAATACGTGGTTTTCAAGTGAATGCTGAGAGTTTTAAGCAGGAAGATAAAGTGATGAATAAAAATCTGATTATACCGAAGGAGAAAATCGCCGCTTTCTGCCGGAAGTGGAAAATCGCTGAATTTTCTCTTTTCGGCTCGGTACTAAGAGGTGATTTTGGTCCGGACAGCGATGTGGATGTACTAGTAGAGTTTGAGCCAGGGCATGTGCCGGGTTTTTTTGCTCTGGCACACATGGAACGAGAATTGACTGTTATGTTCGGGAGAAAAGCTGACCTTCGTACACCGGAAGACTTAAGTCGGCTATTTCGTGATGAGGTTATAAGGCGGGCAGAGGTGCAATATGTTCAGTAAGGAAGACGGTAATCGCCTGTACCACATGTTAGAAGCAGCTCGCGAAGCAGCCGGTTATGCCGAAGGCAGAAAACGCGGAGATCTTCAAACAGATCGGCCTCTAACTCATTCTCTCGTTCGGTGTCTTGAGATTGTCGGCGAGGCAGCCAGCAAGGTTACAACCGAGTGTCGTAAGTCACTTCCTCAAATACAATGGGAAGACATGATTGGAATGCGTAATCGACTTATTCATGCCTATTTTGATGTGAATCTGGATATTGTCTGGAAAACCGTCAAGGATGAACTACCGCCATTGATTGCTGAATTGGAAACAATAATTAACTCAAAGTAAAGCTTGTGGGTATTGTAAAATTATCATGCGCGCAGTGATTCAACGGGTAAAAAGCGCTCGGGTTGAAGTTGACGGAAAAATCGTCGGGCAAATTGCCGCGGGTCTGCTGGTTTATCTCGGTATCGGAAAAGAAGATTCCGAAACCGACGCCCAGTTCATCGCTGACAAACTGATAAACCTGCGGATTTTCGCCGACGAAAACGACAAAATGAATCTCAGCGTCGCCGACACCGCCGGGCAAATCCTGCTCATCAGCCAGTTCACCCTCTACGGCGATTGCCGCAAAGGCCGCCGACCCGGCTTCGATGCCGCCGCTTTGCCCAATGCCGCGACAAAACTCTACGAACACACCATCGAACTCATTCGCCAACAAGGCATAACCGTCGAAACCGGCACCTTCGCCGCCCACATGCTCGTCACCAGCCAAAACGACGGCCCCGTAACCTTCACCCTCGACAGCTCCCGACTCTTCTAGTGCTGTTTATATGATACTATATCTTATAAATCTGGCAGGGTGGGTAACTTATTACCCACGCGGTTAATCTAAAAAGTAATTCGGGATAACGCAAAGGTTAGAATAGAGCTATGGGTATAGGACTCCGATTGAACATTCTTCAACGACTTGCATTCTGTACTTTTATACTGTATATTTCTTCATGTATTCATCGACCAATAGCCGGCGAGGGAATGATAATAATGCAGGAAGTGCAACTGACATTTACCCCAAAAAACCATGCATTGGACAATAATGATAATTTTTCGCCCGACGGGAAATTCCTCTGTTATGACACCAGAGGTACTGTCCATGACGGGGAAATTGGCAATGGTCAAACCATCGAGAAGGTTGATTTACTTACGGGTCATGAGACCGTGCTCTATGCCCCGCAAACCATCGTTGGCGATCACCCCGCACCGGGGGTTGGCGCGGTATCTTACCATCCCATAGAGGATCGGCTTATCTTCATCCATGGGCCTTTTATAAATGAGGTTGAAGCTCGAGGCTGCTATGCCAAACCGAATCGCACAGCCGTAAGTGTTGGCGGTGCCGGTCAAGGTGACATCGTTAAACTTGATCTTCGTGATATCGAAGTGCATAGGCCGACCGCCCCCGGTGCTCACCGAGGCGGTACGCACCGTCACGAATATTCCCGGGATGGCCGTCGAATCGGTTTTACCTATGATGATTTCCTGTTGCCCCGGTACGGTCGCACCATAGGCTACATGGAAAAACATCCAAATGCCCCGGATGGTTATCCCTGCTACTTTGCCGTCTTACTGAAGCCGGTTTTAGAAAGCCAGGCGAAACCGGGTGATATTGTAAAAGCCTTTGACGATTCCTGGGTTGATCCCCGTGGCACCCAAAGAGCTTTTATCGCAATGATTCGACATTCGAATGGCCTTAGCTTTGAACAGGATTTATGTCTTGCTGAAATTCCTGATTCGGTAGATATTACGTCCGCCTCATCAGGTTCCGCCCAAAACTATCCCACCCCACCCCGGGGTATTGCCATAAGACGGCTAACCCACACGGGTTACGCAAGCGGTATTGTCCGCGGATCACCCGATGGAAAAACGATAGCTTATTTCTCTAACGACAGTATGGGCCTCAGCCAGGTATTTACCATTCCCGCCGAGGGTTCGGACCTTTCCGAGAATATTTCAAAACGTCCCGTTCAGATCACCCGTTTGCCTGAAGGTGCCACAGCTCTACGCTGGCATCCTTCCGGCAAGTGGCTGTTTTGTATTAGTAACGGAAATATAGCAGCCTCATCACTTTCTACCGATCACAAACCGGGTAAATCATTCTGGCTAACAAAAGACCAGCAGCTTCGCGAAGAATTAGCAGTCTCTCCCGATGGCCAAACGCTGGCATACACGATCCGAAAATCGACTTTGGATGACCAGGGAAATGTAACTCTGGACGCCGAACATAAAAATTTCAAACAAATATTTCTGATGAAACTTGATCTCGAAACCTTAAATCAGGTATATTAATCTTGGATGGGTAAAATTTACCTGCCTATTCGTCTTTTTTGGGAAAACCTGATGGAAAATTATATTAACGAGAACAATTTAACCATCTGCAATGTTTTATCATTTATTAATATTGCTACTATCATAATAGAGCTTATTGCGTTAATAATAATTGTTTTTGCGTGTTATGATTTTGCCAGAAAAGTTATCATTGCATTGTTAAGTGGTCGCTTAGAAATTTCTGACAAATGGAAAGTATGCTTTAATGAAACCCCTATACAATTTTGTGTTTATGTAATTATTTACTTGTTGTTTTTCGTGATAATATCGTTTGCGGCATTGTATATGGCATACAATCGTTTTACTCGCTGAAAACTTAAGGGAACCTCTAATAATGGGTTTTTAGCAGTCAAAATTTCATGTAATTGTTTTTGGGTATAATTTTGGACACCACAACGCAA
>JAFGSR010000177.1 GCA_016934515.1 Sedimentisphaerales bacterium
AATCTCAAGGGCGTTTACAAACAATAACCATGCTTCACAATGAACGCAGAGAAGCGATATGATCCCGGTAACTATGCTACAGTCTCGTTTAATTTGTTATTTCATGGATTGTAATTGCTCTCCCAAAACATAATTAAAATCATAACTGCAATAACCACTCATAGTAATTATCCCCATTGTGATAATCGCAATAACAAATAAAAGTAGGAGCCAAAAGATTATGAAAACCTCAATTTCTGTCTTTGTTTCGGTATTATTTCTGGTTGCTTTGACACCATCAAGCTATTCTCAATCACTCGAATCGATCACCCAACCGCAGCCGGGCAAGTCAATGCGGGCTTCCAGTGGAAATCCGATCGACAACGAAGATTCGGCAAAAATCACTGTCGGAGAAACCATAACCATAGCCGATCTTGAAGGACCGGGAAAAATCACTCATATTTGGCTGGCTCCCTATTCGGAAAATATCCGTTATCCCCGCGCCCTGGTCTTGCGCATTTACTGGGATGGTTCAACAATTCCCTCGGTGGAAACACCATTAGGAGATTTTTTTGCCGCCGGAAACGGTATGCGGACTACGGTCGATTCGTTGCCGGTTAAAGTAAGCTCTCACGGCAGAGGACTCAACTGCTACTGGCAGATGCCTTTTAAAAAAGAGGCAAAAGTTACTTTAACGAATGAATCGGATAAAGACGAGGCTGCCAGTTATTATCAAATTGACTGGACCCAATTTGAGCAGGAACCTCAAACCAATATGTACTTTCATGCCCGATACCACCAGGAATATCCTCCAGAACTGGGCCGGCCCTATACTGTTTTTAAAGGAAAAGGAAACGGACACTATGTCGGAACCGTTCTCTCGTCCCAGAATGCCATTGGTCATTGGTTCGGCGAAGGTGATGACATCTTCTATATCGACGGAGATAAACCTTCGATATTTGGAACTGGAACGGAGGATTATTTTAACGAGGCCTGGAATATGCGGGTGCATTCGAGCCTCTTTACCGGCTGCACCATTTTTGAGCCTCGTGCTCCCGACGCCCGGGTAACTGCATACCGTTGGCACATCCCCGATCCGATTATTTTCCACAAGTCTCTAAAGTTCGAAATCGAACGCCGAGGTTTCGTGATGGATTCCATGGGCCGGGTGATTACTTCTTCCGGGTCCCGCCCGGATTACTGGTCCTCGGTTTCATTCTGGTATCAAGACTCAATCGCCCAGCCCTGGTGTGAGTTCCCTCCATATAAAGACCGGGTAAATTCCGAAATCGTGCTCCATCTGCCTAAGATTGTAGATAAAATCAAGCACTCACCGGAAATTGAACTGAAAGTTAATCCTTATAATCGTGCAACATATACCAAACCCTGGTTTCAGGTTATAAATGACAAAGTCGGGGCGTGGATAGAAATTCCTTTTGAGATAAAAGAGCAGGGCCGATACTCCATGTCGATTTTTCAACACCTTAGAGAGGACAACGGCATCTGGAAGGTGTATATAGATAAAAAAGAAATATACGAGGCGGGAGAATCTCAGATAGCCGGCGGCTACCGGGTAAGCATGGCCAATCAACTGCCGAACGACAAAATCAATAAAACTCTGGATTTTTTCAACATTTACCGTAAGGACGAACATGAAGATTACATCTATGGTCAAAGACGGGAACGAAAGATTGGATTGTTCCATTTCGCCCCGGGTGAGCACTCCTTACGATTGGTTTGCATTGGTTCCAATCCACAATCATTCCATCCGGAAACCGGCAAGCTCCGATATAATCTAACCGCGGATGTACTATCTCTACGTAAACTCCCCTTCGGAAATGCAGAGTATGATCGTGAAAAAAACTGAACCTAAACCAGAAGAAGATCGATGCAACAACAAAATACCTGATATTTCGACAGGTGATATGACGACGGCTAATACTGACATCCTCAGACTTTGGAGATTGATATGATAAGGGTATTTCGATGGTATCTCTACATTTGCTTTATTGTTTCTGCGATTGTTGAACCGGTTTCTGCCGACAATAAAACACCGCTGATCGGTGAGTGCGAAAAGGTTTATACTCTGGCCGGTGAAAACAGGGAAATCCGGGGCTTGGCTTTCGATGATATCTCCCCGGATGCACCTCGTCTTTGTGTTCTTGATAGCTTAGGTAAGATATTTGTCTATAAAGTCTATGAAGCTCCAGACGAAAATACCGATAAGTTGGAACTCCTTGAGACTTACGAGCTTCCCCTGGAGGCGGATACCCCCCCACTTGCAAGCCCACGCGGCCTGGCTTATGCCTGGGATGGCAATCAAAGTTTTTTCTATTTCCTCAATTGGGATAATTCAGAAAAGGAGATTAAATCGCAACTCTGGCGTTGTAACTTCAAAGCCGGCGATCACTCCTCCGCCAATCTAACTCTATATAAGTTGAGAATCGGGCAGAGAGAAGTCATCGATCTTGCCTATGATAATGGGAATATATTAGTGTGCTTCGATGCCTCAGGTTACAAGGATAACAATCTCCGAGTCCAACGTGGTATCCTGGTGCTGAAATGGGTTCAGGCAAATAATGCTCAGCCTGAATTCGTCAAACACCTGCCCGATTCGGGTGAGTTTACTTCTCGTGGTCTGACCTTTATGGAATTTGAAGGAGCCCGGTATTTATGGGCTACCGCCGGAAATGATTATATCTATTCCGCCCAGGCACGCACCGGGCGGGGACTTTTCTTTTTTGACCGACCAAAGTCAACCTCTCAGGACATCCCCTGCTGGGGCTTGACGTTTGGAAGAAATTCTCTTTGGGTTCCGGAAAACGTTAATGGACCAGGCCTTGTCCACCGCGTAAATGTAACCAGAAACCTGGATGCTTTCTGCGAAGGGCCGCGAATATTGCGCCACCTCACCATGACTATCCAAAGTGAGCCGGAAAGTGATTGTGCGGACCCGGGAAAGGTTTATCACTATTATTCCCGGCCCTATGCCTATGACCAGTTGCATAATCAGGGCACCTGGCCGGAAACCGAGAAACTCCGCGATATCTCCGACGTCCCCAATGCCGAAATCAAACAATTTACCTACGACCCCGCCGGCGACATCTCCAGCCGGCAGAACATGTCTCTCGTTGAGTATGCCAATGCGCCTGCTAGAAAATATTCGTCTCAATACGAAATCGATATATGGACAAATCCCTACAGAAAATATATTTACCCTCACCGTGTTAATAAAAATTCTGATTCCTTGTCAGGAACAAATTACCTGGAAGATGATCCTGAACTTTTCAACCTGACCGATACTAAAACCTACAAAAGTTTTTTTGCAAGAATCGAAACACATATTGAAAAAAAATACGGTTTTCCCGCCAACATGGATAATCCCTATTGGGCGGCGCGCAATGCCCTTGAATATATCCAGGACCATTATTATTATCCGGGTCGGGCTCAGGGGAAGCCCGCAACCGTTGATTACGAGAGAAAACACTACGACGCCAATCCCGGAAATTTGAAGATAGAGCTCTCCGACAGAGATTACGATAAAACCCAAATCATCGCTTGCTCGGGCACCAGCGTAATGCTTGCCGGAGCCATGCGTTATCTGGGATACCCCGCCCGATGGTTGGGCACCGGCACGGAAAAGAATCCCGCGATTTGGGATACCAACGATAACGGTCTTCTGGATGAAGATGAATCCGCTCCCTGTACCAGTGGCCACAGATATACCCAAGTTTGGCTGGGTAGCAATTACGGCTGGATTTGCTTTGACGCTACTCCTACCCGTCCCGATTTTGGGGACTATGATCCTCCCCCGCCAATCAAGTCCCAATGGCGTTACATGAACAGAGCCGCTAAAGGTCACCTATTAGACAAACGAATAGTTTTTAATGTAGGCTCTAAACTATTTCGTCCGCTCTACCGGGATTTCGAATACGATGATAAACTCGCAGTGGATAATAATTGCGGTGGCGACCAGAGATACAACCTGCAAGGACGATTTGAAAAGCCCGAATTGTGGAAAATGGCCAGACAAAGCATCTCCGTAAAAAATCTGTGCTTCATCAAAGGTGTGACAATAGCAGGACCCAGGGATAAAACGCAGGTAACATGGAAGCTCGAGGGGGATTGGCTCAAAGATCCGAAAGCAAAAATCTCCATCTACTTACAGCAAATTACTTCAAAAACAAATAAGCCAAAGCTCGTTACAAAATTGGCCGAAGCCATACCTTACAATGACGAAAAGGCACTTATTAGCCTCTCCCCATACAAAGGCAAACAGTACCGTATTTTACTCCGCAAGGATGGCGATTCGGAAACCGGTGGCTATTCGGAAACCTTCGATCTGGAGTAACTTTTCATGTTTGTTCTGACAAACAGCCCGCCAAGTGCGATCATTAACAATGTCGCAGGTTCTGGAACAGGGTTTGCCAAATTCAACTGGTCGGAATTCTCGAGATAGATGTCGTCAATATATAACGGGCCAAAATCGCCGCTCCCTCCGCTGGAGGTTTTCATATAGAAGTTTATCAAATCTCGAACACCACCGCTTCTAAAACCGAAAACTTCTTCAGCATCGTCATTACTGAGTTTGTCACCGCTGTCAGCATCCCCTTCGGTGTTGAGCCAAACCTCACTTTCGTTGTTGAGATTGTCAACCAGAACCCAGAGGTTGTACCATGTGCCGGTATCCAACTCAGCGATTTCGTCATATACCCCAAGCGTTTCGCCGTTAGCAATACGCAAATCTGTCGATGCGTTCGTTAGGTTTATCTCAGGCCCGAAATCGCTGTACTCATCCGGACTGCTCAGGTGTGACAAACCAAATGAGCCGCTAAGCTGTTTTTCAAAACGAAAACGCAAAAACATCATGCGCTCATCACCTTGGACCAACAGCATACTTTTACGCACCAGAGTCGAGGCTTCTGTTACTGACAATACCTGATTGCTCGCCTCAGCCGGGTCAACAGCAACCAAAGTTGAACTTGCCGCAACCCAGCCGTTTTGGCCGTTGATACTCCCAATGTCCAGGCTTTCAAAGTCTTCTATGCTGACAAACGCCCCATTAGCATATACTACAAAAAAAAGTGATACTAAAAACGCAATCCCAAATGCCGAAATTTTTCTTTTCATCTCTCCTTCTCCTCGAAAAAAGCGTATTTTTCTTCGTATAACAATAATAATCTCAACGCCGACGCCTAAATTTTGTCACTTCCTCATCATTCGGACGCCATGTTTGTTCCTGCAACCTGCCTCGAACTCCTGACAACTCCCTCACTTATACCAAAATATTTTGTTATATTCAAGAAATTTCTTTTCCGAGACCCTTTTGATGAAACCGACAAAACTCCAAATCGAGTCCAAAAATCCGTAGAACCTCAAAATACATCTGAATGTAACAACTATGCAACACAATGACTTATAGACGGCATAAGGCAAATACCTCGTTCAGATATCGACAGAAATGTTGCGCAAACTGTGGTATAGTTTCTTGTAATTTTCAAATTTTTTATCGTAGGTGCTTTTAAATTCCAATCTCGGCTCTTTAACTGATACCGGTTTTATCCAATCATGTGCTATCTTAGTAATTGACTTGCCTGTCTTTGCTGCCTTGACCAGCATGGCAACTCCGAGACAGCCCGCTTCGGTGATGTTTAAGACAGTGATTTTCTTTCCGATAACATCAGCCTTTAACTGGTTCCAGATGTCCGATTTTGCTCCACCCCCAATGGCATAAAGTTCATTAATCTTACAACCGGATTGTTCGAGAATATCGAGATTAAGACGCATTTCAAAAACAACCCCCTCAAGAAGTGCCCGAATGAAACAGCCTCTTTTTGTTGACAGTTTCAAACCAAGGATGGCTCCGGTTGCAGTGGTATCAAAATATGGCGTCCCGGTCGGTGTGAAATAGGGTAATACCATTAGATCGGATGGTTTGTCTCCAACTTGTTTCAGGAGCAGTTTGTAGGGACTGCAACCGAGTTTTTCTGCTTCGGCAACTTCGGCTTCGCCAAATTCGTCGCGAAACCATTTGAGAATGTTCCCGCCGGTTAGGCTAAATGCTACCGTTGCATACATTCCCGGAACAACATGGTCATAAGTGCAAAGGTTGTTTTGACGCAGGTGCTCCGTAAAGACTGCTTCCTTAAATGCCGGCGTAATGCAGTCCACTGTGCCGGTAGCATAAACAGCCATGCCCGATTCAGTTACCCCGGCTCCCAACGCCGAGCAGGGTTGGTCATGTCCGCCGGTAACTACGAATGCATTTTTAGCTAAACCAAGTTTTTGGGTTATGTCTGGTTTTATATTTCCTGCAATCAAACCTGACTGCAGCGGCTTGGCCAACTGGGTCGGCTTTATCCCAACTGCTTCAAGTATTTCACTGTTCCATTCGTGTTTAACAACGTCGAATAGCATTGTTCTGCCTGCCAGGGGCCAACCCATTGCCGGTTCCAGCCCCAGGCGAAACTCCAAAAGGTCCTCAAAACAGAGAAACTTCTCCGCTCCCGCCCATATCTCAGGCCGGTTATCTTTTAGCCACAAAAGTTTAAAAAGAGAAAACATGGGATGGGCGGTATGCCCGGTGATTTTATAAAGTTTTTCTTCACCAAATTCTTTGCTCCACTTTTGCGAATATTGGACAGCGCGAATATCTGAGGATACCAGAGCATTGCACAATGTTTTCCCATCTTTATCGATTGCGGTAAATGCCTCGCCCTGACAGGATATTCCAAGACCGAGGACTGCTTGAGGTTCTACCTGTGACGTAGCTTCGGTGATTGCCTCGAAGCATTTTTCAATTACCTCATCCGGGTTCAATTCCGCCCAGCCCGTCTGAGGAGTGATTATGTTGTATTCCCGGTAAGAAATGGAAACCTGACAGCCATTCTCGTCGAAAACCGCAGCTTTACAACCACTGGTGCCGATATCAACGCCCATGTAATTGCTCATAGCCTCTTCCTCAGTTATACATACCAGAGCTTCAGATAGTATTTGACAATTTCTTTCATCTTATTGAAAATAATCTGCTGTCGATATGTTGTTGTATAATACGAAATGTCTGGCTTGCTGGTTTTGTCAACTTTTTCTCCCAGAAAACCCTGAGCAATCATTTCCGCCGTTTTTTCAGGCCCAACCAATTTCGCCGCGTTACTAACCATATCCACAAACAGTTCCGGACAACTGTCTCTTTCGAGCATGGTCCAGATATTTACCTTTGCAATACCATCGGAGAAAAGGTCACGTACCTGATCGGATCCCACTGAAGATGTACCGTGCAGAACAAGCTTCGGTCCGGTTATCTTGCTGATTTTCCTGGCCAGTTCACCCTGATATTTCAAATCAGCGGCATTGGCTCGATGTTCTGTGCCCAGATTGGCAACGATGTAATCCGCACCGGTTTGGCACAAATACTCTTGAGCACGTTCCGGTGTCGTCAGGTTGGGCCTTTGGTCTCCTGTAGCTTCGACAATTTCGTCACACGCACCTTCTATCACAATTTCCTCACCGTGCTTGTCAACAAATTCCGACGTACGCCGTATATTCTCATCAAACCCCAGAGTCGATGCATCGTACATAATCATAGAAAACTGGCCCATGTCCCAGTCCAGCAAAGGTTTATCTGTATCCCACTGAGCATGGTCCAGTTGGGTCATTATATTGAGCTTTGCAAATGGCGAATCTTTGGCGGCAAGCACATTGACCTCTGCCATGAAAAGTTTCAGGCCTATGTCCCAGCGACGGCTATGCGTGTAATAAACAGATTGGCTGCGATGATGGTACTGATTGGTAATTGCTATCGTTACTGGAATATTGTCTTTACCGATTTTTTTACTGTATTCCAGTGCACCATCAAGAATTGCTTCAGTGGTGGTTAAGTTTTCACTGCAAAACGCCGGCACCACCCATTTGTTTTCCGCAGCCTCAGCGTATATATCCAGTACGTGATTTCGTTCTAATACTAATGGCATTATTTCTCCTTATTTTGCCGGATTACACAGTGAGATGGACGATATAATTTCATTGCTCATTTACAGTGCAATTGCCTTGATTCCCGTTACTTTGCAAAAGGCCTTTAGTTCTTCGTAAAGATGGGACCCATAACCAAGGCAGGCGTACTCGTTGCTCCAGGCTTCCAGAAGTTGGTCAATTTCGCAATGTGCCGTTACAAAACCGTGCGGCCAAAACGGAATACCACATTCATTTTTCCTGGCTTCTAATTTATCAGCTGGTGGCTCAAATATACTGCAGCGGGTAATTACCATCTCAAATTGACCATCATTTCTTCCCAGCCGGGCCAGAACACCTTCGCCTACCTTACAAATGAGTTTAACCGACAAACCGCCTGCTTCGCCTTCTGTTGGAATACCATGTTTTGCAAAACCGGCAGGACCCAATTTCCCCGCAAGTGAAGGGGGACAGGCACCGTCACCGATAATCTTGATTTCGTTGTTTGATTTGTCAATGTGCTGCAAATCACCGTAATAAACCGGCTCATTACTCATCTCCGTCAGACATTTGACGGTCATTGCCGTATTGAAATCACCCAGCGTTGATGTCCCTATGCCGTCTTCCAGCATCATACTCTGTGCAAAACATGTCGCACTGTAATCGTCGCCCAGGCCGGGAAAAGATTGGATAGTATAAAAGTCAAAACCTTCTTTGGCTATAGTTTTCTTAAGCGCAAGATAGAGGCTAATCGAACGGTCGGACTGCTCATCGACTGGAATAGTTTCGGCAAAAAGTTTTTGAATACGCTTTCGTGCCTGCGCAATCTCCTCTTTCGTAATGGCCCTGGCGGTGTTTAATAACTCTGTTGTGTCCCTGGAATCAATGTCCACACCGAAAACCTTCATCCATTGTGATGGATCAGCTACGCCGCAGGTCTGACCCATGCCGCGACCGCCAAATGTGCCGATAGTACTCATATTCAGGCTGTTCTTCATAGCACTGGCTCGGCTGTAGCTGACTATTCGTTCAATTTCTTTGGATTGGTCATAGCTCCCATAAACAAAACAATGCTGCAGGCCGATTTCTTTCAACGCCCCGTGCATAACCAACCCCCCCACCGGCCGCCAGCCTTGACTGCCGGGATTTGTCCAAAGTACTACCCCTTTTCCGGTCTTGGCAAAATCTCGAATTGCCGCAACCATATGTGCCGCCCAAACCCAGGTGCCGGAAAATAGTATGACACCATCAATATCATCCGCCTTTTTGAATTTCCCCAGACACTCCTGGGCTTCCGCTTTTGATGCAATAACAACATCATGCTCAACCAGTTCAAGGCCGGCATCAACCAACGCTTTTTTAGCATTGGCAACAAGCTTATCATCAATGAACGGCACTCCCATAGGATCTTGCAATCCATCCTTGTGCACACCGTAAACGATAAATCCTATTTTAGCTTTAATCATTATTATGTCCCTTCAGTTCCTTCATCAGGCAATATGTTTTTTAATTCTTTTTTCAGCCCCGGTACTATTTTAATTATATTTTTGTAATAAATCTTCCGCAGAACGTCTCCAGGTAACCCAATACCACAAATAGGCCAACGCGCCCTTTCAAATGTTCCATCATAGTCTGGAGCATAAAAAGATTCATCATAAGTTTCCAGAAATCGAAAATAGCTGCGATACATATCTATTGAATCTTTTGTATCGGCAGGCATGTCGGTTCCAAAGATTATTCTGTCCTGATATTTTATAAAAAATTCCCTTGCCGTGTAAGGCTGACGTCCCAACTCATCCATCCGCGCGGAAAAATCGATGTAAACATTAGCGTTTTCATCGAGCAACCTGGACACATAACTGAGATTCTCAGCAAAATTCGCTACATGCGGAAGGATAAATGTCGTACCCGGATGCTGTCTTAACAGATTATCACGCCGCTTGAGCAATTCTTCTTTTCGCGGAAATTTTGTGTCCGTAAAACTCCAGGACGGATATTTCTTCAACGATTCATAATGTTCGTTGGTTTCTGTTACCGGTTCAAAAAAACCGGACGGATCCGCCTGGTGAATCAAAACCGGAACGCCCAGCTTGCCCGCCTCGGCCCAGATTTCCGATAAATCCAAATCGTCCAGGTTGATAAGCCTGCCGGCCCCATCTCGGTGGCTCAGTCCAAGCTCTTTAAGTATCTTGAGGCCGCGCGCACCCATTTCAACATGCTTATTCAGTAATTCAATTGTCTGGCCCACAAATTTCTTGGGGTCGTCAAAAAGAGGCTCATTTATATCTTTGGCAAAAGTAACCATTGTGAAACAATAAAACTTCCCGGGATAACGTAACGCACTCTTATCAAAAAACTCCTTTATATCCCCCGGCTGGACAACATAACCCCCGCCCCTGAATGCAATTTTTACATTGGCGGTAACATCACAAAAGCAAGCTACCCCTACCGTATCCATAACCCTGACAATCTGCTCCATATTGAAATTGCCCCATAAATGATTATGAGCATCGATGGCCGGAAACATCGACCTTTCAGGGATATGTTCCTCGCGAAATAGATAACAGTTTCTTTTCACTTTAAAACCTGCATATTATGTTTGTATTTTGTAGGTTCTCATCCCAAATAGTTGGTTAAAAATGAATAAAAAGTAATGGACATCATGCTGTCTTTCGTAGATTAAGTTCTTTGTTAACA
>JAFGSR010000178.1 GCA_016934515.1 Sedimentisphaerales bacterium
TTGGCGAGAGAGAATAAAATATATGTTCGGAAATTCTGCCGTACATGATAAAAAATTCGAGTTCCTGCTGGAAGCCCTAGCTCCAGCAGCTTAAACCTTTACAAAAAGTGCGAAAGTTAACCATAAGTCTTTGGAATTAAACAACTACGAATATTTGAGTAGGACAACAGTAATCAATGGGACAAATACTGGAAATCCAGGCACCAGGCCATATAGCCGCCAGAAATAAATCTCACACACCTCGAGTGTTTGAATGAAAACTGGTTCTTGTTACTAGTGGAAGCTCGTGATAAGATAGAGCAGTGGCGTGACGATTACAAACACTGTCGTCCGCATAGTTCACTGGGCGATCTGACGCCGAGGGAATTTGCGGAAAGTTGTATTCCTTCCGCTTTGCCTACGGCTCAGTTCCAGGAATACAACAATGCAATATGAAGCTTTAATTTCGCATAAAGATTGGACCAGAAATTGGGTGCAGGTCATGCGGATAGCAGGGTAAGAACATAAAGCAATATGCATAATTGCCCTCAAATTGCCCTCAAAATCCATCACGAGATAGTATAAAACCGTGTTGAAATAGTAGATTACTAAGAGAAGTTAAATCTTTGTTACTGCTGGAATTAAATCCTAAGTATAGTCGTTTAATAAGGTTACAGAATGTAGGTAGATCGAATCCCCCCCCTCTCCGTTATACCTCCAAAGCATCATGCAAGTATGCAATTTCAGCGACCAATTAAAATAAGCCAGAGAACAGTCAGTGGAGCAATATAAAACAGATGTGTTGGTTATCTGCACCAACGTTGCCAACACCGGCATCCCACTTGTTGCCAGCAAAACGGTTGCAGTAAGTTAAGCGTAACTCTAATTCATAAGGAAAAGGAAAATGAATAAATCCATCCTTCTCTCCCTGGTAATCTTGCATAGCAGCCTGGCCTTTGCCGGCAACTGGCCCCAATGGCGCGGCCCATACTCCAACGGTTCCGCTAACGAAAAAAACCTGCCCGCCACCATCAGCCCCACCGAAGATGTCAAATGGTCCGTCGATCTACCCGGTACCAGCGCCTCCACCCCCATCGTCTGGGATCATTACGTTTTCCTGACTGCCACCGAAAAGGACAGCTCCGCTCTGCATGCCCTCTGCCTCGACGGACGCGATGGTACAATCCTATGGAAAAAACAGGTCAGCACCGTCTCGGTAAAAGTTACCCGCAACAATCTGGCTTCGCCCTCACCCGTTACCGACGGTAAACAGGTATTTTTCCTGTTCGGTACCGGCGACCTGGCGGCCTTCGATTTCTCCGGAAAACTATTGTGGTCCAGCGATCTCGCCAAAGATCACGGCCCTTTAAACCTTCAGTTTGGCTACAGTTCCAGTCCTGCTCTCTATGAGGATAAACTCTACATTTGCGTATTACGCAAGAACACCCGTTATTCGGCTTTCGCCTCCCAGCCCGGCCCGCTCGATTCCTTTTTCCTGGCCCTCGATGCCAAAACCGCAAAAGTAATCTTCCGTCATCAGCGACCCACCGATGCTATCAACGAATCACTGGAGGCTTACACCACCCCCATTGTTTACCGGGGGAAAAAACGCACCGAAATCATTCTTGCCGGCGGCGATTATGTCACCGGCCACGATCCCGACACTGGAAAAGAATTTTGGCGATTCGGTTATAATCCCACTCACAAAGACCTTCAACGCCTCATTCCTTCCCCCGTCCCCGGTCCGGGCCTGATCTATGCCGTTGAACCGCGCGGGAGTAAATATCTTTTTGCTATCAAAGAAGGTGCCACCGGCACCATCGACTGGAGTGAACTCGCCTGGAACTTTACCGGACCCACCCCCGATGTCTGTACGCCCCTGCTCTACCAGAATCGACTTTATGTCCTCGACGGCAACAGAAAAACCATGACTTGCCTCAATCCCCAAACCGGCGAAAATGTCTGGCAGGAAAAAATCGGCACTTCCTGTATCTTTCGCGCCTCACCCACCGGCGCCGATAACAAAATCTACTGCATCAACGAAGACGGGGAAACCGTCGTCCTTGCCGCCGGCGATGAATTCAAGATTCTTTCCCGCGCCTCCTTCGATTCCAAACCCACCCGGGCTTCCGTCGTCGCCGCTAACGGTTGCCTCTTCGTCCATACCGCCGACAAACTTTACTGTATCAGCAATTAGATTTTTTAGAGGTTCCCTTAAATAAACTGCGGAGTCCGGGACGTCCAACTCGAATAAATGTTCAAATCGTCTCTGTTCTCGTCCTTGAAAAGATAAACCATCAACTCGTAAGGCCTGCAGTCATTCCTCAGCACCACCCGGCCCGTCAACTCATAACAAAATGCCAGCAATTCCAGCGGATCCACATAAAGATGATGTTCCCGCCGGAAAGTAATTTCCCTGTCCGAAAAAATATCAAAAGCCACCCCGACATTTGTCAATTCAAACATTTTTTTAACCATCTGCTCCAGGTATTCCTGCGGATCGCCGTGTTTCGGCCGGTGCTGAATCGTTGCTCCGCAAAATACATAGTCGCTTTTGTGATCAAAATCCTCGCTCAATATATCGCCGCACACAAAACCTTCACCGCCCAGCCTTTCCTGTGCCGCCTGAACCATCTCCGGATTGATGTCCACGCCCAGATATTTACCTCCCCAGCCATGCCCTCTGAGGTATTCACAAAAATGCCCCAAGCCGCACCCGACATCCAACACCGAACTTTCCCGACCCATCGGCCCGATATCCGCCATCAACGCATACCTGGTGGCCTGTTGCTTTTCATTGCTGTAAGCTATCGCCTCTTTTGTCGGGCCATGCGTCTTCAATAATCCCGAATAAAACTCGGTCATTTCCGCCCTGCTTTGTCCGTCCATAACAATTAGTTCCTGTTTTGAAATTAATTTCCGTTTCAAGCTTTTATAAAACTGATATAATGGCCGTGCGTCCCCCAGAGATTTCGCAAAATTTCCGTCTGCTGATAACCGACTCTGACCTTTTCCAGATCGTCTCCCTGAACCGCCTCAAACACCCTTTTAATCTCGCTATTTACCGCTTTCAACCCAGCCGCCTGACAGCAACCCAGATATTCATCCAGCAGGTCGGGCCAATGCAATTCAGCCGCCAAAACATCATCCGAAAAAACAAAATCCGATATCAACCTTATCAACTCATCAACCGATTCCACAACCTCCACTGATGCCGGTCCAATGGCCCCTTCGTCAATCATCATCCCCGTCAGGAAATAAGCGAAACAACTGTTCCACTGCTCCAGAATCCGCTCATGCCGATGATGCCGCTCGGTAACATTTTTATACCAGGTGAAATTATCCACCGAAACCCACCGCGGCGAGGAACTGTAAAATTCGCAATCCGCCCGCTCCAGCAACGCCAGCATCTCATGATAACACCACAATCCCTTCCACGAAACAAACGGACTAACCAGCACGTCCTCCCACCAGGCTGAGAACGGCCGCGATGCGTTCAGCCGACCAAAATCCTCCGTAAACAAACCGTGCGCCAATTCCAGCGATTGCTCACCGTGCGGGTCCTCAACCCCCGACAACTGACGCACCCGCCGAAAAATCATCTGACGCAGCAACTCCATCAAAGAACCATACCGGTCATCAAAAGAAATCACTCCCAACCCGCCCGGCTTAACCAGCGAACCAAGTTTCAAAACCGCCTGGTCCCTCTCCGCCAGCGCACTTAAAAAACCCTCCGCCAGCATAACATCGTACTGCTGAGTCGCTTCGAAACCAGCAATGTCGGTGTTCACCAACGCTTCGATCCTGCCATCCAGTCCAAAACGCTCAAACAAATTCCGCAGCCGCGGCAAAACCTGTCCGTTCGGTTCCACCAACGTCAACCGCGCCCCCAAAGCCGCCAGATACAAAGCATTCTCGCCCGAATTGCAGCCGAACTCTATCACCGACCGATCTCTAAAACACACCGTGGGCAACATCAAATGCTTTTCATACAAATTCCGCCGCTTGATAACATGTTCCTTCCAGCAGGTCTGGTCCTCAACATCAATCGGCACCGGATTCAACCCATGCTCCTGATAATATTCCAGCAAAGTCGTTTCTTTTTTCGTCGTCACCTTTCACTCCGTTACAAATTCGTCGACATTTTCCCGCAAACGCTCCATCACCCCAAAAACCTTATCCCGATTTTCGGGAAAATTATTCAACACTTCATGCAAACCGAACTCGCTGAACCGCTCCCGCCAGTAATCCGTCTGTACCGATTGCCGCGCCCGCTCCAGACACCGCTGCGCCTGCTCCCGGTCACCTTCAATCTGATAAGCCATCCCCAAAAACAGGTTCATATACGGATTGTCCGGATAAGCCACCTGCGCCATCTCCACCCACCCGATAAATTTCATCGTCTGCCCGCCCGGCTGCAAATTTTTATTCCAGATAAAATTCCCGAGCAGGTTAAACGTAAACCACACCTCCTTAACCTGATCTTCGCCCGGAACACTCTGCGGATCAATGGCAAAAATCTCCAGCCCCTTTTTCACTCCGCCGCTGACGCCTAACTCGCCCCGCGACGATTGCCGCGTCGGAATAAAATTCTTAACATTCTCGCCGCTCTTGATCTGCGTCGCGAAGTAATCATCAAATTCACTGAACGCCGTTGCCCCCCGAATCGCCTGACACATCGTAAACGCTCCCCAGTCCAGGTTCAGTTCCCGGAAAAACCGAAATGAATCCAGCATCTGCCCGAACCGCTCCCCCGGGAAACCCACCATAAAATTGCCGCCCACAAAAATTTCCGGATAACCGTTGATAATCCCGCATGCCTGGCGAAACATTTCCAGCGTTGCCGGTTTTCTGGTTTGCCGGAGCATCTCAGCGTTACCGGTCTCGATGCCGATCTTAAAACCGATGCAGCCCGAATCACGCATCAGCTCCATCAACTCAGCATCAATCGACTTAGCTAATAACCCGTTATTCGCCGACCAACTTATCGGCCACTGCCTTTCGATTATCACCCGCAACAACTGCTTAAACTCCGGCTTATGAAAAAGCAGATCATCGTCCAGCCATTCAAAATGCCGCACCCCACGCTTCTCCACCAGAAATTCCATCTCCGCCAGCACCGTCTCCACATCACGAAAACGCACCCGCGGCCCCATAAAATCCCGCACCGAACAAAACGAACAATTACCCCGACAACCCCGATTCATCTGAATCGCCGCAAAAGGCTTATCGTCCAGCCCCGCCATCCGAGAAAACGGATTCAACGAACCGTAACGACAATACTCCTCCACCGGAACCTCATCGTAACTGCATATCAAATCCCCCACCGGCTCCACCCGATCCTCCCCCGCCAAAATCCGCGGCTCACTCCCCGACACCTTAAAACCGATCCCGCCCGTCGGTGAACTCTCCGAATCATTTCCGTACAAATTATCCAGCAGATAATTCAACTTATTCTCCCCCTCGCCCCGCACTACAAAATGACACAATTCCCGCTCCAGCAGATTCTCCCATTCATACGTCGCTATCACCCCACCCGCCATCACCACCGACCGCCCCTTTTTCCTCAACAGCTCCAACATCCGAATCAAACTACCAATCCCGGAATCGTACATACACGAAATCCCCACCACAAACGGATCAAACTCCGCCAACTGCTGCTCCAGAATTTCCGTCCACCGCCCGCAATCAAAATCATCCTCCTGCCAGGCCCTTTTCAACACCTCCAGATTCAAATCCAAAATCCGCACCTCAATATCCCGCCCCTGCCGAGACTTCCCCTGCACCGCCTGATACAAATATTGCAGCCCCGTCGGCGGAAATGCATAATAACCCTTCTTCCGCGCAATAGCCGGGCTGAACGACTCCAGCAGAAATTGCGGAATCTGCACCAGCAGCACCCTCCTGTTCACCTCATACTCACTCCGCAACCCCCGACAATATTCACGCAACTCAACTTCGGTAGCGCTGCCCTTCGGGTTGGCTTTTGCGCCACTTTCCGTATTCATTTCCGCGTCAATTTTCAAAATCGCTTCCGTCATCTAACCTCGCTTTAACCGTTCAAAAAAACAATTTACGCCCTAGGCGGTTTCCTTGTCAATCTTCATCCCTCTTCATCAACCTGCTTTGTGTTTTTTCGCTTACGCGGTTCTGCGTGTGTGCCTTTTGTGTCTATCAAAAATCCGTGTAATCCGTGCAATCCGTGGTTAATTATCTTAATTATCTTTATATATAATCCCGCTAATCCTGTCATCCTGTCAAAAAAATTAAATTCTCTGAGTTCTCCTCTTACTCTGTGCCCTCTGTGGCTTTCTTACTTCATTACCTTCATGAACTTCATGGTTAATATTAATCGTGAACACTTACGCCTCGCTTAGTAGTCGTTCTCTCTCATGCTTGGCTGGCCGCCACACCGTGCACCCGTCGCACAACGCAATTCCCGTCCGCTCACCCGCCAGGTGACGACGACGATATTCATTCATCGCCTGGCCCTTCCATACTTCCGCGATGCTCTGTTCGGTCACGTTACCGATCGGATAAGCACTTTCCGTATCCATACAGCACAATCCCACCTGCCCGTCCACATGAATACACAACGTCCCCCACAAAGCAATGCAGGGCACGTCATTGATAGTTTTCTCGTCGCCGAATTTCATCGTCTCCACCGTCGATCCCCAGTTGTGCGCCTTTTGCACCACCACCTGATCCCGCTCTCCCAGCAGTCCCAACCAGTGCTCCGTAAACGATTCCGCTTCGCCGCAGTTGGCCTCCTGCAAAACCATCTGCACCCGAATCGCCAACTCCGGATTCAGCTCATCACGAATCCTTATAAATTCCACGATGTTGCGATAAACCTTCTCGAACTTCAGCCCCCGCCGAATCGATTCATAAACCTCCGCCTGCAGTGAATCCAGCGTTATATAAATCTCATCCAGCCCCGCTTCGATAATCTCCGCCGCCTTGGCCCCATCCAGCAAACCGGCATTGCTGGCGATGTTTACCTTCTTTACGCCCCCCCGCTTCATCTGCAAAATCCGCCCAGCCAGCCCCTTATCCAGCAACGGCTCACAATCCAAATACAACATCACCTTTTCCACATGATCGCTGTAACTCGATATCTCAGCGCAAATCCTGCCAAACAGCTCGTCCGTCATAACCGCCTTTTGCTTTTTCGAAAAATCAATTCCGCACATCACACACCGGGCGTTGCAGATGTTCGTCGTCTCGATCAAAAAATATTTCGGAAACCTCCCTAACACCTCCAGCGAATGCTCCAGGGTCTTTTCAATATAATCCACCGCATCAGAATTTTTCAAAACTCTGCGTTTGTCAACTTTCACCGTTTCTTGTCCCATTAATCAACCTCCAGCCGACTCTTCAACTGCTGCAAAAAATTCTCCTGCTCGCCCACCTGCTCGTCCGTCGGCGCCCATTCCGCAAAAATCGTCTCCGCCCGATCGAAAGGCCCCTTGGTCGTCTCATGAAAAACCACCCAGTCGCTCACCGGAACCACCGTATGAAAAAGCCCCTCATCCAGACGATAATAAAACACCGCACCGCTGCCAAACTCACCCATCCGAATCACCCGGACAATCTGGCCTGCATCATCAAAAATTACCACCTGCAATTCACCTTCGATAACATGAAACGATTCGCTCTTTTGCCGATGCTTGTGTGGCCGCACATAACAGTCCCGCGCGTGAACGATCAGCATCTCATGCACCGCATCGTCCGCCCCCTGATGCGCACACAGCCGCGCCCGCTGTCGGCGATTACCCCGCGCCCGCTCCTTAAGAAAATCAACTTCCGCCGACCCCACACAGGTTATCGACTCGGTAGTAAAAAACACCTCTTCATTAAACTCTTCAAATTTCATACTCTTGCGCGTTTCTCTTGACTTTGGGTGGCACCGCCAAGTACTCTTGGGGGTGGATGATTTATTCCAACTAACCTCCGCACGGACTTGTCATGCCCGACTTGATCGGGCATCTAGTCTTAAAAAACTTCATGAACTTCATGGCCTTCATGGTTAAATCAAAACGTGAATGATTAACTATTTTTATGGAAATCAGCTATTTCTCCTTAAAAAACCTCTTAATGCACTCCGCCACATAATCCACATCCGCCCGCTCCAGCTTCTCATTCGCCGGAATACACAACACCTGCCCAATCAGCCGCCGCGCGTTGGCAATCTCGGCCCGCGGACAATCGGCATAAACCGGCTGGTCCGGCATCAAAGGCGCGTGCTGAATCTTCGTCTCCACCCCCTGCTCCTCCAGATAATTTTTCAACTCATCCCGCCGCGGCGTCCTGATCGTGTAGGTGTAATAAATATCAAACTGCCCCTCCTCCTCCCGCGGCACCTCCACCAACTGCGCCAACTGCTCATCGTACCATCGCGCAATCTGACGCCGCTTAGCGATAATCTGCTCCACGCCGCTCAGCCGCCGCAACAAAATCGCCGCCTGCAAAGTATCCTGCCGCCCGTTAAGACTCGCCTCGATACAAACCTCCCGGTTAACCGTCCCGTTATAACGCAGCGCCACCAACTGACGATAAACCTCCTCGTCGTCGGTTAGCACCATCCCCGCCTCACCCGCTGCCGCAAAAACCTTCATCGGATTCATACTGAAACACGACACCATCCCAAACGAACCCGCCCGCCGTTTGCCCAGCCGCGCATCGAACGCCTGACAGGCATCCTCGATAATCGCCAAACCATGCTCCTCCGCAATCGCTTCCAACCTGTCCATCGCACAAACCTTACCCGTAAAGTGCACCGGCAGAATCGCCCGCGTCCGCTCGTTAATCAAGCCCGCCACGCTGACCGGATCGATATTCAAATCGTCCCCAATATCAGCGAACACCGGCATCAGCCCATTAACCGCTATCGCGTTCGCCGTCGCCACCCACGACAGCGACGTCGTAATAATCTCATCACCCTCATCCAGCCCCAACGCCTTCACCGCCAGAAACAACGCGTCCGTCCCCGACCCCACTCCCACCGCAAACTTCCGCCCGCACCGCTTAGCTAACTGCTCCTCCAACTCACCCACTTCCGGACCCATCACCAGCCGACCATGGCAAAACACCCTCTCCGCCGCCGCCAGCAAATCACTCCGCTGAACCGCATCGGCAACCCGCAAATCTAGAAAAGGAACCTTCATTTTCGTCACTTCAGCTTGAACCATAAAAACTCCACATCCGTCTCAAACAAATCCCAAATGTTCCGCATCCGCCGCCAGATAATCCAGCACCAGCCGATTCTTCTCATTCGCCACACAATGATGATTACAATGCACCGCCGGATCGATCCGAAAAAACTTCTCCTTGCCCCCATACCAAAAATCCCGAAACCGCTGCTGCTCAATCGAACCCAGCAACCCCTCATCCAGATTATAAGCCTTGTCCTGACACGAATAAACATTCATGTCCGCGCCGATAATCGGCAAAATCTGCAAATAAGGACACCACCGGTACTCCTTCACAAACGTCTCCGCCAGACTATGATACGCGTCAAAAATCTCAAACCCCTCATCCGCCAATTCACTCACCGCCAACCGCGCCAGCTCCTTGGCCCGATCGAAAAACGGTTGGTGATAACGATTATTTTTCGCCCCGTCATTGCTCACCACACATGGCGAAATCTTCACACTGTCCACCCCAACCTCCTTAAGCCGTCGCGTAAAATTAAATATTTCTGACCAGTTCTCCTCATCCACAATCAAACTCACCCCCAAAAAACACCCGCCGCCCAACCGCTTGAAATCCTCCATATTCCTCAGCACCCGCGAAAACTCACCCACCTTCACGCCCCGATACCGCGCATAACTTTCATCGTCCCAACCGTCCATCGAAACCCGCAGCCACGTTGCCCGCTCGGCAAAAATCTCCGCCGGCTCCCCCTCCAACAGCGCCCCATTCGTCAGCGCCGCAAACCGAATCGCCGTCCCCGCCAACTTCCGCACCGTTTCCGCCAGATAAGGATAACAAAATGGCTCCCCGCCCCCGCTGAACGTCACCGCCTGAACCCCCATCTGCTCCAGATCGTCGATAATCTCCAGCATCTTCTCCCGCGGTATAAAATCCTTATCCACCATGTCCTTGCCCAACTGCAAATCCGCCGCCCGGTAAGCACAATAGCGACAGCGGTGATTACATACATTCGTCGGCTTGATCCGAATATGCACCGGCGGCGCAATATCATCCACCTCCACCGGCAACGAATCCAGCTTGTGCTGATAATGAAAAACCTTCAACTTAGTGTACAAAGATCCCATACCAAACCCATCATCCTTCTATTCATCAACTTCCTGTTTTTTGCGCGTTTTTTTCAACTTAACCTTAAAATTTCTTTTGTGCTTTCTGTGCACTTTTGTGTTTTTTGTGGCTGTCTTAAAATCAGCGTTTATCCGCGTGCATCTGCGGTTTCATCTTGGTTGCAGCTAGGCTACTCAAAATAAATAAATTCGTAATCGCCGCTGTATCCAAACTCATCAAAAATCCACTCCCACTCCTCCGGCCGATAAAAAGATTCACACGTCAGCGCCCAGCATTGCAGATTGAACAACTCCCGCTCACTGCGATAACTCTCCATCATCACATAACCGTTCCGCCCCACCCGCTCGATCTCGCCCAGAGTCTTTTTCAAATCAAAAATCCGCAAATTGTGCAGCACCCCCAGCGACACCACCAGATCAAACTGCCCATCCGCAAAATCAAAATCCTCCTGCGCCGCCCCCACAAACAAATCACCCCGCACCTCCTCCTTCGCCTGCTCAATCGCATAAGCCGAAACATCAAATCCCTTCACCGTCGCCCCCGGCAGCAACTGCTGCAACTCATACAGCAAAAATCCCTTGCCGCACCCCACATCCAGAATCGCCGCCTCCGCACCCAACCCATAAACCTCAATCAACTTCTCCGCCACCACCCGCCAGCGACCGTCATAATGATAACCACCGTACCCAAACCGCCGCTGCCCGTCCCAGAACTCCCGCCCGAACCGCCGCGCCACCTCCATACACGCCACCTTATCGTCCATCATCCGACTGACATAATCCCGCTTCGTCCGCTTATGCAACGGCGTAACAATTTCCAGCAACTTACCCAAACTAATTCTCCATCAGCTCCCACGCCGCCTGCACCACAAATTCCTTCGACAAACCGTTTCTCTGTTTCATCTGTTCGTAGCTGCCGTAACTTTCCGCAAACGAATCCACCAGCCCCAGCCGCCGCAACTGCACACCCGCCTGCCCCGCCTCCGCCAACACCTCCGCCACACAACTGCCCAGCCCGCCCGTAACCGAATGTTCCTCCAGCGTAATCACCCGCCCCGTCTGGGCCGCCGCCCGCAAAATTATCTCCCGATCAATTGGCTTAACCGTGTGAATATTAATCACCCGCGCCGCAATCCCCTCCCGCTCCAATTCATCCGCCGCACGAATCGCCTCCAGTAAAATCGCCCCCGTCCCCACAATCGCCAAATCATTCCCGCCACGCAACAGCACCGCCTGGCCCGGCTGGAAATTCTGCTGTCCACAACTGCCCTGCTCCCCCTCATAAATCTTCGGCGAACCGCCCGTCGCCAATCGCAAATAAACCGGCCCATCCATCCGCGCCGCCGCCATCGTCGCCTGATACGCTTCCGACGCGTCCGCCGGCGAAAAAATCGTCATCCCCGGCAGCGCCCGCATCAACGCCAGATCCTCCGTCGCATGATGCGTCGGCCCCAGATTGCTGTAAACAAATCCCGCACCCGTCCCCACCAGCTTCACATTCATCCGCTGCATACACACATCATTGCGCACCTGCTCAAACGCCCGCATCGTCAAAAACACCGAAATCGTATAAGCGAACGGAATTTTACCGCAACTCGCCAGACCCGCCGCCACGCTCACCATGTTCGCTTCCGATATCCCAAAATTAAAATACTGCTCCGGATAATCCCGCCGATACTTATCATAAACAATCGCCCCGTTGTCCGCGATCAACGCCAACACCCGCCGGTCCGCACCCGCCAATTCATACAAAGCTTCCAGATAAGCATTTCTCACGTTTTATTCAACTCCATTAGTTCTTTTGATCCTGTCTATTCAAACAAGAAATAAAGGGGTCAGGTACCTTTTTTCAATAAAAATCCGTGTAATCCGTGGTTAAACCTCTTTTTTGTGAATTTTGTGTTTTTTGTGGATATTAAAAATCTGTGGCAAAAATTCTTCTCCTTCAAACCAACTGCTCCCGCGAAAAATTCTCGATCCCCAGCTCCCGACACGCCGTCTCCATCTGCTCCGCACTCGGCAGCCGATAATGCCAGATCGGCACATCCTCCATAAACGAAATCCCCTTACCCTTAACCGTGTGCGCAATCACCATGCTCGGCCGCCCTTCCTCGAACGGCACCGACCCCAACACCTCCGCCAACTGCCCCACATCATGCCCGTCCACCTGCCGCACCGACCACCCAAACGCCTGCCATTTCTCCGCTAGGGGCGACACCGAAACAATCTCCTCCAAACGATCCATCGCCTGAATCTTGTTAAAATCGATTATCGCCGTAAAATTATCCAGCCGCTGCTGCGGACCAAACAACGCCGCCTCCCAAATCGATCCTTCCTGACACTCCCCGTCCCCCAGCAGCGCAAACACCCGGTAATCCTTCCCGTCAATCTTCCCCGCCAGCGCCTGACCCATAGCAAACCCGAACCCATGCCCCAGCGCCCCCGTCGAAGCTTCCACCCCCGCTACCTTATGCATGTCCGGATGACCGCCCAGCACCGTATCGAACTTGCCAAACGTCTCCAGCACTCCCTCCTCAAAAAATCCCAGCTTCGCCAGCACCGCATAAAGCGCCACCCCCGCATGCCCCTTACTCAAAACAAACCGGTCCCGCTCCGGATCCCTCGGCTGCCGCGGTTCAATCCGCAGCACCGCCCAGTACAGCACCGTCAAAATCTCCACAATCGACAGCGACGCCGCAATGTGCCCGCCCCCGCCCCGGCAGATCGTCCGAAATATCGAACCCCGCAACGCACCCGCCATCTCCTGCAATTCTTTCCGTAACGCCTCGTCCAAATTATTAACCTCACTCAAAACTGTCAATTCCCATCAATCCGGGTGGCACCGCCAAGTACCCTTGGGGGTGGTTAAATTTAATTCATCAACCTCGACCATTTCCAATCCACCACCGCATTGACTTGTCATGCCCTTCAAGTTCTTCATGGTAAAATTGAATCTTGCCTTTCGACATTCGACATTCGTTATTGATTCGTCATTCTGGTTTCTTAATTCGTCATTTAAAATCTTCGTGTCAAAAAAAGCAGTTCTTTTGTGTTTGCGTTTCGACTTCCATAATTCATCAATACTTCATATAAAATTAGCGTGTTCCGGCAAATGCTTCAGCTCCCACAAATACCGGTTAATCGCCTCCATCCGACAATTCACCCGACACGCCCCGGCGTCCAGCTCCTTACCCGCCCAGCACAACGACTCCCGCCGCCGCTCACCCTGCCAGATCTGCTCGAAACTCTCCTCCTTAATATTCCCATAACACCACCGCTCATCCCCCAGATACATACTGCACCCCCAAACATTACCCCCGGCATCCACATAACTCCAGAACGGCAGCGCCAAACATCGCTCATAACCCTTACCCTGCTCATCCCACTGCTGCATCGCCTGCGACCGATAAATCACCTGAAAATCCTCATCATTGAATTCCGCCAGCCGCTCCGCCAGCTCATCACAATCGCCATACTTAACATCCTTATACTTCTCCGTCTTACTCAACGGATGCTGCGAATAAGGCTTGATCACCAGGTAATCCATCCCCACTTCTCGCGCCAACTCCGCTAACTGCACCGCTTCATGCCGATTCTCCGGCAGCAACAGCAACTGCATCCCCAACGCACAGTTCAAATCCTTCTCCCGCCGAACCGCCGCCGCATATCGCAAATTCTCCACCACCACCTCAAAATCCCTCTCCCGACACCGATGAATCGCCGCATAAGTCTCCGCCGTCGCCCCGTTGATACTGACCTTAATCCACGCACACGCCCCCAGCACCCGCTCCGCTAGCTTTGGCTCGAACAACACCCCGTTTGTAGTAATCGCTACATCAATCCCCGCCGCTTTTGTACATTCCGCAATCTCCGCCATATCCCGATGCAAAAAAGGCTCCCCCTCTCCCGCATACATAATGCTCCGCACCCCCAGCCGACCCATCTCCCTCAGCCGCTCCTTCAACACCTCCACCGGCAAAAACCGCTGCTGATACTCCATAAAATCCAAAGCACAATAACTGCATCGATGATTGCACGCCCCCGACGGACTCACCTCCATATAAATCGGATATATATCCTCCCCGCTCAACCAATCATGCACCCGATCCACATGATATATCAACTTATGACTGTCTATCCGATACTTATCCATTTCTTTCAACGTCTCCAACTCACCACCGCCCGTCAACTGTAGGGTGGGGCTTGCCCCACCATTTCAACTGTTTACTTAAGAGTTCTTCCTACGATGTCTATATCAAAAAAATCACAACTACCATCAGGCAAGAACAACTTCTTATCGCACCAATTCTCATGCTGGCATGTATGTGCAAATATTTGCTCAAGTTTTTTTCTATTCTTATCACCCAATCCATTCCACCAAGTTGGATTAAAGTACAAATTATCCGTACATAAAAATGCCAATTTAACTATCATACTTCTCATTTTATCATTTGGCATTTCCAAAAAACTATCCACATATTTGTCGCACGGCCCATTCTTATCACCAATCCAACTTAGAACAAAAAACCCTCCATTCTTTCCCGGCAAAATTGAACAAGCTAATGATTCCATAACCACGTTCTCATTAGTTAACTCCTGGATTACATTTCCTTTAAAATCTGCATAAGGGGCACAAAAACCACAACAAATAATATTCGGGAAACCACGAAACTCCAAACAGCAGAAACGTATCACTGAAAAATCATGTTCCAGCAAGGCCTTATCAAAACGCTCTTTCATAAGCCTAATATCTTTAAGGCCTGACTTACTTCCTTCCTCAGTAGGTTGCATCTTAGATTGAAACTCATACTGTACATCAAGATGGCAACCTTTATCCAATCCTCTTAGAAATGCCCATTTTTCTGGGCTAAATAGTTCCCTGTTAAACAAATCCCTACATAAAGCTCGATATGTAATTAAAAATATTTGTTCTTCACTTAGAATCAGTTCCTTTTTTTGCCTCTTCAAAATAATCTGTGGGTGATTTATGGCCCACTTAAGTCGTAAGCCTTTAAATAACAAATGGATACATCACTATCCAGGCTCTTCGGTTTTGAGTATGACAAAAATTCACCTGGTTATTCTCGGCAAAACAGTTTGGGCAGAGGGCCAAATTGGGGCAGGCGGGGGGCAATTTTGCCCTCTGGGGCCCCGGGCTGTTTTGCCGAGTCAAAAATAGCCGAATTTTTACCCACAAATTATTCCGAAGAACCCTTTTTTTCAATTGGCTCAAAAATTTTCGTGTCATGATAATTGCAAAAACCTGTAAATATCGAAGCCTCATTTATCCCAATAGACCTTGGCTTCGAATCGCTTGTATTTTCAAGCATGTCAAGATTCCAGCCAAAGACATGTGAATTTTCCGCAATTTTATCAAGTAATGCCCTTTGGACAGAATGAGCTTTGCAAATATCACCTTTACAGTTTTCATCATTTGCTTCTGGGTGCATACAATATTTTTTATCAGAAAACTTTTTCTGGAATTCAACAATATCTGACATTTTATAGGGCTGTTGGCTTTCTCTGTTAAGATGGCATTTTTTATATTTTTCCCCAGAGCCACACCAACAAGGATCGTTTCGTCCTAACCTATGAATCTCATTTTGGTTTTGAATTATATTAGATGTCATAGATTTCTTAAAATTCTTACTTCGTCATTCGTCATTGACTCGCCGCTGCGAAGCGCTCTGGCGTAGCAGGGTTCGTCATCTTGCCCCGGCGTAGCCATCGCGAAGCCGGGTCGTCATTCGTCATTCAAAACCATCCTGTCAAAAATTCTTAGCGCCTTTGCGTCTTGGCGTGAAATATCTTAAAAATAAAATCCTGTCCATCCTGTTATCCTGTCTAAAATAATTCTCAATAATATCCCAGCGCCTTCAACGACGCCACCACCGTCTCATCCACTTCCCCGTCTTCCGTCTGCTCCGTCACCGGCTTTGCCGTTCGTTTCACCGCAGCCAACGGCGCCGAATCCGCTGCCTGCTGAGCTTCCAAAATCGTCTGCAGTTTCGTCAACGCCGGAGCAATCTCATCCGCACTCTCCATCGGCCGCTCATACAGCGGATCCTGAGCCACATCAAACAACTGCACAATCTTCTTCGCCGGCACACAAACCAGCCGCTCATTCCCGTCCACCATACAATACGCCGGACAATGCCGCGCCCAGTTCTCCGTAAACGATCCTCCCACCGGCATCACACATTCATTCTTGTCATTTACATAAACCATCGTCTCGATCACTATCTCATCGAAGTAATCACCCTCCCGAACCCGCTGCTGCAATGGCTTGCCCCGCAGATAATGCGCATATCCCGCCGGCACCTCCACCCCCGCCATCGCCGCAATCGTCGGATAAATATCAATCGTCGAAATCGGCTTATCAATCACCCGCCCCAATTCCGCAAACTCCGGACCCCGCGCAAAAATCGGCACATGCACAATCCAGTCAAACGGAAACGCCCCGTGATGACACTCCCGCGGCGACATCCGCGTCTCGCCCTTGCCCTGACCGTGATCTGCCAACCACAGAAAATAATCATCCTCCGTCAGCATCCCCTTCGCTTCAAACAACTCATAAAGCAGCTTGCTGTTCGCGTCGATAAACGACAAATCCCAGCAATGTATCAAATCCCACGTCGCCAGCGACACTCCCTTATGAAACCACGCCGCACAACTGAAATCAAAAAAATCCAACTCCTCCCGCTTCACTTCCACCCCCAGGTTCAACCGAAAATATTCCTGAAACCACCGCTTCCGCAACTCCGGGGCATAGTTACCCCCATCAACATTAAAATTCACCATAATAAAATGAGGCTGCTCCGCGTCCCCTTCGCCCTCCGGACCAAACATCTTGTTCACCAGATTATACCGCGATTCAAAATAACCGCTCTCCCGCAACATCGGCTCCAGATCAGGCCACTCCTCCTGCGCCGGGTCCACCTGCTGAACCAACTCATCGAACCTCTCCCAGTTCCGGGTGGTCAACTCGCTTTCCGGCTTCCGAGACGCCACCCCTTCCAGTGCATCATAAAACGTTACCTTCTTCTCTTCTATCAGCAGCGCCTTTTTACCCACGTGATCGAAAAGACAGTTCATGTAATCGAATCCACAGCAGTCCGGCGGCATAAATCCCGGATACACACATTTCTTCATCGTCAGATCGGTATAAAGCTTCGGTGAAAGAAAAATCTGCTCCGACGTCACCAGGCTCGTATAGTCCGCCTGCTTCAACAACGCCGGCAAAAACTGAAACTGATTCGGAAACGGACACGTCCTCTCCAGTGCATAATCCACATTGTGCTGAAACGTATTCAACCCCGTCAAATACGTCATGTGCACCGGCAGCGTCCACGTTCCCGTCGTAAATGCGTTACTGAAAAATGTCCCGCTCTCCATCAACCCGCTGTAAAAAGGCGTCGTCGGCCGACTACAACCATAAAACTCAAACGAGTCATAACGTAAACCATCCACAATAAAGAAAAATATGTTCGCCCGCTTACTCATCACAACCTCCACACCCGGTTCGTTATAATTTACTTAAAACTGATCGATTCATATTGTCATGCCCGACTCGACCTGCTGCGACTAGCGAAGCATGGCGAGCGGGCGCGAGCACGGCGGGTCGGGCATCCAGACTTTTCTCATGTTAACATCCTGCAACACCAACTGTTTATTTAGCACAATACCTCCGTAGCCGTTTTGAATTTCGAACATTTGGTAATTCGGATTTGTTTAGGATTTCTGATTTAGATATTAGGATTTTCAAAAAATTCGTCATTGATTCATCATCTTGCCGCGGCGTAGCCTTCGCGAAGCCGGGTCGAGTTTCGTAATTCGTCATTTTCCACTCACAACAACTTTCGCCATTTGTCGAGTATCATCCTCGCCCCCGCCTCGGTCGTCTGCTCCTGCAACGCCCGCCGATGCATATTCGCCGCTATCAGACGCCGTTCGTCTTCATGCTCCAGGTAATAACGACATTTCTCCACCAGTTCTTCCTTACTGCTGAAAAACACAATTTCCTTGCCCGGCTCAAAATACCGCCGCGCCGGCGACCGGTCCTGCTCCTCCGGCAAATCCGCCACCATCATGAAACCACCCGCCAACCCGCACTCCGCCAAACGCTGATGCATCGTGATGTAAGGCTGCAAATGCAAATTGATCTTCGAAAAATTATAAACCGCGTTTAACTCCGCCCCCCGCTCCACCGGCCCGGCGGCATACTTGCCAAAAAACCGATCCTCGCTCCACTGCCCGCCATACAACCGAAACGACATCCTGCTCTCACTAAGACCCTCCATATAATACCGACGATGACACGCCGGCAGCACCATCTCGGCAAATCTGGTAACATTGCGATGCAGGTTATGGTAAGACCCGGGATTAACATACTGAGCAATCTGCTCGTCCGCTCGACGGTGCATTTCCCGTTCGTCCCATGGCCGCGATAGATCGCTGATTATTTCTTCATAAATATCCAGCAAAAAATTCATAAACATTATCTGTAGTGGATCACTTTTGTTGGTTACCTTCGAACGTTTAAGCCATTGTTCCAACAGCTTGTCCGTGTCGGCGTGGCCGTGCTTGACATACGAAATATCACAACCATACTTCTCCCGCAAGCCATCATCATCTTCCAACGGATAAAACATCTCTTCATCCGCCGGTATCGGCATCACAAACGTCTGCCCCACCGGTATCCGCCTCTGGCGAAAATACTCCTCAAAATCCGTCTGCAAACAAACCAGCAAATCCTGCTCCGATACATGACCACGCAAATCCTCATCCGGCAAATCCCAGATATCACAACACTTATCCTGCATGTAACCGATGATGGGAAGCTCTTGCGGAAAATATTTCGCCGACGGTCGGCAATGACTGAACAACATTACCGCATCCGGCTTAAACTCAATCAAAATCTTCAGATACGACACATACAGCGTTATCTGTACGTCATTTTCCTCTATATACATATGGCACTTACAGCCCCGCCGCTCGAAAGCATTGTAAAAATCTGCCGCACAATGCTTTAGGAAAGTTGTCCACCGGCTGGTAATAATAAATATCCGAGGCTGAATTTCACCGCGAGCAATCGCCTTTTGCCTACCTTTAAACTCCTCTGAGGCATAATAATCCAGCATCTGAGCCTTTGAATCGGTGTTTTGCAAAATCGCTTTGATTCTCTGGCAATGCTCCCTCATCATGTCTTGAGCATCGATTATCAAGTTTGGGATATCGTAGAGCAGCGTTCCAAAGACCTCGTCGATTTGCTGTTCGATGGAATCACCGGCGAAAATCATCAATTCCTTGCTGAGCAGAAAACTGCTGAAATCACGTAAGTGTAGTTGCGCTCGTAGTTTACTAAGGTCGGGCTCAAATAGATAATGAGCTCTTTTTGTTCCGAGTTGGCCATGATATTGATGGTCCAGACAAAATCCGGCTTCCTGACCGCTGAGTATTCCACCTAAAGCTATTGGTTTACGTGATTTACGATGATTTATTACTCCCTGGCGGGCCTGTTCATTGAGCAGCCACAATTTTTGGTCGGTCAGGTTGTATAAGTGCAGTCCATTCCAGTAGTTAACCACTACAAATTCTTCCGGCCAGCTACTGGCGCGAATCTGCTCAGCCAGTCCGGGATTTAGCTGGGAAAGAGCTGTAAGGTTTTGTCGGAAAAGACGATAGGCGCTTTCGGTTGCGGGGCGTCGTCGCCGATCCAGGCTTAATTGAGCCTGGACAAATGCTTTGGAATAAAGCGAATCAGTCAGAGGGAGTTGATCTTCGCTGAGTTTTTCGGCGGCCTGGAGAAAACAATCTACCGCAGCAGTGAAATCCCGGCGGAGATAATGGCTCAAGCCTTGCGCTAAATCATTTTGGCCCAAGTCTTTAGATGATTTGACAAACTCATTAATGCTGGAGTGAATCTGATCCAGTTGGGCTTGTTTCAAGAGCGTTTTAATACTCTCGGTAAACTGGGAAAATCGGCAGCTTTTTGCTAAATCGGCTATCTGATCAATGTCTGCGATGGGCACTTAAACACCTTTTAATAAAAGGATTATGAGTTTTTCCGCCAACCAGTTCAAACGGAGCGGTATCCCGTAAATCAGTACTAATATTAGTTATCGGGCGTTGAGGGATGGGGGCTTTAATTACCGGCAACTTTGCAAAAGGTGGATAAGTGTTTATTTGAGTTGATTTTAGCAAAATGACTGATGTGCAGCCAAGGCAAGCGAAAATGACTCAACTCCTTGACTTAAAGTGCGGATTTAATCCGGGTAAATTTGGGTAATGAGAACAGCGAAAAACATGCAAATCTGAATATTGTGTAAGAGAATGGGGCAAAATTGAACGGGGAAATAGGGTAAAAAGTAACCTGCCATTTTGGCAGCAGGGCGGCTATAATGTCGATGTGTGGCATCCAATATGTGGCCGAAAATGAGGCGCGAAAAGTGGGCCGAAAATGAGAAAAGATGAAATTTTGTCAAAAAACAGGGGCGAAAGTTGGGTGGTTTTGGGGTGGTTTTTGAAGAAA
>JAFGSR010000179.1 GCA_016934515.1 Sedimentisphaerales bacterium
CAACCCTAAAATTGCCATAAATACCTTAATTTACAATATATTATAATGGTTTTTGTGGCGAACGACTTTTGACGCAGGCGTCAATATTGAGCTAGTGTGCGTATAATTAATGCTTGTGGAAATCTTTAACAGCATCGACACTCTTATGTGATATGGCAAACTATTCGATTTTGTTTTCAATAAAATATACAGGCATAAAGCAGGCGGCTTGATTTATCGTCTTCTATACGTTGCTGCATTTTGAAAACCTAAATGGCGTTGTAGTTTTAATAAGGAGTTAAATATGTTTAAGAATTCCCTCCTCTTAGTAGTCTTATTGATTTTGGTATTATTAACCGGCTGTGGAAGTGACCTCCAAAATCAACCGGCAGGATATCACAAAATTTTCAATGGTCAAGACCTGGCCGGCTGGGAACCCATTGGCCAAGCCAAATGGACTGTGCAGGATGGCAGTATAGTCGGCACTCAAGGTGATAACAACGCACCTGGTGATCTATTTACACAAGCCAGTTATAAAGATTTCTTGCTGAAAGTAACGTATCGTGTGGAGTGGCCTTGCAATAGTGGAATCTGGTTTCGATATCAGTCCGCCGAGAAAGCCTACCAGGCTGATATCTTAGAGTATGCCAACCCGGAATGTTACTCAGGCACGCTCTACTGTCCAGGCAAAATGTTCCTGGATATGAATACGGACAAAACTATTGTAAATCAAGATGGTTGGAATACCATGGTTATTAGCGCCAAGGGAGATCACCTCCAGATTTGGCTGAACGATCACCAGGTTGCCGACGTTCACGACACTACCACGGATGCAGGCCAAATCGGTTTTCAAGTTCACCCCGGAGATCAGTTCGGCCCCATGAAGATTGTCGTTCGTGAGATGCTCCTCAAAGAACTTTGAGAACGCGACCATTAATCTTTTAAACATAGGTAACTGTTCAGGCTTTTCAGACCTGAAGGCCTGAACGGTTGCCAAAATTAATGGAAAAGACAATGAAAAGCATCAACAAGTCCAAAAAAAGTACCCGTGGTCAGAAAGACGGGGAAATATCACGACGTCGGTTTCTGGGGCAGGTTACGGCCGCGACCGCATTTAGTGTCCTTCCCCGGCACGTGTTGGGAGGACAGGATCAAATTCCACCCAGCGAAAAGATTACCATAGCCGGAATCGGTATGGGTGGGCAGGGTATTCAGAACATAATGCGTCTTCAGCAGTTTCCAGAAGTTCAGGTGGTAGCGGTGTGCGATGTAAATCGGGAAGGCACCGGCTATCAGTCCTGGAACTGGGCATATGGTAAGGAACAGAGGGTAGCAGGGCGTGAACCTGCACGACGTGCGATTGACGAGTATTACGCTAAGGAGAATAAGTCTGGTAAGTACCAGGGCTGCAGAGCGTATAACGACTTCCGCGAGCTGTTGGCTAAGGAAGATGTCGATGCGGTTATGGTGGCAACCCCGGATCATACCCATGCGGTGGCGACAATGGCTGCTTTGAAATTGAATAAGCATGTATATTGCGAAAAACCGCTTACCCATTCGGTTTATGAATCGCGGCTGGTTACCGAAACGGCACGCCAGGCTAAGGTCGCAACACAGTTGGGTAATTCGGGCCAAGCCTCCGATGAATCCCGTTTGGTGTGCGAGATGATCTGGGATGGGGCTATCGGCCCGGTACATGAAGTACAAGTCTATTTCGGGTCTCGATTCTGGTCATATCCCACATGGGAAGGTCGGCCCACAGAAACACCCCCCGTGCCCGAAGGATTAGACTGGGATTTGTGGCTGGGCCCGGCGCCCCAGCGTCCTTATCATCCTGCGTACTGTCCCTGGACGTGGCGGAATTGGTGGAGTTTCGGAACCGGATTGCTGGGCGACCTGGGATGTCACAAGCTTTCAACTGTATTCAAAGCCTTAAAGCTAGGCCACCCGGTGAGTGTGGAAGCGAGTTCTACAAAAATCGACCCGGAAATCTATCCTCTGGGAGTAATTGCACAATATGAATTCCCGGCACGCGGAGATTTGCCGCCAGTTAAGTTGACATGGTACGATGGGGGTTTGAAACCACCTCGGCCAAAAGAGCTCGAACCGAACCGAAAAATGTCGGGTATTATCTATATCGGCGAGAAGGGAAAAATGATGGGGCATCGGTTGATTCCGGAATCCAAAATGAAAGAGTATGGTATCCCCCCCCAGATTCTGGCCCGTTCGGTAGGACATGATAAAGAGTGGCTCAATGCTTGCCGGGGCGGCCCTGCGGCGGGATCCAATTTTGTGGATCATAGCGGACTCTTGACCGAAGTATGCCTGCTGGGCAACGTGGCCCTGCGTGCGGGCGAGAAATTGCAGTGGGACGGACCCAATATGAAAGTGACCAACCACGAAGCGGCAAATCAATACCTTCACAGGAAATACCGAGAGGGTTGGTCTTTGTAAGCGTTGCCTGGTCAACTAAGGTTTAACTTCAAAGGCGGTCTTGATTTGGCTCGAAACAAATAGTCGAGTTATCCTGTTTTTACCTATGGTGCTATGGGATAGGAAACAAAATCATGTTTAATCACCGGATCACGCGTCGCGAGGCCATTAAAGCTGGAGGTGCTGCTGCTTTGTCTTTCATCGGCACTTCATCAGTATCAGCAAAAGCGAATGTAACCACGGTAAAAACACCTAGCATCGGAATTGCCACGCTTGGTTTTCCCAGCTATACAAATCGCCAACTCGCCGAGGAGTTGTCCCAAACGAGCATCAGTGTGGTGCAATTGTTTTTGAATCAGTCTGACAGCCGGTATTGGAAATACAATGGACGGTCCGACGTATCGGACCTGACTGTTAAGCGATGTGAGGCTATTGCCGATGCTTATCGCTCAGCCGGCATTTCCATCCACAGCCTGGGAGTTTACACTAACCTTATTCATCCGGATCAGGCGGAGTTGAAGGCGAACCTAGCTTACTTTGAGGCGGTGATGAAGATTGGCGATGCCATGGGTGTACACGTTTTTATAACCGAGGCGGGACATTACCACGAGGACAAACCGGCACCGACAGTGGCGTACCACTTCCAGGAAGATGTTTGGAAGAATATGGTAACCACGGGAAAGCTACTCGCCCAACTTGCCGAGCGCCACAAAGCAACGGTACTCTGCGAGCCTTTTTTTCGCGGGTTTCTGGCAAGTGCGAAGCGAACCCGATTGTTTCTAGAAGAGGTTGGTTCACCCCGGATACGCGCGCTGCTGGACCCGGCCAATTTGCTGGAAGTAAATGATCTGAATGAGATGTTCCATCAGCTTGAATCGTGGACTGACTGCTTGCATGCCAAAGATCGCAAATTGCACGTCGATATTGGAGTTCCCGCAGGCCAAGGTGATCTCGACTACACAAAGTTTGTCAAATTGGCAGTCAAGCACACCCCGCAGGCACCACTCATCCTCGAATACGTGGGACCGGAAAACTACAAGCAGGCCTTGGCGCATCTGCAAAACGTAATAAGTAACCTGGGTACGGTTCAGAATCCGTCTCAGGGTTAAATTTATCCCGGCTTCGCCCGGGACTTTAATTTGCACTAACAAAAAGGGCATTCGCAGGCGTCAAACGCCTTGGTACTGTGCTCACGTGCAACACGCGAGCCATGGATCATCTAAAGATATTTTTTTAACAAAGAAAGCCAAGCTATGTCAAAGAAAAACCTGAACCTAACTCGACGCGCGTTTTTGAAGCGTACCGCGGTTTTAGCAGCAGCACCCTATTTTGTTCCCGCCTCGGCATTAGGCCGCGGAGGCAGAGTCGCTCCCAGCGAGCGAATTATTTTGGGTGGCCTCGGCATCGGCCCCCGGGGCACACACGATCTGCGCTGGATGCTACCGGAATCGGATGTGCAATTTGTCGCTGTCTGCGATGCCCAAAAGGGACGTGCCGACGCCGTCAAGCAAATCGTGGACACCCGGTACGGCAACCAGGATTGTGCCACATATCGTGACATGCGGGAATTTCTGACCGAACGTAATGATATTGACGCACTGTTAATCGCCACCGGCGACCGCTGGCATGCGCTGGCTTCCATTATGGCAATGCGGTCAGGTAAGGACGTTTATTCCGAAAAACCGTCATCCATGACCATAGCGGAGGGCCAGGCGGTAGTCCAAACCGCCAGACGTTACGGACGCATTTATCAAACCGGTACTCAACGGCTCAGCGAAGGAAATTTCACTTTTGCCAACGAGTTGCTCCGTACCGGCCGGCTCGGTAAGGTGAGCACCGTACGTGCCCACATTGCCCCATGGGATGCGGCAGTAATGAGCCACGAATGGCTACCCCCCGAGCCCCAACCTTCCAGGGATGAGGTGTTCTGGGACGAGTGGCTGGGCCCGTGTCCCTGGCGACCTTACAATCCCGCCTACACGAGTGGCGGTTGGCGGGGTTATTACGATTTCCACACCAGTTGTATCGGCGAATGGGGAGCACACACGTTTGCCCAGTGCCAAGTCGCCATCGGCGCCGCCAACACCTCGGCGATCGAATACGAATACGTAAACAATCCTACCGGAGACGGTATGATCACGCGTTTTGCCAACGGTAAAGAAATGATTCTGGAACTTGATATGGACAATAAATTCTGGCATGGTTCTTGTGGTGTCCGCTATGAAGGGACCGAAGGTTGGGTATCAGTAGCAGACGGATATTCGAGCCCGGATGTATCATCGCCCGCGATGATGGATGATTTCAGGAAGCTGGTCGATAATTATATGGCTCGCACACAACGGCCTATGAGCCATGTACGTAATTTCCTGGACTGTGTCAAGTCACGCCATTTGACCGTGGCCAATCCGGTAGTGATGCACAGGTCCATGTCCACGGTGCACGCAGCCAACATCTGTATGTGGCTCAAACGAAACTTACGTTACGATCCTGTTAAAGAGGAATTCATCAATGATCCCCAAGCTAATCGGCTGCGTTCACGGGCAATGCGCGAACCTTGGATTATTTAATAAAACCGATTTCTACCCGAAAGGAATCTATACTATGTCAAAATCAATAATAAACTTCACCCTGACCATTGCTTTGCTGCTCGTCGGCGCCATTCAAGCATCCGGTCAAAATGTTCCTCCTGCGGAAACTAAGGAGCAAGAAGGTAAACTGATTGCCGTTCTAAAGTCGGATACATCACACAAAGAAAAAGCAGATGCCTGTCGCCAACTAGCTGTCATTGGCACTAAAGACGCCGTAGCGCCGCTAGCAGCACTGCTCGGTGACGAAAAACTCTCGCACATGGCACGCTACGGACTTGAGCCCATTCCGGACCCGGCTGTCGATGTCGCTTTACGCACTGCGCTTGGCCAACTTAAAGGCCAGCCGCTGATCGGCATAATTGGCAGCCTCGGTGTGCGGCGTGATACCCAGGCTATCGAACCTCTAGGAAAAATGCTGCAGGACCCTGACGTACAAGTAGCGCAAGCCGCCGCGAGGGCACTGGGAAAAATCGGTAACTTATCTGCTGCCCGAACGCTGCAAAATGCCCTGTCGAAGGCGCCTGCCGCCCGTCAGCTCGATTTGTGCGAAGGCTTGTTCCGCTGCGCCGAGGCGCTTGCCGCCCAAGGCCGGCCTAATGATGCCATCGTTATTTACGACCAATTAAGCAGCTTACCTGCCCTGCACCAGGTTCGAACCGGGGCTTTGCGCGGCGCAATTCTCGTCCGTGGCAAGGACGGCCTGCCGTTGCTACAGAAACATTTACGCAGCAATGACTTCATAATGTTCTCCGCAGCCCTCCAGACAACACAGGAATTACCCGGTGCCGAAGTGACGCGGGTATTGACCGCTGAACTGAACCAACTATCCGCCGCCAACCAAATTAGTGTGATCCAGATGCTCGGCCGGCGCGGCGATGCAACAGCACTTCCGACGGTTATCGAAAAAGCCAGACATGGAAATGTGGCCTTGCGCGTAGCGGCTCTAAAAGCTTTAGGACCACTGGGTGATGCTTCAGTCGTCTCCACGTTATTCGAAGCTGCTGTTGACCTGGATCCAGAAGTGGCCGACACCGCAAAAACCACACTCGCTGGTCTTACAAATCAAAAAGAAGTCGAGTCCGCAATTGTGGCTATGATCGAAAAAGGTCGGCCAAATGCTCGACTTGTTGCCCTCGATATTGTGGCCCAGCAGCATACTTCCACAGCAACTCCGTTCTTATTAAAGGCTGCGAGCGACCCGGACAAGCAAATTCGCATTGCCGCTATCAATGCTCTGGGACAGACGGGTAAAACCAGGGATTTGTCTGCCTTGGTGGGAATCCTGGTCAGTCGTAAGAACGCGGAAGAACTCGGTGCCGCAGAAAACTCTGTGAAAATTATTTGCAGCAACTCTCCAGACAAACAGGCCTGTACCGGGATACTGCTGGAAGCCATCCCTAAGACACAGGGGGATGCCAAGTGCGCCATATTACGGCTGCTGCGCGTTTCTGGCGGTAGTAATGCGATCCAGGCCGTTCACGCCTCAACCACTGATGCCAATCCGGAAATACAGGAAACAGCAATCCGTACCTTGGGCGATTGGCCTACCTCCGATGCCGCACCTGTTCTACTCGAAATGGCCCAGACCTCACCTAATCCGTCGCACAAGATTACGGCTCTGCGCGGATATATCAGGCTGATACGGGACAAAAACCTTTCGACCGAGATGAAACTTGCAATGTCCAGGGAAGCAGTTGCCCTGGTTCAACGCGACGAAGAGAAAAAGCTTCTTCTCGGAGTACTGGGCGAAGTGCCGGCGGTCGAGGCGTTATCAATGGCAATGGTGCACCTGGACAACTCGGCAACCAAAGATGAGGCGAGCTTTGCTGTCGTGGCAATCAGTGAAAAAATTGTCCAGCAAAAGCCCGATGAAGTTTCCGCCGCCCTGAAGAAAGTGATGCAAGTTACGAACAACAAAAACGTGATTGACCGCGCGAAGGCGATTTTGGACAAAATAACCAGCAAAAATTAAAAGTACCATAAATAATCATCCCGAACGGCATCCCACAATACCGGCGGACAGAATATTACTAGCCCGTTGACATTCACCTGTCAACGGGCGTTTTTAGTTGTCTGCACTTACTTTCCCTGCACAACACGTTTACCGGAATCGAGCGTGGCCCAGTTGCGTGAACGTTCGACGGCTTGCTGCCAACCGCAAATGAGTCGACGTCGGGTGGTAGCGCTGATGCGTGAGGTATATTCGCTATCGAGAATCCAGTTGGCGGTGACATCGCTGGTGTTTTTCCAAAAACCGGTAGCTAATCCCGCCAGGTAGGCCACACCGAGGGCGGTGGTTTCGTGCACCTGGGGCCGTTGCACCTTCTTGCCGAGGATGTCAGCCTGGAACTGAAGCAGTTCAGTGTTAACGGCGGCGCCGCCGTCCACCCGCAGTTGCCGCAGAGACATCCTGGAGTCGACTTGCATGGCTTTTATTAATTCCGCGGTCTGATAACACATAGCTTCCAGAGTGGCCCGGGCCAGATGCCCTCCGGTAGTACCCCGCTCGAGGCCGACAATAGTGCCCCGAGCATAGGGATCCCAGTAAGGGGTACCGAGGCCGACAAAAGCGGGAACAAAATAAACTCCGCCGCTGTCGGGTACGGTAGCGGCAAGCTTTTCGACATCGCTCGAACGACGGATGATTTTGAGGCCGTCGCGGAGCCATTGAACAGCGGCTCCGGCGATGAAGACCGAACCTTCGAGGCAGTAAGTAATCTTTCCGTCGAGGCCCCAGCCGATGGTGGTGAGCAGTCCACTTTTCGATTCGACCGCCTGATTGCCGGTGTTCATCAGCGTGAAGCAGCCGGTGCCATAGGTGTTCTTGACCATCCCTTTCCTGAAGCATCCCTGGCCGAAAGTGGCGGCTTGCTGGTCGCCGGCGATCCCGGCAATGGGAATGGCAGCACCAAAGAGACGGGGATCGGTCTGTCCGAAGATGCCGCTCGAATCGCGTACTTCGGGAAGCATGGCCCGGGGAATGTCGAGTATTTTGAGGAGTTCATCGTCCCAGTCGAGTTTGTGGATGTTGAAGATTAAGGTGCGACTGGCATTAGAGTAGTCGGTGGCGTGAACTTTTCCGCCGGTAAGTCTCCAGAGGAGAAAGGTATCGATAGTTCCAGCCAGAACCTTGCCCTGGCGGGCGCGACTGCGTAAGCCCTGGTGTTTATCCAGAAGGTACTTGATTTTGGTGCCGGAAAAGTAGGCGTCAATAACCAGGCCGGTCTTGCGGCGAAACTTTTTATCCAGTTTTTGGCGTTTGAGGTTTTCGCAGATGGGAGCGGTGATACGGCTCTGCCAGACGATGGCATTGTCGATGGGTTTGCCGGTGTCCCTATCCCAGAGCACCACCGTCTCACGCTGGTTGGTAATGCCAATAGCAGCTACATTACGGGCCTGAGCATCGGCCTTGCGCATGGTTGAACGTGCGGTGGATAGCTGGGTTTTCCAGATGGCTTCCGGATCGTGCTCGACGTGGCCCGGTAAGGGGAATATTTGGCCAAACTCCTTTTGAGCCGACGCCTGTGCTCGACCGTCCCGGCTGAAGAGAATAGATCGGCTGGAAGTCGTGCCCTGATCGAGTGCGAGAACGTAACGTTTCATCTTAGTCTCCTGTGTATTTTGAATTTGTTATGCTGACGAGCGATAAACTACCATCCCAGAATGCGAAAAGCAACGGCTCCGACGATGCCGCCGATGATGGGTGCGATTACCGGAACCCAACTGTAACGCCAATCAGAACCGCCCTTGCCCGCGATGGGAAGCAGGGCATGGGCAAGTCGGGGGCCAAGATCGCGGGCGGGATTGATGGCATAACCGGTCGGGCCACCCAGAGACAGTCCGATGGCCCAGACGAGGAATCCCACCAGAAGCGGATTAAGGCCGACACTGAACACTTTGGCCAGGTCAAGCTGGGAATCAGTATTGAATTCGCCAGCGTTGGCGGAAATGGCGAGGACGCCAAAAATTAACGTTGCAGTGCCGATTACTTCGCATAAAAAGTTGGCACCGTAAGAGCGGATTTCTGGTGCAGTGGAGAAGACGGCGAGCTTGAGGGCTTGGTTTTCGGTGACCTTCCAGTGGGGAAGGTATGCCAACCATACCAGGGTAGCTCCCAGGAAGGCACCGGCCATTTGGCCGGCGAGGTATATAGGAACTTTTGCAGTTTCGAACTCTCCGATAGCTGCCAGGCTGATGGTAACTGCGGGATTGATATGGGCCCCGCTGATATGTCCCACAGCGTAAACTGCAATAGCAACGGCAAATCCCCAACCGGCGGTAATCACAATCCAACCGGAATTGTTCCCTTTGGTTTTATTGAGGACAACGTTTGCAACCACACCGTCGCCCAGAATGATGAGAATCATGGTTCCAACCAACTCGGCCCAAAAATTTTCCATAGGTGGCCCTTTCATAATGGCGCTAAGGATCCGGAGCGTACCGGAATCAGTGCGACATTGGCTTATGAAACAAGATTAACCGATTATCGAAGACTATCATATCGAAGTTAAACTATTAAGCAAGCCGGAAAAACACAACTTTCGCTGCGATAGCTCGAACGCTCAGCCCGGAAAAATCCTTGGATTTAATACACCCTTTGAAGTATTCTACAATAACTCACGGATACAAAAATCACGTGTTGCGCCTGGGATTTGAAACAGTGATGTTATAAATGACTGCAACCACAAATATTAAGGATTAGGGAGACATAATGTGAAAAAAAGTTTAATTCTTCTTCGTATCTTTTTAAGTTGCTGCGGTGCCCTTGCATTGTTGGGCTTGTGTACAACTATATCTGACGCAAGGACCTCTGATTTGGACGATATCTACCCCGGTCAAACATGGCTTAAGTATGCAGATCCGGCCGAGGCTGGCTTTTCAGCGGAGAAACTGGCACAAGCCCGGCAATATGCCGATGAAATCGGTTCTGAGGCGGTTATGGTAATTTACAAAGGTGCTGTAGTCGCTCACTGGGGACCTGTCGAAACCCGATTTATGTGTCACTCAGTTCGAAAAAGTTTTTTAAGTGCTCTCTACGGTATTCATGTGGACAAGGGTAATATTGACCTGGACGATACCATGGCAGAACTGGGCATTGATGACGCGGACCCGCTGACCGAATCTGAAAAACAGGCGAGGATCAGAGACTTGCTTAAAGCTCGGTCAGGAGTATATCATCCAGCGGCCTATGAAACGGCCGCAATGAAAGAAAAACGTCCCCAGCGAGGCAGTCACACCCACGGCACCTTCTACTACTATAACAACTGGGACTTTAATGTGTTGGGCTCGATTTTTGATCAGAAAACCAACTCAACCATATTCCAGGAATTTAAGACTCAAATCGCCGAGCCCCTGCAAATGCAGGATTTTCGCGTGCGGGATGGTTACTACCATCTAGAAAAACAACACTCGAGCCATCCTGCTTATCCCTTTAGAATGTCCGCCCGCGATATGGCGCGATTCGGCCTGTTGTTCCTGCGTGAAGGAAAGTGGAAAGGCCAACAAATCATTTCAAAAGCATGGGTCCGGAAAAGCACTACTTCGTATTCGACGGTGGACAGTAATTCAGGTTATGGTTATTTGTGGTGGACAATTCTGACTGAGCCGTTCAAATCGCTGGGAGCTTATGGCGCCCGAGGGTACGGCGGACACGATATCACGGTAGTGCCCGGTGCGGATCTGGTTTTTGTTCATCGCGTCAATACCTGGTGGAATTTAGGATTTACCCGAGCTGCCAAGGGAACTGAGCACAAAGTGGGATCTCAAGAGCGGCTGAAATTGCTGGGGATGATTCTGGATGCAAAGGTGTCTGAGCCCAAAACTAATGCGACTCTGGTTCCACTGGTGCAATCTTCCACAGATGCTGCCACGCTCGATAGATACGTCGGCAATTATGAATTTCCGGACAATTTTAAAGCCCAGGTAAAGCTGGGAACCGACGGTAATTTGTTGATTCATGGTGCCGGAGCAGGCACTTTCGCTTTAATCCCTCACAGCAAAGTTGATTTTGTTATGGAAGATATTAAAGCACCGGTGAGGTTTGAATTCGGCGATGATGGGAAACCTGTATATATGAGCATTGAGTTTACACCCGGCGAAAAATGCTTTGGTGTGGCGGTTACGGCCACAAAAACCGAACCAAACGCCCTGGAGTTGCTGACGCGCAAGCTTGATACCCTAACACCGGCTTTGATGGCGAAGAAGAAAGTTCCCGAGGTATCCATAGCACTAATCTGGAACGGAAGACTTGCATGGCAAAAGGGCTATGGCGTTGTGGACGAGAGCAAATCGGATAAGGTTACCCCGATGACGGTTTTCGAAGCCTGCTCGATGTCAAAAGTTGTGTTCACATATGCGGTGTTGAAATTGGCAGAGCAGGGAAAGATAGATTTGGATAAGCCTCTGGTGGAGTATCTTCCGGAACCCTATCTTAAGAATGAACCACTGCACAAATTGATAACGGCTCGTATGGTGATGACCCATACGACGGGTTTCCCCAACTGGCGCAAGGGCGGCTTGCAGAAAGGTGGGCCGCTGCCGGTTCAATTCAAGCCGGGGACTAAATATGGCTATTCGGGTGAAGGGTATTATTATTTACAGCTGGTGGTTGAGCAGATAACCGGGAAATCATTGAATACTCTCATGCATGAGATGCTGCTTGAGCCGGCGGAGATGGATTCGAGCAGTTATGTTTGGGAGCAACGGTTTGATAAAACAGCTTCGGCCGGTCACGATAAAGCCGGCAAGATCAAGAAAAATCGGCCCCTCTATCGTCAGGCCAACGCCGCCTACTCGCTGTATTGTACTCCGAGCGATTATGCCAGGTTTATTATTGAGGTAATGAAAGATGACCGATCTGGTAAGTATTCACTTGGTCAAAAATCCATTAAAAATATGTTGACCCCCTACATTAAGATAGAAGGTTCGTACGGAGAAGTGATACCTCGACCCGGATCATCAGGATATGTATCCGTGCACCGTGGATTAGGATGGGTGATAGGTAAAAAGAAGGGAAAGAGCATTCGAGCCTGGCATAGCGGTTCGAATGGCAGTGGTTTTCAGTGCCACAGTGAATTTGATCCCCAAAAACGCTCGGGAATTGTCATTATGACCGGCTCGGTAAATGGCAGGTCATTATATTACGATTTGATACAGATGATTGACTTTCCCTGAACCACAATCCGGTTTAGTGGTTATGTTACAAGGATGCTGAATTATTAAGAAAATAAAACAGAGACTCAACTAATGAAACTCAAATTACATCTCTTTGACCTACGTACTCGCCATCCGTTCACCATTTCCAGAAGTACCACTACGGTGCGACCGACACTGATCGTCGAGCTGGAACAAGACGGCGTGTGCGGATTCGGCGAAGCCACCGAATACACTTTCTATGACGCCAGTCGCGATAAAACTCGGGCAACGCTGGAAAGGGTTCGGCCGCAAATTGAAGCTGCCACTCTTGACGATCCGCTTGAGTTTTGGGAAATGATGTGTCCGTTGTTCTACGGCAATCAAGCCCGCGGCGCCCCGACCCCGGCAACCTTTCCTCAGTGCGCCCTCGACATCGCTGCTCACGATCTCTGGGGAAAACTCCGGAACAAACCGGTCTGGGAACTCTGGGGATTAAATTTGGATAATAATCCACCCACCAATTACACCATCGGCATCGACTCGATCGAAATGATGGTTAAGAAGCTTAAGGAATTCCCCGGTTTCGACGTGTACAAAATCAAGCTGGGAACCCCCCAGGACATCGAGATCGTTCGCAGCCTGCGCGAGCATACTGATGCTGTGTTTCGCATCGACGCCAATTGTGCCTGGAGTAGCGAAGAGTCGATTCGCAACGCCGCTGCATTGCAGGAGCTGGGTGTGGAGTTTATCGAACAGCCGCTGCCGGCGAACGATTGGGAAGAAATGAAGCGAGTTTACCAGGAATCGGTTTTACCCTGCATAGCCGACGAAAGCTGCCAGGTTGAATCAGACGTCGACCGTTGTGCTGGTTATTTCCACGGCATCAATATTAAGCTCGAAAAATGCGGCGGCCTGACACCGGCCAGGAGGATGATCGCCCGCGCCCGACAGTTGGATCTGAAAGTAATGGTCGGCTGTTTCACCGAATCGAGCGTGGGTATTTCAGCCATCGCCCAATTGTTACCGCTGCTGGATTACGTCGATATGGACGGTGCCTTGCTCCTGGCCGAAGACATCGCCTCCGGCGTTACCATAGAACACGGCCTCGTCAAATACCCCCAGACGTCCGGGTGTGGCACGAGGCTGCTCTCCCGTTGAAACAACATCGTCATCGTGAAACCAGATAGCATAGCCAGGCGGCAGCAAAGGCGCCGTAGTTCCCAATGGCGTAACCGATCAGGGCCATCAGGATGCTTACCGGAACAAGCTTTTCGTTGTGATGGGCCGCTACAATGGGGGCGCTGGCGATTCCGCCGATATTGGCGGCGCTGGCAATGGCGGTGGAGTGAATATCCACTCTGAATAATTTTGCACCGAGCACACAAAAAAGTCCATGAATGGTAATCCAGATATAGGCACCCAATAAAAACCAGGGGGCCTTATCGGCTAAGCCGCTGATGTTGGCACGAGCACCCATATTGGCGACAAAAAGATAAACCAGGGCAACTGCTATTTGGTGGCTGCCGGGAATTTTTTTGGCGGGGGTCATGGAAAGAATTATTCCAAAAGTGGTAATCAGCAGTATTCTCCATGATCCGGTGGTCAAAACCGGCTGAACCTGGGGCAGGTAATCGGCCAGGTTCGCAGCTATCCATGGAAAGAACAAGCCCAGGAAGATCAGGTAGAGCAGGTGCCTCATTTCGAATGGGCTTTTATCACGAATAAGGCCGCCGGAGGATTGTTCCAGGATTTCGATTCTTTTCTTATCGACCCGAGTGAACCGATTAAACCACTGGGCAAAATTTTTGGAACCCAGCAGAATAGGTAGCCATATTATGTAAACCATGTTGTCGGCCAGGACCGCCAGACCAAAATCAAGAGGCGGCGTGCCCAACCCCTCGCTGACAGCAGCCATATTGCCCGTGCCGCCAATCCAGCTACCAGCCAGGGCGCCGAATCCTTTCCAGGCTTCGGGACCCAAGCCGCTTTTTACGATAAAATATCCAATTGGGGCACCGAGGATGATACCTGCGGTTCCGAAAAGCATGACGAAAATGCCCTTACCCATGATTCGGACAGCAGAGACAACGTCAATATCCAAAAGCATGAGAATGAGGAATAAGGGCAGAACCACCTCGCTCATCCAATCATAGAGCGGCGATTTGCTAGCAATGATTCCGGTATTGGATAATACCAGAGGAATTGAGTAAATAAACAGCAAAGGGGGAAAGTAATGAAAAAGTTTCCATTGGGTTTTCTTCTCCAGATAGAAAAAAAACGATGTCACTCCTGACAGGATTGCTAATATACCTACCGGACTGGTTACAATAGGATTATCCATAGATCATATTCCCGAAGCTTCCTTTTTAATCCTGCTTCTTCGTATTTTCTTCAACAGGTTCCCATTCCCCAAAGGCTTCGATGCGAACCTCCACCTGGGGCTGAGTGGTGTAGGCTTCGTTGCAGTTGTAATACCAGCCCAGGTACTCTGAGTCGCCGCCACCGGCGGTGGTGATCAGGAAGCGATTCGCCAGACTCCCGATACGCAAAGCTCGATCGCGAGGCAGAGGCTTATCCCCGCCCTGGGCATCAACGGTAATCCATCCATAGTTGGGCAGATACACTTCAGGCCAGCGGTGGAATACTTCGTCCAGACTCGCGTCATCGCCCCGAACCACAAAGGCACCCACGAATCGGGCGGGCAATCCCGCAGCCCGGCACAGTGCAATGAAACAAAAGGAATATTCGGAGCAGGACCCGGTTCCCCGCTTCAACACTACGGGAGCGGCGTTCCAGCCACCTTCCAACTTATATGTCAGTTTCTCCCCGACGTAATCGAATATCTTACGAGCTATATAGTAGGGGTTTTTCTCCTGGCCGACCACTTTCTCTGCCAGTTTCCGGATGTAGTCATCGTCCGTCATGTACTTACTGCCATTAGCGGTGTATCGATCCCGGATGTCCGATGGAATATCATCCAGTGTACCGCAATTATCGGGAAAGATAAAGTATCTAATATCGGAAATCTCCGCATCGACTTGCATAACGGATTCCACAACGGATTCCGAAGGGATATCCTCGTATCGAAACACTGCGACCTTCTGCTGCCAGCGGTCTTTTTCCAGGGAGTATTCCGAGGGCGAGAAGGAAATGGAATTAATTTTCTGCTGGGGCATGTTATCCGGCACTGCCAGGTACGCCTGCAAATCTTTCAGTCTGCCTTTGCCGAAAACCTTAGCCTCGTGGGTGATGGTTACCTTGGTTCGCCGAGTGTCTTTGAGTCGGTAGGTTTCTTCGTCCCGCCTGACAACCTGATACAGTTGATCTTTTTGATGGTCCACGTTCCAGAGATATTTCCCGTCCCAGGCTAAGCCCCTGGAGTAAGGGCCGGGGGCATCGAGAATCATAAGCACGTCCCCACTGGTCGGATCGATCATGTAGAGCTCATTTTCCATACGGTCGGAACACCACAGGTACTTGCCGTCAAATGCCAGTCCGCCGGAGGATTGGGCCGGTGCGGCCAGGATTTCGACTGCGGTGCCATCGCTCAAATCGATCTTCATGATTTTCCCACTCTTGGAATCACTAACCCAAAGGGTTTCACCGTCCCACGTCAATCCTTCAGGATTATCCGAGGGAGCATCGATAACCTTCAGGATAGTTCCGTCCTTTGGATCGACTTTGAATATTTTTTTCATTTTTTTGTCAACGTTCCAAAAGTACTCGCCATCCCACGCCAGTCCCATGGGCCAGAAACCGGGGGAGGGAATCGAACCAATAACTTCGCCCGTCTCGATATTGACTTTGAACAACTTGTCGGCTTTGTAATCAGCCACCCAGAGAAACTCGCCATCGAATGCCATGCCTGTGCAAAACCTGCCCGGAGCATCCAAAGTACGAACCACCTTACCTGGATGAGCGATAAGAGGCTGGCTTAAGAACGCAAGGAACAACGTAGTAATTGTCAAGGCTTGTCTCTGAAACAAGGTAAATCTCCTTTTTGATGTGCTTTTAAGTAACATTACCAGCCTCCAATATGGAAATCCAAAATACGACGAAACACCAATAGTTTGCATTCAAAATACCCGATCTTTTCTGAATCTGCAAGTCATTAAAGGGAGTTTGGGCTTGAGTGACCAGTACCACCGTGCTGGGGAAAACGGTCGTTTTTTCTTGTGGCACTTTTGCTCATTTCTTACTATAAACTATGAGCTTCTTCCCAGTAAAGGGTAACGTAATCGTATGAACCAGAGGACGATAAAAATGCATATCATGGAAAGCGCGCCGGGAGCAAAAACCGTCATTAATGGCAAAGAAGTCGATTACTTCTGCGGCTGTGGCTATTTTGGCTTTCAGGGTCACCGAGAAATAATCCAGGCGGCCTGTCAGGCAACTTGCAAATACGGGCTGGGCAGCGCCACTTCGCGTCAGGGATACGGAAATAATCCAGCCTTACTTGAAGCGGAAAAAAATGCAGCAAGCTTCTTTGGCACAGATGAAGCTTTGTATTATGTTTCCGGTTACCTGGGAAACTCTATCCTTCTTCAAGGACTCTCCGATGACTACGACATCATCTTCATCGACCGGGAATCTCACTATTCCGTTTTTGATGGCACAGCAGTAGCTAAAAAACCGGTAGTCTCTTTTAATCATCGCGATGCCGACGACCTCAAAATAAAACTCCAGAAACATCTGGGGCCAAGCCAGAAACCGTTGGTAATCAGCGATGGAGTTTTTGCCGTATCCGGGCAGATAGCACCCATCCCGGATTACCTCCAGGTCCTCGAACCATACGAATCGTTTATTATCTGTGTGGACGACGCTCATGCTACCGGAGTAATAGGCAAAAAAGGGCACGGCTGTTTTGAGTATCATGGTATCTCGGATGTCCGACTGTTTTCGTCCGGGACATTAAGTAAAGCCTTGGGTGGATATGGTGGAATCATTGCCGGTGATGCGGCGTTAAAGAATAAACTCCTGACTAAATCGAAGATGACCTTCTCCTCCAGCCCTCCACCCATTCCTGCTGCCGCCGCCAGCGCACTCGCCCTGGATATCCTGCGTAAACATCCAGAATTGAGAAAGCAGCTCTGGGAAAACGTAGCTTTTGCAAAAAACGGTCTGCGAAAACTCGGCTTTTCAATTGACGACACGCCGGTACCCATCATCTGTCTTTCATCGAATGAAGTCAACCTGGAAAAGCTCCCTCAGGAATTGCTCACGCGAAATATTGTGACTTCTCGTTGGTACGCCGGCAGTGCATCTTATTCCAGTGTGCCCCGGGATGGAGCAATCCGAATCGCCATCTTCGCTACGCATTCTAAAGAGCAACTCGAACGGCTGATCGACGAGATCAAAACGTTGGTTTAATTGAGACTGTAGCATAAATACCGGGATATTTAATGAAATTTGACCATATTGGTCGATGCATCTTCCAGAAAAACTGACGAAACGAAC
>JAFGSR010000180.1 GCA_016934515.1 Sedimentisphaerales bacterium
ACTCAAAATATATTTAGGCATTATATTTTTCTTTAGTGTTCAGCAACCTACATTTTCATATCTTTCAAGAGTTTGATATACTCAGAGCCAAGTTCAGCGTCAACTTTATAGATTACGCCCTTTGTCCTTTTTGCTTTCGATATGAATATGATCCAGTCAATAAGTTGCACAGGAAATACCTTCAGCTCGTTTTACACACAGCCTTGAAACACCTCTCTGTTATTCGAATATCAAAGTGATCTTATCCATAACCGGCAAAATCCCGTTTTCTGTCGTTTGAACTGTTTTGAATTCAAACTGAAAGGCGTAGCCGTCGGGCAAGGCGCTCAAATCAATGGCGGCGGGTGTTTTTTTGATAATTTTCGCATACTCTTTCATGTGGTCGTAGGTTTCCTTTACCTCGGTCCAATTCGTCCAAGTGTCGATTTCACCATCATTATCAGTGTCAACGCCCGCGCGTGCTGTAACCCTCTCGACCCAGGGACCCGGACTGATAAAATCGTTATTCATCTGGGTAATAAGATAAAACTGACCTTCGGCAAATCCGATATCCGGGTCGGGATGACCCTGGCCGACCTTGTAATATCTGGTAAACGGCTTATTCAGACTTGTGGATGTAAAACAGCCCACGCCCATATGATCTTCAGTTGGATGGAAATCTCCGAATAGGTAGTATTGCCCGCCTACGCAAATCGGCGTCCAGTCGCCATAAGCATCCTGATCAGGTTCATGAATTTCATATTCAGCAACACTGGTTTTGTAGTTATCCGGATCTTCCTTTACCCAGTGCGGATGTTTATAAGTTCCAATTTTTCCGGTCGATTTCGTACGATGATCCACTGGTGGAGACAGAATTTTGAAGTCCTTAATTCCATCAGGGCTGACCGCATGACCAGCAAGCGGCGAGTCCCAAGCATGCTTGCTGGCATCAATAGGGCTCCAATCTTCATAAATCAAATGAAAAAGTCCCTGCCGATCACGTATAACTCCACAGTCTGAACCATTCGACGGGTTCCTGAAAGCCATTCCCATGTTTTTGCCGGGCATGCCGTCGGTCAGATCCTCATCGATATAAAGGTGCGGATTCCGGTCGTTAGGAAAATCATAGTAGATATAAACCTTGCCATCGACGTACTCCGCTGTTGTCACCCATTGTGAAAACTTTTCGGTTACATTTCCGTGATGCACCCAATTGATCATATCGTGACTCTGCCAAGCATGATATCCTCCCATATTAAGTAAAAGGCCTCCACGGGCATCAAACTGGTGAGGATCCGATGTAGTCCAGAGTTCAATATCGCATCCCTTCAGGTTCACGGAATTTGACTTGAATTCATTGTTGTTTTTCATGTTCAAATAGCGGCCGAACATCCAATAATTATTCGGACCGATACACAAAAAAACCGGGGCATCTCCCAGATTGGAAGGTCCAACCGGAGCTACAGAAGTCCAGTTTTTCCAGTATGGTGACTGCTCGAACATGATGGATTTCGCAGAGCGTTTCTTTTTGAAGCTTTTGATTGAGCTTTTAAAAGTAGCCTCACTGTCCGCAGGCTCTGCAAAGCCGTCTTTAACCTCAAGATTGCTTACATTAAAAGCATATTTCTCCCATTCCTGCTGGGAATCAATGATCCATTTTTCATCTGTCTCATAAGTAACCGTAGATAATGCCGGTTCTACATATAAAGTTATTGCTAAAACTCCAAATACAATTTGGTCTGAAAGACATTCGAGTTCTATAGTCGATAGTGTATCATCGGAGTTTACGGGTATGGATACAATGTCCGCATGTGCTTTCGCTCCTAGTTCGACCATTTCGTTTGCAGAATAATGGTAATACCCAAAGCTGCCTATGCCGTCATCATAATTATACGGGTTAATTAAATCTGTAGACTGGGATTGCCCGTCTTTATAATTCAACACGATCCTTGCATTGGCAATGTGAGACTGCATTGGATAGGTTCTTCCCGTAATCAGCAAACATACTTCTCGGACGTTTGACATATTTACAGGCAATTGTGTTTTATTTGGTAATTCATCCCAGCGGCCAAGCAGCAATATGTTTTTTGCTTCCGTACTGACTTGAAAGCGTGTTTTGGATTCTTCGGCAAGGAAACACCCGGTGGGATCAAGTTTTTGAAGCAATTTTTCCATGGAGGGTTTAGGTTCTGTGAGATCCCACCGTGAACAGGTATTTCTTTTTACATCCAGCCAGTGAATGTCTGCCATCTCCTTGGAGGAATAACTTTTCCTGAAAATCTTCGTGAGTTCAGCGTTGAAATGCGGCTGCAGATTATATATCACCGCCTTGGTATTTTCGCGGTTTGACAGATTGGTTTCCGGTATTGCCAGAAAAGATTCAAGACTTGGGGCCGTAATCTGCTTTAGTTGGGGCACTTCTGAATTCTGGACGTACGTAGCAGTTACCCGGGCTTGCCTGGAACCCGGAATATTCAAGAATATCCGGGGCGTTACAAGGCTGTCATCTACCGTGTAGCCGACGTGCTCTCCGTTGACTTCTACGCTTTCGATTTTTTCATACCGCAGCGGCAGGCATACAACATAATCCAGTACTTTGTCGGTTTTAAAGCTGTAGCTTTCGGTCAGATCCGAGCCTTTAAACTCGACGTTAAACCCTGCCGTCGATAAAGCGGCATGAGACCACTGCCGAGGGAAACGAGGTCTGAAGTTCACTTTCCCTTCGGGAACATTGGGCTCAATGCCGAAAAGCCCCTCACTTACCGTACGCAGGAACATGCTTGTGGCATCCGTGAAATCGGGGTGCCTTTCGCCCCGACCGGATTCATCAACCCAATTGCAAAAACTCCCTTGCGCACTTATGCTATGGGTTACGGAATAGCAGACTCCACGCAGCATTCTGAAAGCATAGTCATCATACCCTGCTTTAAATGCAGTCAAAGCCATGTGAAGCGCTTCATTGGGGCATATGCTTCTGCTGGAGTGAAGTGTTCCCGAAGGCTCAGTTGGTCTCCAGGGGGAAGAGTAAGGAATTAATCCACCGTTTGGAGTTTCAATATGCTCAAAAGTATCCCGAACAAAAGCAACCATTCTTTCAGCTTGTTTAGTAGAAGCTATTCCCACTTCTATGGGTGTGTAAATACTTGGCAATTCAACGGCACGATGAATCCGTTGAAGACCTAATGTGTCTTTGTATTCCGCGAAAACTCCCTGGTCGTCCAACCAGAGTTCATCATTTACGGAACGTGCTATTTTCATGGCTTCGTTTTCTAATGGGGAAGGTGTACGATCACAAAGCGGTGCTGTTTTTGCCATGTTGCTCCAAGCGTCATAATGATATGCTGACGACTGGATGCATTTTCCACCCAGGTACCAGTGATAGTCACTGATCCAGGTATTCAGCCAGTTTGTATATAAAGAATCATGATCTGGATCAAATTTTTCTTTTCTAAATTGAAGATTCTTTTCCACGTTTGGCCACAGAAGACGAATAAGATCCTTGTCTCCGGACCATGCATAATAATAAAAAAGCTGATGGGTGAATACTTCATCCATATTATAACCCCATTTGTCACTTGTAAGAATATTTTTAAACGTACGAGAATCTTCCTTTGTACCCTGGTTTTGGCCATACGCAAGAAAATCCTCTGAGAGAAAATCATTCCACCCAAGTACGACGGCTCCGTACAAAACCCTCCACCCGATTAATGGAGCGGCCCATGCAGTCGCACCATGCAAAGCAAGGTGCGTTCCATTATTATTCCACCAAGATGCACGATAAGCTGGTACGACCAGCTGCGAGACAAGATTTAGTTCATCATATGGCGTATTTAAGTTGAAAGAACTTAAGAGTTTAAGTCCCTCTCTAAGTGATATTTCCATGGATTTGGCGATAGATATTGTTTGCGGACTATCTCCTTCAATAATACGAAGATAAGATTGTCCTTTATGAGCATTTTTTAACGCGACTATTTTGCAAAGAACTTCTTTGCAATCCACGGTGCTGGTTTTTGAAAATATATTTTCAATAAAACAAATATCCGAAGTTGGTTCGACAAACACTCTTGACACTGGAGGACAGGCAACATCGGGAATGTCTTTGCGATACCGTTTTCCCGTAGTACCTCGAAGTATGAAACCGTCTTTTGTGGGCTCAACAATGTTGTTTTCCATATCCCTTTCATTGAAGGGCAATATGGGAATGTCAGATCCGTGATTGGTAGGATATTTGAAGTCGTATTTCCCGCTTGCACCTCCATAAATCCAGTAAATATTTGTATTTAGGGGTAACTTATCAGCCTCCAAAAAAAACAAACAGCCCTTTTCGATTCGGTCTGGCAATACTTTAACAGTTATAGAGCCGCCTTTGATTCTATGGTCACTAATGATATACTCCAGTGAAAGTCCATCATAATCAGCCGTAATCTTGTCAGACTTGTGAGCAAGGAAAATATCCTTCTCCGTCTTAACCAAAATAAATAAGTTTCCTAATTTCCCGCCATACCAACCGCCGGAAACGGCGAAGGCCGGCAAGCTGCCTCCATAGGTCACAAAAGGTGGTTCACTTCCGAAGAGGGGGCGATCGTATAAGCCATCGCCGCTTAAGTCATATTTCAATAAATCACTATTGGCTGTTTTAGCAGAACCAGATGCAATTATGCATATAGCTGCCAGAGTAAATACAATAACAGAATATTTTATTCTTGAATGTTTATTGCTGGTGCTAATATTCTTAGGATTCATAAAAAGACATAACATTCTTTGGTTCCATAGTGTATTAGTCATATGTTAGATTCCTTTTTCAGATCATGATAGTGCAATTAAGAGCCTCATATTTTTCATTGGACTAAAACTTGTTTTTCATAGGTGTCAAAGTAACAGGCCCTAAAAGCCCTGAAGGAGTAAGAGGCCACTTTGACGCATCGAATTTCTCATAATTCTGATTTACGATATTTATATCATGAAATATCTTCCACTGAACCTTTCGCATGTCAAGATCACGGATACGGTTTGCCGAAAGGCTGGTCACCTCGATCTCAAGCAGGTTTTTACCGGGTATGATATGCTTTCCGATTGATGCGATGTAAGGAATACTGAAAAGCCCTGCCGCCTGTTTGCCATTGACAAAAACCCGTGCACTTTCACGCACATCACCAAGATCGATGAACCAGTCATCGGCGGTTTTCGGAATGTCTATTTCAATCGAGTACCTGGCAGTACCTGCAAACCGCTTAGCTTCAACATCACCAATCTCTGTCCATGACCTAAGCTCATCTGTCGTTATATCAGCCGGCAGTTTCGGTCCGCCGTCAATGAACTTTATCTTCCAGTCACCTTTGACAACAACAGGTTCACCGTCTTCGACCTGAACCGGCCACTTATCACCTTGGACCTTTAGCTTGTCAAATGTACGAAGTATTCGAGTCTCACCAGGTTTTAACTGCAAATAAACTCGGTCTCCTTTATGCGAAGCAATCCCGGTTCGTCCGGAATACGGATCCATAATAACAGCGCTCTTAAAGACACCGCCGAGTTTGACCCAGCCGTCAACTTCCTTGGCTGACATATTAGCAATAAAGTAATGGTATCCACTCTTGTGTCTGCGTCGTATAAAGTCAAGTCCTTTTTCGACCATCGGTTCACATATCACCTGTGTTTTTGCCAAAGCGCCTTTCAATTCATCGCTTTTAACAACAAGCCTGTCCTTGTCTTTCAATAACTGTTTCAGTTCTGCACGCCGCTCTTTTAGTTTATTAAACCCTGGCACATCGGTCGGCAGACTATCGACAAAAATCACCGGCTGACCATTTGCTGAAAGGTCAAGAAGCTTTTGCAGTGTTGCTAAAGGCATATGAGCCGTCTGTGGAATGAGAACCGCTTTATATCCGCTGCTTTGACCGGCCAGTAATTGCTGGTCCGAGATAAAATCAAAACCAAAACCCTCCGCAATCAGTTGCTGTGCAATTTTCCCGCATGCCGATTCGGTAAGCCATTGATGGTGGTGGACCGTGAGCATCTGCTGCATACCTTCAGCGTTGTGCCAAATATCATATACCGGCCAG
>JAFGSR010000181.1 GCA_016934515.1 Sedimentisphaerales bacterium
CCACCAACGCAACCGAAACCCCCTCGCCCGCCGACGACAAAATCTGCCCCGCCATCGCCTCCAGCGCCTCACCTATCTGCCCGGATTCTAATATCACCTTCGCTACTGCCAACTGGTCACTTCCTGTTCATCCAGAAAAAACCTGATTTTCCGCTACATTATGCCGACCGATACCAGCCGTTCCCAGAGTTTAACAACATCCCCCCGCCCTTGCAAGCAGACAATCACAAAGGTCGAAATTTCACCGAAAAAAACCCTTAAAACCCTGCCCCACAAAACCTTACACCGACCAAAACCAAACACCCTTCATTCACCCCCTCATTCGCCCACTTAATCGCCCCCTCATTCACCCACTTAATCGACCACTCTACCGCCCCTTAATCGTCAATTCGATACGCCTGCCGCAATGCCCTCGTCTCCTCCGCTCGCTGAAGCGCCCCAACCATTCTATTCCGCGTCGGAAATTGCACCAAAAATCCAATCAATACCAACCCAAACAAAACCGTCATCAATACCTGATTAACTCCCAGCAAAAGAAAAATCAGACATATAAACGACGCACCTTCACAAAGAGCCATCCCAACCATGCTAACAATGAAATAACGTTGCAAAACCTGCGAAAATTCTTCCACCAACGCCATCAGCCGAACCTGGTTAAACCGAACAAGAAACGTAATTATCAACGCCGCCGAAACAAAAATAAGCGAAGCCAGGCTTAATACTTCTTCCTGTTCCGCCATGGTAGAATTCAGATTTTTACCCCGCAGATACAGCACCACCAGAAAAAAAGTGATTATCCCCCCCAACATCCCCATATACAAAATACGCAACGTAAACAACCGCCCCTCAACCATCTGCTGCTGCCCTTCATCCAATTCATACATTTCCTTACCCCTGAATCAATAAAACCGAATCCATCGGGTGGCATGCTCAAGTACTCTTGAGCATGTTTCGCATCATTAACCCACATCTGCTCGTCAATTGCTCTTGCGAAAAACCGCCACCACGTGCTCCAGGTCCACCACGAACAACCGGTTGCCTCCCTCAAAATCCACCGGTATCGCACTTTTCGGATTAAACAACACCCGGTCGTACTTCTTCAACGGCAGCATCGGATCCGCCTCAATCTCGGCCGAAACCGCCACTATCCGACCCGTTATCGTCGGTATCTCTATGTTGTCCGGCAGATGAATCCCACCCTTGGTCTCCTTCTTGTCCTCGTCCTTACGAATTACCACCCGCTTACCGATCGGCTCGACCGTCTCCAACTCCCCCGCCGCCGTCTGATTATCATTCTTAAAAGTTGCCATAACGCATCAACCACATTTTATCGTCATTCGTTATTATTACATTTTCAGAGCCCCAACCGTAAGGGAGGGGATTAAAAACACCGGTTTCTTGTTCGGCGGGTGGCGCCGCCAAGTACTCTTGGGGGTGGTCGATACCATCCCTGCCACCGCCACGACTTGTCATGCCCGTGTAAACGGGCATCCAGATTTATGCATTCCAAAATACATAATCCAAACCGTTCATTTCGCATAAAACGTCCGAATCAGTTTCGAATTTCGAGCATTATTAAATTTGAATTTGTTTCGGATTTAGAGTTTCGGGTTTAGGATTTCATTTTATAGCTTCGCCTCCGCGCCCGCGCTCCGCAACCGAACCGTCTTCTTGCTCAGATCATGCGTCGCCTTAATATAACGCACCGTCCCGTAACGCGCCCGCATCACCACTGAATACGTCGAAGCAACCCGCCCTTCCACGTGGATACCCTTAACCACTTCCGTATTGCTGATGCCCGTCGCACAGAATATCACACTGTCACCCCGCACCATATCTTCGACACAAAAATGTTTTTTCAGAGCATCCTCACCCAACGCCTTGATTACTCGTTCGGTTTCCTGCTCATCCACCGGCGCCGGCTGGGCTAGTATTTCGCCGCCCAGACACTTCACCGCCGCCGCCGCCAACACCGTCTCCGCCGCACCCCCGATCCCCATATATACATCATAACTCGATGACGCCAGCGACGGCGCAATGCATGCCGCCACATCTCCCTCGTTAATCAAACATACCGACGCTCCCGCCTTGCGAATGTCCGCAATCAGCTTATCGTGACGCTTACGCTCCAGCACCGCCACCTTCAAATCCTGCACCCGCTTTTTCAGCTTGTTGGCGATAATCTCCAGATTGTCCCGCACCGACGCGTTCGGATGTACCTGCGCCGGACCCGCCTTAACTTCCGGCCCAAAGGCAAGCTTCTGCATATATCGACACGGAACATCCAAAAACACCGGACCCCGCTCATCATGACAGGCCGCCGCCAAAATCGACATCGCCCCGTCCAAACCATGATCCACCAACGCCACCCCGTCTATCGGCAGCAACGCCATATCCACTTCCAACGCTCCTTCATGACAGTTACCCAGCTTCTCCCCCACATCTATCCCATTGGGCTGAGGCTTCAATCCGTCTCCGCAAAACACCGTCCCCTTCACACTCGTCAAATCCAGCGTACCCCGCATCGCATCCACCGCCGCCGCATGCGCCCCCACCGCATCACCTTTACCAAAATAACGAAACGCGTTCAACGCCGCAGCCTCCGTCGTCCGCACAAAATCCAACTCCACCATCCGTTCCAGATCAATCGGCGCTATCTCTTTATCTATCACACTCTTGATCTTCTTCTGCACCGACTTCGCCTTCTGCTTCTCTGTCTTCTTCGCTACCATCAAAAAACCTCACAAATTATTATAGGATAGGCTTCAACCCACGCTGTTGCCTAAGCGCTCGTAAACGTTTTGAATTTTGAACATTTATAAATTCCGTGCCGGGCTCTCCGCTTCGCTCCGTGTCGAATTTGTTTAGGATTTAGGATTTAGATATTAGGATTTCGAAAAAAATTCGTCATTGACTCGCCGCTGCGAAGCGCTCTGGCGTAGCAGGGTTCGTCATCTTGCCGCGGCGCTCGCCGTGCTAGCGCTCGTCGCAGCAGGTAGCAATCGCGAAGCCGGGTCGGTCTTCGTCATTCGTAATTCTCAATCACACTTCCTTCTCATCAATCCACGCCATCATCTTACGCAACTTCCGACCCACCTGCTCGATCTTGCTGTCGTGATCCATCTCATAAAGCGCGTTGAAATTCTTCTTGCCCGATTTCACTTCACTGATCCATTCCTTGGCAAACTTACCCGAACATATCTCGTCCAGCACCTTCTTCATTTCCGCACGCGTCTCGTCGGTAATAATCCGCGGCCCCCGCGTCAAATCGCCATACTCGGCCGTGTTGGAAATGCTGTAACGCATATAACTCAACCCGCCCTGGTACATCAAATCCACAATCAGCTTCACTTCATGCATACACTCGAAATACGCCACTTCCGGCTGATAACCGGCTTCCACCAGCGTCTCGAATCCCGCCTTGATCAGACTGGTCAAACCCCCGCACAACACCACCTGCTCTCCGAACAGGTCCGTCTCGGTCTCCTCCTTGAACGTCGTCTCCAAAATACCCGCCCGCGCTCCGCCGATCCCGTTCGCCCAGGCCAGCGCCACCTGCTTGGCATCGCCGGTCGAATCCTTCTCCACCGCTATCAGGCAAGGCACTCCGCCTCCCTTTTCATACTCACTCCGCACCAGGTGCCCCGGCCCCTTCGGCGCAATCATCACCACGTTGACACCTTTCGGCGGCACAATGTATTTAAAGTGGATATTAAAGCCGTGACAAAATCCCAACGCCTGTCCCGCCTGAATATTCGGCGCTATCTCTGCCTCATAAACCTTCGTCTGCAACTCGTCCGGCAACGTCACAATTATCAACGCCGCATCCTTGATCGCCTCCGCCGCAGGCTTCGGATCGAACCCATGCTCCTGGGCCAACTTATAATTGTCCGTCCCCGCCAATTCCGACACCACCACGCTCAATCCGCTGTCCCGCAGGTTCAAACTGTGCGCGTGACCCTGGCTGCCGTAACCCAACACTGCTATTTTCTTGCCCTCTAACGCGGTTTTGGGGGCATCCTTCTCGTAATACATCACAGCTTCACTCATTATTTATTCTCCTTGGCTTGCTGGCGCGGGCTTCTGGGATGACGAGGCATCGCGATTATCCCCGTTCTCGCCACATCCTTGACCCCATAAGGCCGACACATATCAATAAAAGCTTCTATTTTTTCTTCCGGACCCGTCACCTCAACCATAACAAATTTCGGCCCGATGTCCACCACTTTCGCCTGAAACATCTCAATTAACGACTGAATCTCCGTCCGCTTCTCCGGCGGCGCCGCCACCTTGACCAGCATCAAATCCCGCTGGACCAGGTTCTCGTCCGTCCAGTCGTGCACCTTCACCACCGGAATAATCTTACCCAACTGCTTACGAACCTGCTCCACCGTGCTGTCGTTGGCCAACACCACGATCGTCATCCGCGAAATGTCCGGATCTTCCGTCCGACCCACCGCCAGTGAATCAATATTAAAGCTCCGCGCCGCGAACATCTGCGCCACATGCGCCAAAACGCCCGGCTTATTCTGCACCAGAGCACTTATCGTGTGTTTCGTCGTCGGCATAATATCACCATCTATTCCCCCGTAATTTACTTAATTTTAACCATGTTCCGCTGAACATCCAAACCTTATCTTCCGTGGTTTCACGCTTCTTTACAACCTTTCAATGCTCTCGGTCGGTAAGCCTGCCATCTCGTGCAGCCCGCTGCCCGAGGCCACCATCGGCCAGACATTCTCCTCCCGTTCCACGTGAAAATCAACCACGCAGCACTGCTTCTCTTTCAGCATCCGCTCCACAATTTCCGGCACCTCAACCTTTTTCGTCGCCGTCAGTCCCACCGCCCCGAAAGCTTCGGCCACCTTGGCAAAGCTCGGGTGCTGCAAGAAACTCTTCGAATACCGTTTACCGTAAAACAGCTCCTGCCACTGCCGCACCATTCCCATGTAACCGTTGTTCAAAACGCACACCTTCACAGGCAACTTGTGCTCCACCGCCGTGGGCAACTCGTTCAGCGTCATCGAAAAACTGCTGTCCCCGTCAAAATTAACCACCACCTCATCAGGCATCGCAATCTGAGCGCCAATCGCCGCCGGGAATCCAAATCCCATCGTTCCCAGCCCGCCCGACGTAATAAAATGCCGCGGTCGGCTGAAACGATAAAACTGCGCCGCCCACATCTGATGCTGTCCCACACCGGTCGTTATCAACGCCTGTCCCTTCGTCTGCCGAGACACCTCTTCTATCACGTACTGAGGCTTGATGCCCTCGGTATTGTTATCATAAACCAGCGGATATTTCTGCTTCCACCCCTCAATCCGCTCGAACCAACCCGGACGATCCCGGTGCTCCACAAAATTCACCAGTTCCGTCAGAATATTCTTCGCGTCGCCCACCACCGGAATATCCACCTTGACGTTCTTGGAAATGCTCGCCGGGTCAATATCGATATGAATGACCTTCGCATTGGGAGCAAACCGCTTGACATCACCGGTAATCCGGTCATCGAACCGCGCTCCGATCGCCACCAGCACATCGCACTCCTGAACCGCGAAATTAGCATAAGCCGTACCATGCATCCCCAGCATGTGCAACGACTTAGGATCATTCTCATCAAAACCGCCCAAGCCCAACAGCGTCGTCGTGATCGGCACATTGGCTTTATTGACCAGCGCGGTAAGTTCCTGCGCAGCGTCCGACAAAATTACTCCGCCGCCGGCATAAATCACGGGTCGCTCAGCCGCGTTAATCGCTTCCGCTGCCCGCTTGATCTGACGCAGGTGCCCCAACGGCCTCACCCGGTAGCCGGGCAGATCCATCTGCTGCTCCGAACCGTTAAGATTGGTCTTAGCAATCGACACATCCAGCGGCAAATCAATTAACACCGGCCCCGGACGACCTGTCCGGGCAATAAAAAACGCCTCCCGCAGCGAACGCTCCAGGTCTTTGACATTTTTGACGATGCAGTTGTGCTTGGTAATCGGCCGGGTGATTCCCGTGGTATCGGCCTCCTGAAAGGCATCGTTACCTATCAGAGGGGTTTTGACTTGCCCGGTTATCACCACCATCGGCGTAGAATCCATGTAGGCGGTCGCTATGCCGGTCACCGTGTTCGTCGCACCGGGACCACTGGTCACCAGCACCACACCAACCTTGCCGGTCGCACGGGCGTAGGCGTCGGCCATGTGGGTCGCGCCCTGTTCGTGCCGCGACAAAATAAAATTGATCGGACTGTCATACAAGGCATCAAAAACCGGCAAAACCACCCCGCCGGGATAGCCAAACATCGTTTCAACTCCTTCGCTGATAAGTGTTTGACAGAAAATCTCCGACCCAGTCATTTCAGGTTTTGATGCTTCTTTTGGTTTGCCGGACTTCCCACCGGCCTTTGGAGGTGTAGATAAAGACTTATCACTCATGGCTTTAGGCTCCTTCTTTCATTTGCCCTCGATAATGGGTCGCCATTGAGTCCGCTGAGCAAACGCCCCAGCCCCGCAACGACGCATCTAGGTCGAAGCTGAACTAAAGCCCTTTATTACGCTCTAATCAATGGTCCCATGGTTCAAAACCAAAGTAACCATTTATTATAACGGCTATTATTCCGGTAAACAAGCAAAATTTTCCGGTGTCTTAGTACTACAACGCCATTTAGACTTTTTTGAGGTTCTGAGTCTCCGTTATCAGTATCAAAAACGCGGATTTTCAGTCCAAAACCAGCTATGTGGCGTTGTAGTATTAGCATAATAACAGTAACTGCCTGCCCTTGAAAACGTTAAAATAATTTCGTTAGTTTAAAGTTTAATACCTTGCCGGTTGGGCCCGGACAAACGCATAATAATACTTTACAGGTGCAAAAACAGGGTTTTTCAGGATTTTTTGATGACCAGACGCGTTAAATTCAACCTCACCATGGCCCGCTTCTGCGTGTACGGCTTTTTGAAAAATCAGCAGTATTTTGCCCCGTTTTTCATGTTAGCTATGCTGGAGAAGGGACTTAGCTTTTTCCAGTTCGGATTGCTGATCGGCTTTCGGGAGCTTTGCATTAACCTGTTTGAGATTCCAAGTGGAGCGGTAGCAGACCTTTATGGTCGCCGCCGGTCGATGATTTTCTCGTTCGTCTGCTATTGTATTTCTTTCGTGATTTTCGCCCTGAGCAGCCAATTGCCCCACCTTTTCTGCGCGGCGTTCCTGTTCGCCTTGGGCGAGGCTTTTCGCACCGGCACCCACAAAGCTATCATCTTCGATTATCTTCGTACCCATCACCTTGAAGACAAACGACTTAAAGTTTACGGCTTCACCCGCAGCTGGTCTCAGTTGGGTTCGGCAACCTCGTCGGTGATAGCTGCGGCGTTGGTATTCGGAACGGGTAACTACAGCAGCATCTTCTGGTTATGTTTGATTCCTTATGTGCTCAACATCATCAATTTTCTGGGCTACCCCCGCGATACCGTGCTGCCTAAAAACAGCCGACCCAGCGTCAAGGAGGTGTTCAGCCACGTCTGGGATTCACTCAAAGAAGCCTGGCACAACAAAGAACAACGCCGGTTGTTGCTGGAATCTTGCGGCTTTGAGGGCGTTTTCAAGGTCGTCAAAGATTACCTCCAGGTCGTTATCAAAGCGGCGGCACTTGCGTTGCCACTGTTGATGACGCACGACAACCAGAACCAGCGAACCGCGGTGCTGATCGGGCTGGTATATTTCCTAATTTACGTGTTTTCAAGCATTTCCGCGCGACAGGCTCATCGCATTTCCACATGGCACGGCTCGGACGATAAGGCTGCTTTGGCGGTCTGGGCAGCGGTAATGATCTGCTACGCGGTGCTGGCGGGTGCTTTGGCGTGGGAGATTACCCCGGTTGCTTTGGCGATGTTTATCGTTATATATCTATCGCAGAACATCTGGCGGCCGATCCTGGTCAGCCGCATTAATAAGCACTCTAGGCCCGAACAGGCGGCGACCACCTTATCCATCGAAAGCCAGTCTAAATCACTGGGCGCGATGATTTTCGCCCCGATTTTAGGTAAAGCTGTTGATTTATGGGGTTTATGTCCGGTGGGCGTGCTGGGTTTTGCGGTGGCATTAGTCTTCTGGACAACCGGCAAAATCCGCAACGGCAATAAATAGAAGAATTTCGACAGGATGACAGGATTTACGTGATTTATATTTTTGTTATCTTGTCGCAGTTTTGGCCCAATTATTAGATACTACACATCCATTATGTGACAGAAAATGAACACTGAAAGTGGACCGATTTTGAACGGCCAAAACTGTCGTTTTACAGGATGCCCGGCATCCAATATGTGTCCGAAAATGAGGCGCTAAATTGGGGTTTTGGGTGTTAAGATGGGTAAGATGTAACGATTATAACGGGCCAAAAACGCGACAAAAGTGGGCCGAAAATGAGAAAAAGTGAAATTCAGTCAAAAAACCGGGGCGAAAGTTGGGTGGTTTTGGGGTGGTTTTTGAAGAAAGTTGGGGCAAAGTTGGTGGTTTTTTGCAGAAAGTTGCGATTTTTAAAAAAGGCTTGTCGCGCTTTTGGACCACTTGGATTACAGTGCGAAATTCACGTAAACCCTTTTGTAACCGCAGATTAACGCCGATTTTCGCTGATTTTCCAGGTTTTAGGTTTTAGGTGCCAGGTTTTAGATAAAGCCAAGATTCTCAACCACAAAAAACACATAAGAATTTTTGCCACAGCCCGGCTACGCCAACCTGCCGCGACTAGCGCGAGCACGAATTATGAATGGAAGAGGTGAATCCGCAGATTACGTTGATTTAAGCAGATTTTATGGCAGCTATGGAAAACATGTAAGAATTTGGCTACCGCCCAGCTACGCCAAAGCGCTTCGCCGTGGCGAGAGCAAGATTAGAACTCAGAGAATTTAAGAATTTTTTAGACAGGATTACAGGATTGACAAGATATAATATATATAATACAGAACTAATCGCCGGGCAGAAACTGCCCGGCCTACGCTGAGGAAGAGTATCAAATCCATGAAGCATATGTGGTAAGAACATTTTCTGGGCACTGGCTGATATTTTATGGTGTTACAACATCCATATTATATTCGGAAATGAAAAGAAAATACTCATATATATGACAATACTACTTTTCGCTCTGGGTGGAATTTATCAGATCAGCAATTTTTTCGATCCATTCATCTTTAATCCAAGACAAATCATTCATTGGGATTACTCTTTTAACGGACCACCCGAAATCTTCTAATGCATATTTCATTCCATCTCCACCGTATTGATTGGTAGTGTGAATCAGGACGGGGCAATCCGGCTTGTGAGATTCAAGGAAATCAACAACATCCCGCCCCGTGCCTGGATCGAATACTCTACCAGCTCTCTCTTGGTTAGGTCCCAAATCATGATCGAGCGATATTACAGCAACTTTCTCCAGCGAGTCTCTAAGCCAGGCGATCATATCCGGAGCATTATCAAAAAAAACATAATCAAAATCAGGAAATCTTTTAGTGATTTCCTGGCGCATCATTTCCACACGTTCTGCATCATCATCAAGTATGACGATTAATTTATTGTTCACTAGTTTTTATTCCTCAAAAAGTGAACTATCTTGGATAATAAGGAAACGGCTTAGCTTTTTTTATAAAGCTAAGCCGTTTCGGGTACATTTCCTTTCGCGGCAGAAATGTACTAGATCAAATGTCCTGCGACTTGACCGTACTACGGCGGTTGGCCTTGGTACGCTCAATAGCTCTGTCGAGGCAGCAATAGACACAATCGGAAATTGACTGAACTGCCTCGGCGCCAGACATACACCCTTTAGATTTGATGTATGCTTTGACCTTACTGGCCACTACCAACACTTCCTTGTTGCTGGCTTTCTTTGCGGCCTTTTTGGCCTTTTTGGCTTTTTTCTTAGCCATGTGCGATCCTCCCTGCATTAAAAAAACTAAGAGAAACCATTCATTGGACCACGATAGTCCGAAGGCATTTTCAATAGATGTGAAGAATAATGCAACAAAAAAATGAAAAAATATGGCAAATTTTGCATATACAGGGCTGTTTGAGGCAAATTATGGGTTTGAAAGAGGTCTAAATGCGGCTGGTGGGCAGGTGTTTAGGAGCAGCGGGGCGTGGAGTTTATGACAAGTGAAGTGGTTTGAGGTCAAAAAAAAATGTGATTTTGTTAAAAAAAAATGAAAGATGTACTTGCCAAAAGGCAATAAAAAGCCGAAAAATACCGGGAGGAGAGTATGTAGCGGGAGGAGGTGTGTGTGCCCTTGCTCCGGATGGGCACAAAGGTTAGAATTTTAAGCGGTGAATTACAATGAACTGCATGGGCTAAAGCCCATCCTACGGAACTAACCCTTCGGGCGGGCCGAGGGGCTAAAATTGGCGGTGTTACACGGAGAAGAAAAGCCGGAAGAATGAAACAAATCTGAATGCCCGAACCGCCGTGCTCGCGCCAGTTGCGGGAGGTTAAGTTGGGCATGACAAATCAGGAGTAGGTTTATTCTGGATGCCGGCGTAGCTCTGGGTGTCGCTTACGCGGCTCCAGGTGTCAATCTTAATGGTTTTTGTGTTTTATCAAAAGTATTATTGGCAGGTTAAAAGGTCAGAAACGTTAAATCTGTTGCATTGAGGTTAGGGCAATAAGTGGTAGGAGAGCCAGCCGATGAGCCAGCATGCAGATGTAGAATTCAGTCATGATGATTATGTGCCGGTAGTGTATGCCCATGACTGGGCGGAGGCGAAATACTATAAAGTGCTTCTGGAAGATCATGCTATTCCGGTGATGATCGAGGAGGAGAGCGGCAGTGACAATGTTCCTGCGGAAGAAGGTGGCGGGGTACTGGTGATGGTGCCGGATGAGTATCTGAGCGAGGCCCAGGATGTTGTGGAGCGGGCCAGCGAGGAATCGGATTTGGATGACCTGGATGATTTTGGTGATGAAGACGACGATGAGCTGGCGGATTTGAGCGTGATGGAAGATTTGGACGGCCTGGGGGGGCGGGTTTTGACCGAGGATGAAGAGGACGAGGTTTTTTAGTTATGGATGAGGCGGAAAAAGAAGTTATTGAGGAATCAGGATCGGATCGTCGTGCGGGGGCGGATCGGCGGGTGGGATTGCCGGATACCCGAGAGGGGCCGCGTGAGGAAAGGCGTAACGGATGGGATCGTCGTCGTGGTCCGGGTCGGCGGCGGAGTGACGAACGTCGAACCGCGGAAGAAGGGGAGATGAATTCGGAGCAGTTTGAGTTCATCATGGCGATTAACGAATACAAAAAAGTGAATAAATGCGCGTTTCCGAGTTTTACCGAGATTTTGGAAATTGCCAAGGCGTTGGGTTACAGGAAGGTAGCTGATCCGATTCCGCTGAATGAAATCGGCAAGGACGAGGGGGACATTTCATAGGGTAATAAGTCACAACTTAGATGAAACCGCCGATGGACGCAGATAAACGCGGATTTTTTTGTGCTGAAACAAAACATGCTTAAACCACTACGCGGTCCCGATAAGTCGGGATAAATTTCAGCATGCCACCCAATACCGCGGACTTTTATAGCTATGAAGGGGAGTTGTTTTTTGGAATGAGGGGATATAAACTCTGTCTGAGCGGTATGAGCAGCAATTACGCTTTGTAAGGGAACTTACTATGGAGAAATTTGGATCGGTGGAAGCTATTCTGGATTTTGCGATAGGGGAAGAGGAGCGGGCGGCGGAGCTTTATCTGGGACTGGCGATTAAGATGGATAAGTCCTGGATGGTTGAGGTTTTTGAAGAGTTTGCTGCGGAGGAGAAGGTTCACAAGCAGAAGCTGGAGGCGGTCAAGCGGGGGGAAAAGCTGCGTTGGTCGAAGCAAAAGTTGGCGGACATGAAGATTGCAGATTATGTGGTGGAGGTTGAGGCCCAGGCGAATATGGGATATCAGGACGCTCTGATATTGGCGATGAAGAAGGAGAAGTCGGCGTTTAAGCTATACAGCGATCTAGCGGCGAGCACGGACGATGAGGATTTGCGTGAGGCGTTTTTGTGTTTGGCGCAGGAAGAGGCCAAGCACAAGCTGCGTTTCGAGATTGAGTATGACAATCTGATAGAATAAGCTTAGGGTGGTCAAGCCACAACCAAGTTGAAACCGCCGACCTGCTGCGACGAGCGTCAGCACGGCGAGTGCGCGCCGATAAACGCTGATTATTAAAAGCCTAAAAAACAAAAGAACCCTCGGCTGGTTGGCTGGGGGCTCTTTTTTTGTTGAGTTATTATTCAGATCCGTCGTCGGCAGAGAGCTTTAATATTGATCGGAGTCGAAGAGGAATTCGGCGTTTTCGAGCACGATGGCGGGTTGACCGACGAACTCAAGAGTCAGGTTGAGAAGTTTTTCGTGTTTTTGTTCCTCTTTACAGAGCACCAGCCAGATTTCTTTGAGGGCGGGGTCGGTGGCATCATGGGCTAGTTTGGTGTAAAGTTTGACCGATTCGGTTTCCAGGTTTCGGGCTTTTTCCAGGACAGCTTTGAGGTTGTCATCGTCCTGAAAAAGGGTGGTGTCGGACTGGGAGAGGGATTCAAAGACATTTTTCACACCGGCGAGGGATTGATCTTTGATCAGATCGGTTTTGCCGTTTTTGAGGTCCTGGATGACCTGGAGGTGTCTTTTTTCGTCGTCGGCCAACGAGAGCAGCATTTTTTTAGCGGCGGGGTTGTGGGCATTATCGGCAGCGTCGGAGAAGAATTCCATTCCGTCTTGTTCTATTTTGAGGGCGAAATCGAGCATTTCCATAATATCCTTTCCTGCCTTAAGTCTATAACAATTATGCAATTAGCTGATTAATCAGTTGCTAATTGCCTAAGGATAACAATTGATTTGCAGGATGATAGCAGATATTATCCAAGTGGTCAAGGTTGCCGGGCTGGGGGGATTTCCGGTTGGAAAATGTAGAAACTGGGCAAGAGGATGGGACGGACGGAAACAGAAGCTGCTATGTTGAGGAATTGCAAATGATTATGTATGGAAAAGCAACTGTACCGGCTGAGTTAAGAGTTGGGAGACCGCGGTGGCATTGGATGCTGGCGGGGATGATTTTGTTAACTTTGCCGGTGGTTGGTTATGCGAAGATTACCAAAGGGCCGATGCTGTTGCGGGTTTATCAGGATCGTGCAGCGGTTATGTGGGAAACGGACGCGGCGGGGTCGGGGAAGGTTTTTTACGGGAAGGTGCCGGAAAAGCAAGGGGCGGGTGAATCTGCGGTGGTACTGGAGAAGCAGGTTGAATCAGATCCTATCGACATCGATTACAAGTATGAGGAGAAAGATCATCGGGTGTACATTCACAAGGTATGGCTGGAGAATCTCAAATCCGGCGTTGCTTACGAATACGCGATTGTAGAGGGGGGATCGGCGGGGACGGGGGCGGGGCGGTATGGTTCGGGTCCTCATCGGTTCCGGACGGTGCCGAAGCATGCAGATGCGGTGCGTTTTGCGGTTTACGGGGACAGCAGATCTTTTCCCGATCGGCACCGCAAAATTGTGGAACAGATAATGAAGGCGAAGGTGGATTTTGTGGTTAATTCGGGTGATCTGGTCGGTTCCGGGATGCAATATCAGCAGTGGTCGGATGAGTTTTTTGAGCCGATGCGGGGATTGGCGGAATCGGTGCCGATCTATGCAGCCAAGGGCAACCATGATAAAAGTTCGCAGGATTATTTTGAGAAGTTGCTGGTGCCGCCGGGGGAGAAAAATCATTTTGGATTTGAATACGGGCCGGTGAGTTACTGGTGCGGCGATCAGTATGTGGCGAAACCCGGAGAGTTGTTGGGATTGATGGCGAGATATTTTAAGGGGAAGACGGGGCAGTGGAATTTTGTATCTTTTCACGAGCCCTGTTTGAATTTTGGAGCGCATGATTCGGCATGGGGTTATCCAAACGCACTACAAAGAATTCTAGAAATGGGAGTGGATTTTCTGGTAGTGGGCCATTCGCACCTGTATGAACGATTTCGGCCTTTTTGTGGGAAAGATAAAGATGGTTCAGTGAGTTATTTGACGAGTATAACCAGTGGGGGCGGCGGAGCGCCGACGCACGGTCCCTATCCGGTAGATTTACATGCTGCGGCCAACGAGGAGTATCATTTTTGTTTATTTGAGATAAAGGGTAACCTGCTAACTATGCAGGAGATAGACTTAAACGGAAAAGTAATTGATTCGTTTAAGGTTTCCAAGGTTAAGGGGCGGTTGGATCCGGAATATGTATCGAATGCGGTACCGGTGGAGGAGGCTTTGCTGGTGCAGAGTTTGCAGCACAAACCGCCGTTAGCGAAACCGGTGGCGGCAAAAGATGAGCCGTTCTGGATTTTTTATGCTATATCGCTGCCTAATGCTAAAAGCGAGGTGAAGATTGATCTGGAATTGATATTTGATCCGGATAAGTATGAGATAAAGCAACCGAAACAGTCGGTGGTGGTTGGTTTGAATGAAACGGTTAAGGTTAAGTTTCTGGCAAAGGGCAAGCAGGAAGTGGAGCAAAACTGGTCAAATCCGGGGCCGATTACTCCGGCGATATGGCTGAGCTGTGAATACAAGTCCGATCAGTGGGAGGGCAGTGTGAAGTTGCCGGTGAAAGGTGAGAGGAAATTTAAATAACTCAAGAATCAAAGACCAAAAATCGCAATTTTGGTGAGGATTTATGTTTAAAGCGGTAGTGTTTGATTTTGGCCAGACGCTGGTGGATTCGGCGGACGGATTTCGTCGGGCGGAGAAGGAGGCGCAGGCGAAGATATTTGGGGATTTGGCGTTTACCGATAAGGACGAGTTTTTGAAGGGGTATCGGCGGATTCGGCGGGAATTTCACGCTCAATCGAAGCTATCGCGGGTGAAGATCTGGGAGGAAGTGTACTGGTTTTTCTGTCGTCAGGCGGATATGGAAAAGCTGATGCAGTGGGAACAGGAATACTGGCAGAGGGTGAAGGAGCTGACGCGGGTGTTCGATGAGACCGTGGGGGTGCTGGGTGAATTGCAGAGGCGTTACAAGTTGGCGTTGGTGACGAATACACAGGGGCAAAGAAGCGGGAATGAACACCGAATCAGTTTGTATCCGGAGCTGGAGAAGTTTTTTGAGGTGGTGGTAGTGGCGGGTGAAGGTGGGATTCCAGCTAAGCCGAGGATTGAGGCGTTTTCGGTGTGTCTGGAGCAGTTGAAGGTGTCGGCGGCGGAGGCGGTGTATGTGGGAGATGATTATCGCAACGATGTCGAAGGGGCAACGGCGGCGGGGATGAAGGCGGTGTGGCTGAAGCATCATTCGGTGGTGCGGAACTGGCCTGACGTAGAGCCGGAGGTGCCGGTGATAAGCAGTTTGGAAGAGTTGCTGGATTTGGAGAAAATTTTTAGTTAATGACGAATGACGAAACCAGAATGACGAATCAATGACGAATAACGAATGGCGAAGGAATTTTAGACAGGATGACAGGATTTACAAGATGGTTTTGAAATCCTAAACCCTAAATTCTAAACAAATTCAAAATTCTAGTTCCCTAAAACAGAAAACCGAATGAATGCGGCGGGCAGGGCCCACCCAACGGCGAAATGCCGGATGCGCAGGTGAATAACTGCAGTGAAAGATTATGGAGGCTTGATGAGTTCAAAAAAGGTGATGAATTATGTGGGCGGTGAGTGGGTGGAGCCGGAAAATGGTGGATGGCTGGACGTGGAGAATCCATCGACGGGGGAGGTGATTGGTCAATGTCCGTTATCGACCAGGGCGGCAGTGGACAGTGCGATTGAGGCGGCGGCGGGGGCTTATCCGGAATGGTCGCGGACGCCGGTGGCGCGTCGGGCGCAGTACATGGCGAAGCTAGCGGAGCTGTTGCGGGAGAATGAGGAGGCGCTGACCCGGGTAATGACCTTGGAGAACGGTAAGTCTTTGCCAGACGCCCAGGCGGAAGTGAAGCGGGCGTTGGAGAACTGCGAAGTGGCGAGTGGGATGCCGACGCTGATTCAGGGTGTCAAGGTGATGGGCTGTTCGTTTGGGATCGACGGTGAGGTGCTGCGGCTGCCGGTGGGGGTTTTTGGGATGATAGCACCGTTTAATTTTCCGGCGATGGTGCCGTTCTGGTTTTTGCCTTATGCGTTGGCGGCGGGCAATGCGATGGTGGTTAAGGCATCGGAGCAGGTGCCGCTGTCGATGCAGTTTGTGGGTGAGTTGATTGATCAGACGGGATTGCCGGCAGGAGTTTTCAGTTTGATTAACGGGGACCGGACGGCGGCGGAAGCGTTGGTGGCTAATCCGAATATTAAAGGGATTTCGCTGGTGGGCAACAGCAAGACCTGTCGGGTGGTGGGGCGAAAATGTGCCGAGGGCGGGAAGCGATTTTTGGGGATGGGCAGCGCGAAGAATCATCTGGTGGTGATGCCGGACGCGAAGGTGGATGAGGTGATTCGTAACATGATAACGTCCTGTTACGGTTGCGCGGGACAGCGGTGCATGGCATCGTCGGCGATAGTGGCGGTGGGCAGGGAGATGTACGAGAGAATCTGTGAGAAGTTTGTGTCGGCATCGCGGGAAGTGATTGTGGCCAATCCGCTGGACGAGGTGGTGGCGGGCGAGGCGATGGTGATGGGGCCGGTGATTTCGGCACGGTCGAAGGAATTTATTCTTAGCATGATTGAAAAGGGATGCGCCGAGGGAGCGCATTTGGCATTGGACGGGCGGGGTCTGGTGGTGAAAGGGTGTGAGCAGGGTCATTTTGTCGGTCCGACGGTGTTTACGGATGTGAAGCCGGGTATGGCGGTGCACCGCACGGAGATTTTTGGGCCGGTGGTGGTGATTTTACAGGCGGAGACTCTGGACGAGGCGATTGGGATTATTAACGAGCACGAATACGGCAACGGAGCTTCGATTTATACCCAGAACGGTTACTGGGCGCGGAAGTTCAAGCTGGAGACTTTGTGCGGGATGATTGGAGTGAATGTGGGGATTCCGGCGCCGGTGGCGTATCTGCCGTTTGGGGGGATGAAGGAGTCGCTGTTTGCGGACATTAAGGCTCAGAGCAGGTCGGTGATTGATTTTTATACGGAGAGCAAGGTGATTACGGAGAGATATTGGCAGGAACAATAGTAATCTAAAAGATCACCCCCAAGAGTACTTGGCGGTGCCACCCGATATAAAGAAAGCTTGAAGCCTGAAGGATAAAGGATGAAGGGTAAGATTTGATAAAAAAACTGCCCCGCGAAAAAATCGTAGGGCAGTTTTTTTTTTTATGAATAGAACTTTTCGGTTAAAAGTTATGAAACTTTCTGTTCCAGCGTTTTGGGGCGATTAGTCGCGGCCCCATTTTTCGAAATATGAACCGAAAATTTCATCATCGGTGGGAACGTATTCCTCGGTGGGTACGGAAAGCCAGGTGTAATTGAGGAATTGTTTCCAGTTGATGTTGTCGCTGGTCATGTTACCGGCCCAGGTGCCGCAGCCGAGGGTGTCGGTGAAGGGCTGGCCGTTGAACCAGCTGCCGCTGTTGGCCATGGCGTGGGGCATGTTGCAGTTGACGCGACCGACGTTGGCTTTGAGGCCCATTTCGAGTTGGCGTTCGCGGTTGAGGCTGTGTATGGAGGCGGAGTGACCTTCGCCGCTGAACTTTTGCATGAGCTTCATGCGTTCGATCATTTCGCTGAAATCGGTCCATTTCCAGACGGTCAGGACGGGAGAGATTTTTTCGCCACTGAAGCGGTCTTCGGGACCGGGTTTTTCGCCGATAACCATGAGGAAACGGGTGCCGGCGGGAACGGAGATACCGGCGGCGGCGGCGATGACGGGAGCGGGTTTGGCGACGACGTCGCGGTTGAGGGAGTGACCATCGGGCCACATGTAGGTGCGGAGTTTTTCGCGTTCTTCGGTGGAGCAAAGGTAGCCACCTTCGCCCTTGAAGCACTCGATCATTTCATCGTAAACGCTGGCTTCGATGGCCACGGCATTTTCGGAGGAGCAGGAAGCGGAGTTGTTGGCGCATTTGGACTTGATGATTTTGGCGGCGGTGGATTTGATATCGACGGTTTCGTCAATGATGGAGATGACGTTACCGGCGCCAACGGTGTGAGCGGGTTTGCCGGCTTCGTAAACGACTTTGACCAGTGCGGCGCCACCGGTGGCGACGGCGAAATCACAGCCATTCATGAGTTCGCGGGTTTTTTCCTTACTGGTGTTTTTGATGCACTGGATGAGGTCTTCGGGGGCACCGATTTTTTTGAGTGCGGCGCGGCCGATTTCACAAGTGCGATAGGTGGACTTTTGGGTGCGGGGGTGAGGAGTTACGATTTGGGCGTTGCGGGTTTTTAGAATGTTGACGCCGAGCGCGCAGACGGTGGATTCCGGATTGGTGCAGGGCACGACGTTGGCGATGACGCCGATGGGTTTGGCGAATTTGACGATGCCGATTTCGGGAAGCTCTTCGACGATTCCGCAGGTTTTTGCATTACGCATGTCCCAGAGGGAGCCTTTGGTTTTGGACTGGATTTTACCGACTTTGTCTTCGTAAACGCCGATGCCGGATTCATCGACGGCCAGGCGGGCGAGTTCTTTGGCGGTTGACTCTTTGGACCACTCGTACCCGACGGCCAGAACCATTTCGTCGACCTTATCCTGAGGCCAATACTCGATAGTTTCGAAAGCCTTGCGGGCCTTTTTGTACATTTCCTGAATATTATCTTCCATGTTAGTTTTTACCTCCGTCTGCGGCAGCCGAGCATGCGGCTGTCCTGATTGAAAAAAGATTAAACAATTATTAACATTAAGCAATTAACCGGGTCAGAACCTGCTGACCATTGTTGTTGGTTAGGGTTTTTGATTAGACCTGAAAGGGCCAGGTTAATCAAGTTTTTTCCCAACGCTTTTAACGCCGGTTTTTTTGCTGGGATCTTCGATCTCTTCATGGATGCGATAGCCGGTGCCGAATATTTTTTGGCGTTCCTGGAAGGCCTGATTCCATTGATCGGGAGTATGGATCTGAGCGGGCTGGGCGTTTTTATCCCGTTCTTCGAGAGAGGGGACCGGGCGATCATCCGGGCCGTCGTAGATATCTTTGGGAGTCAGGGCCTGGCCGAGGCGGGTGTAGCCGTTTTCGGCGATATCGCGTTCAACTTCCTCGATGTAATGAGCACCGGCAGCGAAAGAGCGAGTGACAGCGAGGATGGCCCAGGTGGCTTCGGGCGAGAAGCCGAGGTCCATCATTACCGCCCCGGTAGCGCCGAGCATGTCGATATCGACCGGTTCGGAAGAAGCTTGTTGAGCGGCGGCGACGACCTCTTTCATGAAAGCGATGTTTTTGCCGGCTACGCCGAGTTTTTCGGCGTGAGCAATCATGCGTTTGGCGGCGGGGTCTTTGAGCATCAGGCTGGAGACCCCCAGGGACTCATCGTTGAGGTTGTCCTGGACGAGGAGTTTGGCCATTTCGGCGGTGGATTTGCCTTCTTGTTCGGCATGGTTGAGAAATTCTTCCAAGCGATTACCGAAAGCAGAGTAAGCGCCAAAGGCATGTCCGAAAGCCAGGATGGAAGCCCCGCAGGCCTGGGTAAGGAAGGTTTTGGATTGCGCTACCATACGGGACATCAGCACAGGCATGGACAGGCCGTCCTCAAAAGAGAGAATCATTACGTAGTTTAGCATCTGCTCTTCTTCGACGAGCGGAATGCGGGACTGGAAATCTACAAAGAGCACATCCGTAATGCCGTAACCTTCTTCCATCAGTTCGGTGGTATCGTAGCCGCGGGCCACGATGCGATGAACATTTTTGTATGCTACTTCGGAGACCCACTGGAAAGGAGCCCGTTTGGTATCCAAGGGGACCGTGCCATATTCGCGTTTGCTGTAATCGTAAGGCATCTTGGGACTGTCAAGATTGCCAATTCCTTTTTTATCTCCTAAATCACCCATTGTTTGTACTCTCCTTGTTCTTTCTGGTTTTTGGCATATTCCTGACGTTCACTTTGCTTTGGAACACGACGGTCTTCGGGTCCGATGTACTTGATCATGCTGAGATCGATCATCTGGACCATGGGCTCGTTGCGGGAGGCGCCCCAGGCGCGGCCGCGTTTCATATTGTAGATGGCGTGTGCGGCGCAACTAAACCCACGGCAGACGCTACCGATGCACCAGGCAGCATTGGGTGCGAAACCGATATCGCACAGAGCGGTATTTCCGGAACCGACGACGTTGACGCCGACATAGGAACGTCCTTCGGCTTTGCGGCGGGCGTGGAAGTGTTTTTCGACGGCGCGTTGGAATTCGAGGTAAACCCCCTGGACGCCGAGTTCTTCCTGTTTAACATGTATGGGTTCGGCACGGGGGTCGCTGTCGATGTGCTGTGGCTGTCCCATTCCCATGACGGGTGTTTTGTTGTCGAGGTATTCATCGACCAGGATTTTGGCCATTTCGTCGAGAGATTTTCCTTCTTTGTGGGCGCGGTCGAGATATTTGTTGAGCATGTAGCCATGCGCAGCCCCGGGACCATGTACGCCACCAAAAGTCATGATGGAGGCGGCAATGGCACAAGGCAGATTAGGCCGACCGGTTATAACGCCGATGGCACCAGCAGCGGAAGGCGACATGGAATGCTCCAGAAAAACGCCCATTTCGTACTTAAGCATTTTTTCTTCGGCGGCGGTGGGGATGCGGTTCTGGAACAACACAAACATAGCATCGCAGAAAGAATAACCTTTTTCAGCGAGGTCGCTGAGGTTGTACCCGCGCAAGACAGTTTTTTCTTCTGTCTTGTACGAGATCGACGTTTTTCTGCGAAATAGTGGATCCCTGTTCATTGGTAGCTCTCCAATCTTTTAAAATAGACGTAAATATTAAAATTAACCCATGGGAATTCCCAGAGTGTTGATTTCTTTATTTATTCCTTCGACGAAAGTAACATATTCATCCAGCGGTTTAGCGTTTTCAACATCGAAGCATCGGTCATAAGGTTTTCCGGCGGAAGCGGTTTTGAGGCCATTTTCATACCTGGTTAATATTGATTTGACGATACCATTGGCCTGGGAGCGGGTCATGCCGGCACAAGCCAAGGCCAAGTGTGTGTTGTTTTTCATTTCCAGAGGAGTGACGTAATCGGGCAGGGTCGCTTTGGCAGGATGAGGTGTCTGGATAGAAATCCCGGAGGCGATAGAGGCGGCGATAAAAGCAGCACTTTCATAGTAGAAGGACTCCGTCCAGGGACCACCGGCAGCATAGGCCAAACCCAGAGTGGGCATGTTGGTGTTGCGGGCGAGGGCCTGGCCGGAGAGAGCCATGGACCAGATTACGGGGCGGGTAGTAGAACAGCCGTAGTGCATATCCATGGGCAGGGAGAGGTAATAGTTGCACTTGTAAACCAGCATCCCCAAAAAAGCGTAAGCGGTATTCAAGACGGCGTTAGCTTCGGGACCGCCGCCGTAACCGCCGACCATAGGTGCGGAGGCCAAGACGATATTGGTGCCGGAATTCAGAGAATACTCGACTTTTTCCATCATTTCGTTGTTGGTTTTGAACTCGGCAAAAGTGCCCACGATGATAGCGTCGGAAGGAACCAGGGCAACCTTTGCAGCTTCGATGGTAGCATGGGAACTGCCGGCGGTGGCAATTCCATTGATAATGGCCAATCCATCACGGCCGGCGCGTTTGATGGCGGCACGAGCCACTTCGATAGAACGAATGGCCCCTTCGATTTCGCCAGGCTGGCCGGTGATAATGTCCCGGCCGTCAATTTTGTCGAGAGCATTGACACTCATGGAATCGGCTTCGGGAATGGAGGCATTACCGAAAACGATCTGGGATTCAATATCCTCTGAAGAAGCCATGATTCCTGAACCGACATGCATCCAGGGACGGGAATCACTGTCAGGTTTTCGGGAGCGGAAGATGCGAGCTTCTTTGCCTTGGCCAAAATGGCAATCGCCATCGTAATTTGCTATGGCGTCGAGAACTTCATCACGGGTAAAGGTGAACACCGTGTTGGTATTCTGGAAATAGCAACCGCAATTAACGCAGAAATCGACAGCGGCGGCAAAAACCCGATCGGCCAGGGCATCATCGGAGGGTACCGGATTATCCGGAGTGTATTGAATGTTATATTTACGGACCAGTTCGGTAAGATTCGTATAGATCCGATCCAGATCGAAAGATTCTACCTGAATTACTAAACCTTGTTTAGCACGGTCCAGTATGTTTTGCACATGTGACATTAGTATATTCCGGTAATCCGTTTATGTTCCGGTAAAAGCAAGCTGAAACTGCCCTGAGGGCAGAATTTACAGTTTGTAATTGAATCCCATGGTTCGGAGTTCATCTTTGACCTGGCCGTAAAGGTCCACGTATTCCTGGGTGGGTTTGCCGGTGTTGAGGTCGTAAGCTTCCTGGTATTTTTTGCCGCGGGGAGCGCTGTCGAGAGTGTCGATGTATTTGGGCAGCAGATTTTTGACCATTTCGTTGGCCTGGGCGCGAGTCATGCCGACGCAGGCTTCGATGAGTTCGACGGAGCCGAGTTTTTCCATCGGGGTGACATAGTCGTTCAATACCGCCCGGGCGGGGTGGCAGGTTTGAGCGCTGACCCCGGAGGAGATGGCCATGGCGATGTAAGCGGCGGTTTCGTAGAAGAACTGCTTGGTCATGGGCCCGGCAGCCATGTAGCCGAGAGACCAGACGAGTTCTTTGGTGTTTCGACTGATGGCCTGGTTACTGACGGCGCAACACCAGAGTACTTCAGGCATGGAGCAGCATCCGCGGGTGACGTGAATCGGAAAGGTCAGGTGGCAATCGCACTGAAGAACGAGGAGTCCGAGCAGTCGATAAGCGACGTTTAGGACTGCGGTTCCGGCAGGGCCGCCGGCATAGCCACCGACGAGCGGACCTGATTCGCAGGCTATATTGGCGCCCCAACTGGCCAGGTAAGCGGCTTTGTTGAGGGTGGACATGCCGTATTTGAACTCGGCCAGGGCACCGACCAGCCAAGCGTCGGAAGGACGCATGCCGGACTGGGGCGTGCTGGCAGCGACCGCGGCGTAAGCGGTACCGGCGGTGGAGATGCAGTTACCGATGGCCAGACCGGGACGACCGACATGGCGGGCGGCATCGCGGGCGATGCGCATGGCCCGGATGGCACCGAGGATTTCGGTAGGCTGACCGGACATGATCTTAATACCGTCGATAGAATCCAGAGCGGGGATACTGATGGAGTTGGCCTGTTTGATGGAGGCGTAACCCTTGACCTGGTTGAAGGCGACCCGTTCGTCAGTGGCGACGATGCCGGTGCCGACGTGATACCAGGGCTGGGTGTCGCTGTCGGGTTTCCTCGGGGTCCAGACGTAACGGTCTTTGCCCTGGCCCATGATGCAGCGGCCGGGAGCATTGGCTATGGCTTCGAGGACTTCATCACGAGTGAACTTAACGATGCTGTTGGTATCGGGAATGAACATGCCGGCTTCAAGGACGAAATCGATGGCAGCCTGGTAAACGCGGTCAGCCAGAGCGTCGTCGGATGGGACGGGGGTTTTGGGATCAAAAACAATTTTGTATTTTTCGCAAAGTTTCCGGGCCGTCATGTAAACGACATCCAGATCGAAGTTTTCTTCGCTCATGGTCGGGCCGGTATTGGCTCTTTTACAAAGTTCAGAAAAACCTATCATTTAACACCTCGCAAACAGGAAAATTAAATTCCTTAATAAACCACAATTGCCTACAACAACACTTATCTTTTTCAAAAATTTTTTGCTCTAACAAAATGAGTGTTTGAATGGGCGAAAGGCCAATAATTTTTAATTTTAGCGCATTTTGTCAGGGGCTCTTATTATAATTCTTTTCAGGCACTGTTCGATAATGTTCAGGGCCTGGTCCATCTGTTCGACGGTAATAGTCAACGCCGGGGTCAAGGTCAGGATATTTGACATGGTAACTTTAAAGCTGAGGCCTTTGCCAAGAGCGGCATACATCATTTTGTCAGCCAGGTCAGGTGCCGGTTGGTTTGAAACCTGATCGTGGACAATTTCCAATCCCAGCAGCAGTCCGATGCCGCGGACGGGACCGACATGAGAGTGATTTTTTTGCATTTGGCGCAGACGGTCGAGAGCGTGGCTGCCGATTTTAGCGGCGTTTTCACAAAGGTGCTTTTCTTCGACGAATTCGATGGCAGCCAGTGCGGCGGCACAGGCAACGGGATTTTTTTCGTGGGTGTAGTGGCCCAGAGCCCGATCGCCGGCGACAGCCAGGTGTTCGCGGGCGAGAACGGCGGCATGAGGGAAGATACCGCCACCGAGGCCTTTGCCAATGACGAGGATGTCCGGGACGATGTCAAAGTGTTGGCAGGTGAACATTTTGCCGGTGCGGCCGAGGCAGTGAGGGATTTCGTCGAGAATGAGCAAGGCGTCGTGCTTGTCGCAAATCTGTCGGATTTTTTTCCAATATTTCTGTGAGGGAACCGATGAGGTGCTGCGGACGGTTTCGGCGATAAAGGCGGCGACATCGCCTTCCTTTTCCATGATGTAATCGACGTAATCGGCACACTTGAGGTTGCAGTTATCCCGGCAGTCCCAGAAGCAGCGTGGGCAATCGGGCGGCGGAACGTGTTCGGTGCCGGGCAGGAGTGGTCCGACATCTTTGCGGAAGATGGTTTCACCGCCAACGCTGATCGCATCGAGCGAAGCACCATGGAAGGAATCCCAAGTGGAAATGGTTTTAAACCGGCCGGTGGCATAGCGGGCGAGTTTCAGAGCGATACCCATGGCGGAGGTGCCACCGGGAGCGAACAATACTTTGTTGAGATCGCCGGGTGCCAAAGCGGTGAGCTTTTCGGCAAGCTTGATGGCGGGGATGTTGGTGTAACGTCGTGTGCAAAAGGGTAGCTCGTCGAGTTGGTCTTTGATGGCCTGGATAACGCGCTGATTGCCAAAGCCAACCTGATGGACATTGTTGCCGTGGAAATCCATGTAGCGTCGTCCCTGAAGGTCCTGGAGATAAATACCATCGCAGCGTTCCAGCACGTTCAGGCAGGGTGTGGAGAGTGACTGATGGAGGAAGAATTTTGCGTCGGCTTCGAGCCATTTTCGGGTTTGGGCATCGATGTTGTTGCGGGACCAATCCGCACGGCGTGGGGAAATGTTCAAGTCGCCTTCTGATTGTAGCGTGATAAGCTGGTCATTTTTTTTCGGCACCAAAGGCATGATCAAACTTCCTTTTTGTCAAAAATAATGTCAGGAAAATTCACTTTCGATCAGCGCCGGCAGCTCTCTGACGCTGGGGATGACATGGGTGTGATAATATTTTCCCCAAGCTTCGACCGGTCGGGGTCCGCTGAGCACCCCGACGATGCCGCGGCAGCCGGCGTTACGACCTTCCAGCATATCCGCCGGGGTGTCGCCGATCTTGATTACTTCGTGTACGCTCTGGATACCCAACTGGGCCATGGCGTAAAAGATCATGAAGGGTGCGGGCCGGCCCATTTCGCCGACGACGTGTTCGACATCCACGGAGAGATCGACCAGACCGTCGCGAACCCAACCCAGGCCGTCCATGATGGCTTCGGTTATGTCGCGATGGAAACCGGTGTCGGTTGCTACCTTAATGCCGTTATCGTGGCACCAACGGAAGCAGTCGGCGGCACCGGGTACCTCTTTGACTTCTTTACGGTAGTGGTTGATCATGATTTCTGAGTAGCGGTTAAACACCTTTACCGCTTCTTCATGGGTGTCGGGATCCTTGACTTTTTCAAAATCTTCGATCGCGATTTTCTTACCTTTTGATCGGGCGATAAGAAACTGATAAAGGTGTATTTTGTTCGTGCCCATGTGCAACAGAATTTCTTCCGGGGTGGTATTGAGATTGTGTTCCTGGGCCGCTTTATAAAGGCAGTCTCTCACCCCCGTGTCATCATAAACAGTGGTTCCGGAAAGATCAAACATCACCATGCTAATCTTGCTCATTTTTTTCTCCAGGTTCTCCAATCAGGTTTTTACCACTTATTCAGATTCAAATTCTTTTGACCCATTAGTGCCTAAGCTAAAGTGTTTTTGACAATTTTTTGGTCGTTGCCGGAGAATTACGGCACGACAATAGGTCTTATCGATTCGCGTTTCTCCAAGGACTCCAGCGCCGCGGTTACTCCCGCCGCAGTCAAGGGAAATTCAGGACCGGTCAGCTTCCGGTAGGGATACCTCTGTCGGCTGCGATGCACCAGGTCCAGCGCCAGCCCCAAATAGCGGGAATCGTAGTTGTGCAGGCCCATGATAGTCAGACACTTAATAATCACGTCATGCGAGGCCAGGGTAAAAAGGTCGTCGGGATACACGCTGCCCTGTAGTAGATAGCGACCACCGATACGCAGCATCTTAACTCCCACAGGAATCACCTGGGCGAATCCCGCCACTTCCACCACCAGGTCAGCTCCCCAGCCGTCGGTCAGGTCTTTAACCTGGCTGACCACTTCTTCGTCACCCAAGCCCTGGACGTTAAGGCAGTGATCGGCGCCAAATTCCCGGCCCACCTCCAACCGTTTGTCTAGGATATCGACCATGATTACCTGCTTGGCCCCCTGCTCTTTAGCCAGGGCCGCAGCGTACAAGCCCAACATCCCCGCCCCCTGGATTACCACGTTTTCCCCGGGCTGCAAGCCGATCCGAGCCAGCCCCGCCGTCACCGTGGCCGCGGCACACATGAGCGGTGAGACCTCCTCATCAGCCATATCATCCGGCACTTTGAATACACTCGTGCCGGGCTTGACATACACATACTCGCCAAACGTGCCCATGAAATAGGGCGGCACATCGCTTTTGACATGGCCGTACTTAAATAGATTAAGGCACTTCTGCGGTAGCGAGTGAATCCGGCAAAAGCAGCAGTAACCGCAATTGGCCATGATTGCCCAGGTGATACGGTCACCCACTGCCAGGGATTTGCCCGTCGTGTCCTTTTCCACGCCGGAGCCCATCTGGGCGATGGTTCCCAGCCCTTCATGGCCCAGTATCGAAGGAGTAGGAAAGGGTCGGCGCCCCCGCCAACTGTGCATATCCGAGCCGCATACCGTAGCCATGGTGGTCTTCACCAGGATTGCCCCCGGCTCCAACTCTTCCGGAAGAGGAAAGCTATGCTCTTCCAGAGGTTTTCCTACCCCCATAAACATAACTACCTTGCCTGTCTTACCCATTGGATTATCCCTTTATTCACCTGAAAAGCCGCATAAACTTCATTTCAATAGTATGTTATGGATATATTAAGCGGCGTTATAGTATCGGTTTTTTTTCTTTCTGGTTTATAGGAGTTTAAGGCCCATTTCTTTGATTACATCGCGGATAGCGCCGAGGAGGTCCCTGACGTCAGAAGCAGAAATTCGGCCGATATTTCCGATTCGGAAGCAGTCGGCGTTGCTTACTTTTCCGGGATAAATCACGTAGTCTCTTTCATTAAGGGCTTCATAGAATTTTTCAAAGCTGAAGTTTGGATCTTTCGGATACCGGAAAGAAGTAATGATGTAGCCCTGGACTTTTTGGTCGAGATATTCTTCGAAGCCCATTTTGCGCATGCCTTTGACGAGGGTTTCGTAATTGTTGCGATAGCGGGCAGCGCGAGCTTCGACGCCGCCTTCGGCATCAAGCTCCAGCAGGGCCTGGTAAAAAGCCAGCATCGCGTGGGTTGGTGGGGTAAAGCGGAACTGTCCGTTGGCTTCGAGGCCCTTGTACTGGGCACAAAGATCGAAAGAGAGGCTGCGAGCGTTGCCTTCGGTTTCGAGCAAGGAGCTGATCTTGGCAATGACGAAGGAAAAGCCGGGCACGCCTTCGATGCATTTGTTGGCCGAGGATACCAGGTAATCGATGTTGCACTCGGCGAGGTTGGTAGGAACCGCACCAAAGCAGCTCATGGCATCGACGAAGAACTTTGCCCCGGCGGCTTTGACGATGGCGCCAACTTCCTTGATGGGATTCATGATACCGGTGGTGGTTTCACAATGGGTAATGGCGACATTGGTGATGTTGGGGTCGGATTTGAGTTTGGCCTGGATCTGGGCCGGGTCGGGAGTCTGGTCTTCGGGGAATTCCATGGTTTCGAAATCGATCTTGAGTACTGATGCGATTTTGGCGATACGGTGGCCGTAAGCACCGTTGATGACAACCAGGAGTTTGCCGTCCTGAGGAACATAGCAGCCGATGACCGCTTCGAGAGCGTAAGTGCCGCAACCCTGGAGGGGGACGGTAGTGTATTCGTCAGAGGTTGCCTGTCCGGCCTTGAGCAGCAGTTCACGGATGCCCTTGATGACACCGATGAATTCAAAATCTCTGGAACCCAGGTCGCGAAGCATAGCTTGTTTGACCTTTGGGCTGGTGGTGAGAGGTCCGGGTGTGAAGAGGATTTTATCTTTCCAGCCGGGAATTTTCGTATTGGTTTTCATTCAGTTATTAACTCCTTTACCTGATCACGGGACACAAAACCCCCGTGATTTTCTGTCGGAAACTGCGGGCCCGGCAATGCCACCCAAACCCGCAACTGGCAAGTCCATACCACTGTTTATAGTCGTTCTTTTGAAGCACCAGGGTATTCGAAAAAACCACCGGCGAACAAAACAATGGTGAGTCTATTATGAAGCGGTACAAAAATCCATAACAAACACCTGTATAATATTGCTTATTACATGGACAATAGTGTCGAAATCATGTTTTATTGGCGTCAAACGACGATTATAGCTGGACAATTTTAGGAACGGGCCCTCTGGCGAGAAACCTAACGGATGCTAAATCTGTATCTGTTGTGATTTGGAGGTGATGATGAGTTGTTGATGAACTGGTGAAGCACGAAGAGGAAGTGCAATTTTTGCTGCCTGGTTCAATCGGGCAGTAACGGAGGTGTGCTTAGCTGGTGCTAAATGGTTGTCTTCAGGTTTTTTGAGATGGTCAATGTTTTTGGGAATGGTTTTGCCGAGAATCGGACCGGCGGTTTCGGTAACCAGCAGATCATCCTCCAGGCGGGCGTCGCCGAAATCGGTGCTATTTTTTATAGACTGCATCGGGATCGTAAACCGGCTTTGCGATGAATTCCAGTTGGTTATCGGTTCCCTGGTTCAGGCGGCGGTAAAAGCAGGACTGATATCCGACGTGGCACTGGCCGGAATCGACGGTAACTTTGAGGATGAGACAGTCCTGATCGCAATCGACGAGAATTTCCTGCACTTTCTGGACGTGGCCCGATTCTTCACCTTTGCGCCAGAGTTTTTTTCGGGAACGAGAATAATAAATTGCGTTTCCGGTAGCGATGGTCTCGGCCAGGGACTGCTCGTTCATGTAAGCGACCATCAGAACTTGGCCGTTTTGAGCGTCCTGGGCGATGGCGGGGATCAGCCCGTGGGTGTCAAACTTCGGGGTAAAGTCAGTTCCGGTTTCAACTTCTTTGGGGGCGGACATGTTTATCTCCAGATTTCGGGTTTATGATTTTCATTTGAATACTGCCGGGTCAGGTTCGGAGTGCCGGATTTGGCCAGGCAGATTGTTGATTATTTTTCCGCGTAAGCAATGTTCATGATGGCTGGTGGGCAGACGCCAAAGACATTTTGTTGGATTTTTGCAAAGCCGGCGTCATTGAGCAATTTGCGAAAACGCAGAGCAGAACAATGATGGACGTGATTTTCGGCCCGGGTGACACAGATATCGAAAACGAAGTAGCCCAGGGGGTCATCGCGGTAGCCATCGATAAGTATGTAACGGCCGTTGTTATCCAGAACTCTAAGCACTTCGCTGACGGCACGGTCCTGATGGGGGTAATGGTGGAATGAATTGCAGCAGGTCACGACATCGAATGAATTGTCCGGAAAAGGCAGGTGCTCCGCGTCGCCAACCAAGAAACTGAGTTTTCGGGAAAGATTCATGTTCTCGACCTTTTCGCGGGCGTAATCGATCATGTTGTCGGACATGTCGATGCCGATGCCGGATTGAACGTGAGAACCCAGACGCAGGGACTGAATGAGCAGGTTTCCGGTACCACAACCGACATCGAGGATACGCAGCGGCTTTAGTCCTCGCCGTTTACCCTGGCGTAGTTCAGCCAGAACGCGCTGATGGCAGGGTTTGAACAGTAGGACATTAATAATGTCGCGGTCGTAATGATGTGCCCAGCGTTGAAAATGGGCGTGAGCGGAATCTTTCCATTCGTGCTGTTCGGTAGAAGGCACGTGTTTTAACATGAATAATCATCCAACTAGTGAAAAAATATTTCCGTCAAGTAAAATCCGCCGAACCAAACCTGCTAAAAAAGGTGCCAAACAGTACAATTCCACTTTTTCGGGCATGAACAACTGCATTTTGGGCAATTATATCAGGGTCATAGTAATTATCAAGGCAGGAAACAACCTATCAAAGTGAATTTTATCGGTCGTGGCGAATTGACTATATGGTTTTAAGAATGAAATAAGGGGCAAGTCAGGAAATTGATACATTAGAGCGGTTTTCCTGCCGAATTTGATTACAGACAAATACGTTCTGATTTGTGGAAACCAGAAGGAAATTTATGAATCTGCCAAAAATCGAAAACATACTGAACCGATGTGATATATCGGAACTGATTAAAATCGAAAAAATCGTACAAAAGCTGATTGAGAACCAAAAATCAGCATCGGAACTCTCAGATGAAGAACAGGGCAGCCAACTACGTCGCGAGCAGCGTTTCCAAACCAACATCCTGGGAACCCTGGTACGGATTACGGACATTAAACCGGGTGAGCGTAAAGAATACAGCGTAACCTTGAAGGATATCTCTCAGAGCGGCATGTGCCTGATAGTGGATTTGAATTTTGTGCCATCTCGAATAGTGGAAGTGGTTTTTGCCGGTCCCGGAGGCAAGATCAAGCGTAGTTATCTGGAAGTGGTAAGGATGCGTAAAATGACCAACCAGGACGGTTCGTGGTTGGAAGTGGGCTGCCGAGCCGTAGGTGACGAGGAAGTCAGGCATGCGCGACTCCAGGAAGATCAGATCGCCAAAATGCGCAGCAAAATGCATAAGCGTAGCGGCATAATTATTCTGGCAGTTGGACCGGAGACCGAGGAAAATAGCAAGCTGATCGAACGCGTTAAAGCGGCATCGTATCAGATACGTCAGATTACCGGAATAGTCCAGGCAATGGAGAGTGCTCGTAAGATATCGGCCCAGTTAGCCATATTGTGTAACGGATCAGAAATCAGCAAAGACCCGAAACTGCTCGCCGAATTGTCCAAGGCGCCGTCAACGCTGGCAAGAATGGCGATAGTGGATAACGATGAGGACCGCTTCGCACTGATAGAAGCCGGTGTGGATGAATGCCTGAAAAAGAGAGATTCAGAAAAAGACGATTTTCTGTTTTACGGAATTGAACGAGCAATGGTAAGCCATCTGCTTCGCCAGGGTAAAAGCCTGAACTCTACAACCAAGGCGTTAGTCGTCAGCATGGACAACACGAAAATAAATCTTATAACGTACCAGTTGGAAGACCATGGTTATAAGTGTAAAAATATCGACACCGCCGAAGAAGCTCTCCAACTCGAAAACAATCAGTTCGCTATAATTCTTGCTGATTATGACATTGACAATAACGACGAGATTAAAAAGTTGGTTGCATACTTTACCGGTTCTCCGGTTATCGCCATGTGCGACGAAATCGGTTATGGACATCGTGCCATGACAACGGGTGTGGCAAATTATCTTAACATGCCCCCCAATAAAGATGATGTTCGGATGATTCTGGAATCGTGCGTCAATAGCAAACAACCGGTTTAACGACTTAAGTGTAGCAGAGTTAGTAATTTTTCGATTTCCCCTCCAAACTTTCCTTCAGAATTCGACAGCATTTCGAAGAGCGACTTATCAACCGGGCGATCTGTAAGGATGAGACCATTCGATAGGTATAAAAAATCAGGTATCGTCCGTTGGTTTCCCAGTCCACGTATGGACAAGCCAGCAGCGCTTTTCTGAGGGGGCCGTTAAGCAGCGAAATTGCCGTTTCAGGCTGATCGGTAACAAGTTTATAATGATGAGCAAAAGGAGGGTCATCGAAATTTACCGGTTGGAAATTCTCATATCGACCGATCGGTTCGAAAAGTTCATCCCGCAAAGCAACCATAGCCGGTAATTCTTCATCCATCCGCCAGAGAACCACATTTCGATGATGGACGGCACGCTGCTGACCTGATCCGGTTTCATAACACCAGGTAAACACTAACAACTCATGGTCATCGTACCTGCCATGCATTACGTTGAAAGCTCGGCAACTGTGTCCGAACGAGACCAGATGAAAGCCATCCAGCAACTCAGGCAGTTTGAAATGGTCCCGGGCGGCAAAACGCATCCGCAGCCGCAACGCCAAAGCCGCAATGGTCTGGCGCCGACGATAATAACGAACCATCACCAACACCGCCACCAGTGTCGCAAAAAAAAACAGAAAAAAAACTAAATACTCAAACATTCAAATTTTTCCCTAAGCCCTACTGAAATAATCCAACCGGAATCACCCATAATTAAGCTACCAGAATAACAGGATGCCGCCGGAAAAAAAGGTGATTTCATTTGGCAAAAAGATTTGCACCTCAGGGCAATCCGCATAAACTGTTAAAAACAATGGGTTTACAAATAATAATCCTGGACGACAAATTGATACAGCAAGAAAAAAAGCTTAACCAAAAGCATTATCGGGTGTCATTTATTAGTAGGATAACGATATAATGTAGATAGGACGAAAATGAGCCAAAGCACCAATAAACAAGGAGGTGCATAATGAGCGGTAAATTAACATTATTATTTGTTTTTGCGTGGATCATTGCGATTTTGCCGGAATCGGCGTCAGCACGCACGGTAAACAGGTCCGCCCGAGCGACCGGTTCGAGCAGAAGCATCTCCAGCCAACGATCTGTGTCTCGACCAAGTGCATCGATGAGCAGAAGTCGGCCAAGTGCATCGGTGAGCAGAAGTCGGCCAAGTGCATCGGTGAGCAGAAGTCGGTCCATTCCTTCCAGCGGTTCAATGCCCCGCGGCAACGTTCGTGCCGGCAGCAGGTCTCAAACCATTACATCACGCGGCAGCAGGCCTTCAACCATTTCCTCGCGCGGCAGCGTCCGCGTCAGCCCACGGGTAGTCAGTTCGGCCAGTACTCTGCGTGGACATCGCCAAGGTCCGCTGACCGTGAAGAGTTTACCCGGTCATCGTAGCGGCATACATGTAGGAGCCAATACCTATCGTCCATATTATCGCCCGTCTTATAGCCCCCGAGTGGTGCGTAACTATAGCTATCCGGGATATCGCTACCGCCCCACCGTGAGGGTATATCACAGCTATCCCGGCCGGTATTACGACCCATATTACTACCCTTATTATTATCCATACTATCCCAACACGATTCGGATTTATGGTTCGATACCGCCGGTGGTAGTCAATCATGTAAATGTTAATCCGGTGGCGCCGGTAGTGGTTCAGGCCCCGACGGTTCAAGTCAGCCGGCAGTCCAGCCTGATCAGCAAAGCTATCAGAGAAGGCAGCGATGATCGCAAACAGGCGGTACGTGCATTGTCCGAGTATCCCGATATTGCGTCGGTGGCGGTGCTGCTGGATGTGCTGATCAACGACGGCGACGATGAAGTACGCCGTGCAGCCGCGAAAAGCCTGGGAGAAATCGGCGATCCAACAGCTTATGAGGCGCTGATGCGCAGCGCGGCTTCCGAGCAGTCCGAACGGGTGCGCGATGAAGCTGTCGCTGCAGCCGATCACATTAAACTGGCAGTTTCCGAACAGGAATTGTATCTCAGCCCGAAGATGCCGCCCATGAACACCGGCAAGGAGAAACTGGGTCAACTGCTGGAAGAAATTCGCTTTGGCACCCATGATGTTCGCGAAGACGCGGTCAAAGACCTGGATGATTACCCCGGAACTCAATCGGTTTGTGCGTTGATCAATGTGCTGATAAATGACCCGGAAGAAGACATCCGTGAAGACGCCGCGGAAAGCCTGGGTAAAATCGGTGATCGCATGGTACTGCCGTTTTTGGATTGGGCTCTGTACAACGACCCCGATGACGAAGTGCGTAAGAACTCCAAAAAAGCCATCGAAAAGATCTATGACACCATTCAATAGATAATGGTCGTCTCGGGAAAATCAACGTTCTGTTCGCGGAACGTTGATTTTTGGGGATCTATCGTAAAAAAAACCTAAGATGAACCGTGCCATCTCTAATTGTCATTGTCGATTTAAAAAAATCCCTACAGCCGCCATGGGGCTCGCATCGAATTACTTAGCATAGCTGTAGCTGTCTCGTCATTGATAATCTGTTCTGTTTCCGGATTAAAACGTATCTTACGGTCGAGCAGCATGGCGATTTGGCCCAGATGTCCGACCGACGCGGAGCGATGCGCCACCTCGCAGGGCGTCAGCGTTGTGGCGCGGCTCTTGACACAATCGAGAAATTCGCGTTGATGGCCAGGGGAACGATAAAGATGAATTTCGCTGGGGCCGAATTTTTCCTGTAACAAACTCTTAGGCTCAGCTTCGATGCCGCCGCGGTCCACCCAAACCCATCCGTCAGGGCCAATCCATTTGGTGCCGCTGCGGATATCGCCATGGCCGCCGGCGACAATCATATCAATTCCGTTGGCGTATTTGGCGTGCAGTCGATATTTTGTTGCGGCGTTCCACAAGCCGTCGCGGGCGTATTCGCCGCGCCCTTCGATCTCGACGGGACCGGTGTAATCGCAACCCATCCCCCAGTGGGCGATGTCAACGTGGTGGCCCACCCAGTCCATGAGTTGTCCGCCGCCGTAATCCAGATGCCAACGCCAGTTTACATGCACCCGGGCCTCACAGTAAGGCGCCCAGGGAGCAGGCCCCAGCCAGCGGTCGTAACCAAGCTCTGGAGGGGGATTTTTGAGAGTTTCATCTTTTTTGGTGTAAAAACCACTGGGCAACCCCACCTCGACAGTATGGACTTTACCGATTCTTCCGTTCAGGACGATTTCACAGGCCCGACGAAAATGTTCCTGCGAACGTTGCCAACTGCCGGTCTGCCATATGCGTCCGAATTGTTTGACGGCACGGCACATCGCGCGACCTTCTGCGAGTGTATGTGACAAGGGCTTTTCGCCGTAAATATCCCTGCCATTCCTGGCCGCATCGATGGCGATAACCGAATGCCAATGATCCGGAACCGCCAGTGAAACCGCGTCGATGTCTTTGCGAGCGAGCAACTCGCGAAAATCGTTGTAGGTGGCGCAATCCTGATTGCCGTATTTCTTATTGACGGTGTTTTTAGCTTTATCAAGATGATTTATATCCACATCACATACCGCAGCGACATGACAATCATCATAGCTGAGAAAACTGTTCATGTTTCCCGGTCCTTGCCAACCAAGCCCGATGCAGCCCACGACAATCCGATTAGAGGGTGAGACCGACCCGGCCTTGCCCAGCGCCGACGAGGGCACAAAATACTGGAAGCCGGCAACACCGACCGCTGCTGCGGTATTCTTCAAAAACATCCGACGTGTGATTGATTTACCCATAATAAATATCTCCACTGTTCTGCGAATCATCAAAGTTTATTGTAACATTTTACGGGGCAAGAAGTTAAGTTAAAATCGTTTGTGTACTGTAGCCGGGAGAGTCGTGACTATTTTATGGAGAAAAAGTTTGGTGTTTTATCCGTTTCCTTGGGCGCGTAGATTTTTATATTGTCGATCATGCCGGAATCGTCGAATGTGCCGAAACCGATGTATCCCGTCCCAAAGGTTTTATCTTCGGCGACCATGAGGGGCTCGTGCATGTCATCATAGAAAACCTTGATTGAACCGTCGGCGAGGGTGCGTTCGATGCGAACTTTGTGCCAGAGGTTTTTGCCCCAGTCGATGCCCTCGGTGGTTTTCTGGGCTATGGCGGTTCTGGGCTGGTCGTTAACGATGAAGATGTTATGAGCATGGGGATCGGCTTTTGTGGCGATGTGGGTGTAGTAAAAGTGGCTCGGGTCCTGAATATTGTAGAACAGGCACATATCGCGATGGCCGTATTCTTTGCCGGTCTGGAGAAGGTCAACTTCAAGGGCGAAATCGCCAAACATTTTATCGGAAATCATGCCAATAACGAGGGGCGATCTTACCTTGGGAGTATAGTTGCCGGGGCCGAGGAATTCCAGGGCCGAGCCACCATCGGGTAAATTTGTGAGCTGCCATTTTTCGGGATTTGTAAACCTGAAATCCTTGATCGAATCGGGATTTTCAAAATCCTGGCTATAAACGCAACTCCAGCCGGTTAAGGTGTATTGTTTGTATTGCTTTTCGATTTGGTCGGCGGTTATTGGTCCGTCATAAAAAACCATTCGGTATTTGAAGGCCGCTTGTTGGCCGGGCAGGAGGGTGAGGTTGAGATTTTCGGCGTTGGGTACTTTTCTGGATTTTTCAAAGGCGCCCTGGCCGAGGGGATTGGCGGAGAAACAGCCGTACCCGCGGGCGTGCCAGAATGTGGGAAAGTTTGTGCTTTGTGGGTGGTCGAAGATTAAGATGCCCCTGGTGTTGTTGTCTTTTGTGCCCTGAAGACGCATCCATTTCGCGCGGCAGCCCCAAACGTCCGCTTCATTTTTCTGTCCCTGCGATTTAAGGTATTCGCCGGTGCCGCCAATTTCCCTAAGCCAGGGTGCGACGCGGACGGCCATCATGCCTTCTTTGGTGTCGGTAATGACGACCTTTTTGTCGAGGGCTTTCAGGGTAATGTCAAAGTCAATTTCGTACTGGTTTTTTTCAGTCGCAATAGCAATAAAAGTCATTTGTCGGTTTTCTTCGAGAATGACTTTGCCGTTGCCGTCGATCCAGTGCAATAGTGTAGTAAGCACCGCCGAGGATTTTTCTGATTTCATATTGGTGACTTTAATATGCTGAATCTTAGGCAGGTCGGTTTTGCTGTTACCCCAGAAATGGTCCTGGTTGACATCGACGGTGAAGTAGATCCCCATGTGATGAGGGTGGTCTTTGCTTTCGCCTTCGATATTTTTGAAGGGATAGCCACGTACCATCATTTCTCCGGAGGGAGAATAGACCGGGAAGAGAACGGGCTTGGCCAGTTGGCAATCCTTGGCGTACATCGGCTCGGCAGGGTCGATTTTCCAAAGATAACTGGTGAACATTTTGCCGTCAACCAGGACGTCGATTTTATTTTCGTGTTGCTTGAATTCTACTTTGGCAGCCGAGCAAAGAGAGTGCGACAGTAAAACGAACAATAATGTCGTGACCAATAAGTGTCTTGTACTTTTCATAAGTATTCCCTTGTGTTGACAATTGTAGAGTATGTATTTGCTCCGGTGAAAATAAGTTGTTGGTTGGATTTACGGTGTCAATAATCCTGTTATTAGTTGATTTGCTTTTTGTGATCTCAGGTTAGATGGTGGGATTGGTTCCAGATACCGCTGACAATGGCGAAGAGGAGGTCTATTTCGTGTCGGCACTGGACCTGGAAATGTTCGCACATTTCGGCGGCGACGTTAATAGGTTGTTGGGTTTTCTGTATTTTGTTGACGATTTTATCACGTGAGCCGTTGGGTTGGTCCAGGGCCTCGAGGTAGCGGTCGAGCAGGTCGGATAAGTATTGCGGGTTGTCCGATTCGGCGATGTGGCCCGTGGAGCGTCCGAAGAGGTTTTCCAGTTCGATGCCGTCGAGGTTATCGGTGATTTCCTGGGGGATGAGTTTGCCCTGGTGGACGAGAGCTTTGATTTGTTCGGTGTCGTGGTTGGTCATTAGGTCGGCCATACCTGAAAGTCGGTAGCAGCCTCGGTTGGGGAAGAGTCGGCCAAGCAGGAGTTGTCCGGGTTGAATTTCGTTGGTGATCAGGGTTTCATTGATTTTGTAAGTGGTGTGGGGCCGGAACAGGTCGGAACAGTTGAAGCTTTTACCTTTTATGACTTTTTCGACTTCGTAAAGCCCCAGGGCGTAGTTTAGGCACTGGTGGGCGTCGGCGTAATCGTCGGAGCTGAGGTCGTTGGCGTGTTTAGCGAGCCAGTACTCAGCGGGGGTGGCGTTTAATTCGGGGATGAGATAATCGAAAACAAACCATTCGAGGCAACGGCCGACCATTTCGAGTTGTCCTTCGTAGCCGACCATTTCGGCAGGTGTGGCGCCGCAGAAAAAGGTGAATTGCGCCCGGGCGCGATAGCGATTAATGGCATCTTCGCGGATAGCTTCGGAAGTGATACGTTCGAGGATGTCCAGCCTTCCGGGTAAAGAAGCCAGTCTTAATGTTTCGGGAGAGCCGGCGTCATTGTCGGAAGCCGAACCTAAATTACTCGCGGCCATATTCGAATCCTTTCTCAGCCAGCTATATTAAAACATGTTGCGATTAAAATAACAGCAAAAAAAACGCCAAGTCAAGAGTTATGCGATTTGAAGCGGCTGGTATGGTAGCGGTAAATTACTGCTATGGAGTGATTTAGCTTTGTGATTATTAGTTTCTCTTCCGGAAGCGGACGGTATGAATCCGGGAAACCCTGGTAAGATCGGCTGTGATTGACAGCGATAAATATTTGAATGAAGCCTCAAAAAGGCATTTTGGTTACGAGCTTATTTCAGATGGCAAAGGGATAATCCGGTAGATTCCTTAAGCGGTCAGGGACAAATGGCTTGAGTAGCAGGGATTTAGCGGTATAATATCAAGTTCTGAACTTTTTTACGTAAGTGTTGTTCTTATAATGGATTGGATGAAATGGCGGAAACATTGAAGAGTCTGGATGAATTGGTGTCGCTGTGCAAGCGGCGAGGTTTTATATTTCAAAGCAGCGATATATATGGCGGCCTGGCAAGCTGTTACGATTACGGGCCGCTGGGTGTGGAACTGAAGCGGAATGTGAAGAATGCCTGGTGGAAGTCGGTGGTGCAGATGCGTGACGACATGGTGGGGCTGGACTGCAGCATTTTGATGCATCCGATGGTGTGGAAATCGTCGGGGCATGTGGACAAATTTGCGGACCTGGTGGCGGAATGCAAGAAATGCAACACGCGAACACGGGTGGACCATTTGCAGGGTACTGAAGGCGCGGAGACCACCCACCACAGCCACGGTGAGGAGCAGGAGCATACGGATCTTTCAGGTAAGGTCTGTCCGTCGTGCGGAACGACGGGTCAGTTTACGAATCCGATGCCATTCAAGCTGATGTTTGAGACGCAGATGGGTGCTAATGTTGAGGATTCGATGAAGGTTTATCTGCGGCCGGAGACGGCACAGGGAATTTTTGCGAATTTTCGTAATGTGATGGACTCGACGAGGATTAAGGTGCCATTTGGGATTGCCCAGGTGGGTAAGAGTTTTCGTAATGAGGTTACGACGAAGGCGTTTATTTTTCGGACGCGTGAGTTTGAGCAGATGGAGATTGAGTTTTTCTGCCAGCCGGGGACTGATGAACAGTGGTGGGAGCACTGGAAAGAGCAGCGGATGCAGTGGTACCTCGATTTGGGGATTCGTCGGGAGAATCTGAAATTCCGTCCGCACGCTTCGGATGAGTTGGCGCACTATGCCAAGGCGTGTGTTGATATTGAGTATCGTTTTCCGTTCGGTCAGGGTGACTGGCAGGAGCTGGAGGGGATTGCGAACCGGACGGATTATGATTTGCGACAGCATCAGCGGGGAATGCGCTCGGTGACGAAGTGGTTTGAGAGTGGACGGAATACGGAGAAGACTTCGCTGGTGGAGGAGCCGGAGGATTGGCACAAGGGGCCGTTGAGCTTTTTTGATGATGAGGCCCGGGAGCGTTATATTCCTTATGTGATTGAGCCGTCGGCGGGTGCGGACCGGGGGACGCTAGCGTTTCTGGTGGATGCTTACGCGGAAGAGGAAGTGCGGGGCGAGAAACGTAACGTGCTACGTTTTCATCCGAAATTGGCACCGATTAAGGTGGGGGTGTTTCCGCTGGTGAAGAAGGAAGGGATGCCGGAGCGGGCCAAGGCGATTTATAATGATCTGCGGGGGTATTTCAGTTGTTTTTATGATGAGAAATCGGCGGTGGGTCGGCGATATCGTCGGCAGGATGAAGCAGGGACGCCTTATTGCGTTACGGTTGACGGCCAGACAGCTGAGGACAACACGGTTACGCTGCGTGACCGGGACTCCATGGAGCAGACCCGGGTGAGTTGTGATAAGCTTTTAGGATTGTTACGTGAAAAACTTGATATGTAAGTTTTATGTTGCCCCTTCAGGGCTTGGAAATTTGCTAATGCTCGTAAACCCAGGGCGTTGCCCTGGGCTATAATATTTTACCCCTTTGGGGCATTGAGATAGAACGCTAACGTGTCAGATTTTCACGGATTAAATTCATATTTGTAGTAATAATATAAAGATGAATATTCATAAACACGAACAAGTCGTTGAATTTGTCCATAGTCATCCAGTATTCAAAGGAATACTAGATGATAATTATTTGAACGATCTTGCTAAAAAGATTGAAGAAAATGAGCCAAATTGGCCCAAAACACTAGAAATTTATTGTCATATTATTGAGGATACCAGATCAAACTTAGATACTCTTGAAATTGGATTAAGGTTCATCATAGAAACGGTGTCGGGGCAACCTAAATCAGATTTTATCAATCGATTAAAAGACGTGAATAATGTTGGTACAGTATTTGAAACATGTTTAATTGGAGCATTATATCGAGAATTAAAAAATAATGTGTACCCATACCCAGACATTGGAAATAGACAGAGAGTCGAAGCAAAATTGACTATTGATGAACTCAATTTATTCTTAGAAGCAAGTGTTTTAAACTTTAGTGAAGCGGATTTAGATTCATTTCGTTCGGCGGAATCTCAAGGGGGAATTTCAGTAACAAGCTTACCTGGAACCGGCGAAGGTAGGGTAATACAAAAAATTGAAGAGAAGTTCAAAAGATACAATTCCGATGAGCGTAATATACTTTTATTAAGCCAATACAGTTGCCTTCCCTTGCATGATTGTGGGATTGAAGCAGTGAAAAGTTATTTACATGAATATGGAAAAAATGATTCTGCGCGTAATTTTTGTGGGATATTCTACTTTGATCGTTTTGAATGTTTAGCTTGGATTGAGAATAAGTTTTGCAAGAAGGAATTAATGTTAAATAGTCGAATAGTCAATATATTAGAATCGGCGTTTTCAGGGATGATTCCATGTAATAGATAATTTAATTTATCAGATTGTTAATTTGATTGTCCTGAAAGGGCATAATAGAGAAGCCAAGGGCAACGCCCTGGGGCGTTGGGAACGAGAGCATTTTTAGCCCTGAAGGGGCGGAATACTACACTATGCCGCAGTCTTTATCGCAAATTTATATCCATTTGATATTCGGAACGAAAAATCATGAGCCGTTATTGGAAAATCATGTCCGCGATGAATTGCACCGTTACATAGCGACAATTTTAAAAAACTGGGAGTCACCGGCAATTACGATAGGGTCCGTCTCCAACCACATTCATATTCTCTTTTCTTTGTCGCGAAATCATCCGGTACGCAAAATCGTAGAAGAAGTGAAAAAGAGTTCGTCGAAGTGGTTGAAAACCAAAGAAGGCATATCTTCGAATTTTCACTGGCAAAACGGGTACGGCGTTTTTTCCGTTAGCCAATCCGGATTACAGGATGTAATTGCATATATTGAGAATCAGGAAGATCATCATCGACACGTGGCATTTCAGGAAGAATATCGTAAGTTTCTGCAAAAATATAATATTGAGTTTGATGAGAAATACGTTTGGGATTAGAATAATTGCGCCCTTTCAGGGCTTGGAAATTTGTTGTTGCTCGTGAACCCAGGGCGTTGCCCTGGGCTATGCTATTTTGCCCCTTTGGGGCTTTAAGGCTGGGATGGCATGAACACCAGGGCGTTGCCCTGGGCTATATTATTTTGCCCCTTTGGGGCTTTGGAATTAGCCTGTAGCGCATTTTGTTAGGAACCCTGAGGGAGATGGCATGGAAATGAAATCGATTAGAATCAATGAGATGGGTCGGCATGTTGGCGAGGAAGTTTTGCTGAAGGGTTGGTTGAATAATTCACGGGCGGGGGGTAAGGTTCAGTTTTTGATGGTTCGGGATGGAAGCGGGCTTTGTCAGGCGGTTATGGAAAAAAGCGAGGCTAGCGCGGAGTTGTTTGATGAGGTTAAGCACCTGGGTCAGGAATCGTCGCTTTGGGTGGCGGGGGTGGTTCGGGAAGAGCCGCGGAGTGTGGGCGGTTATGAGTTGGCGGTGAGCGATGTGCGGATTATTCATAAGACGGAGGATTATCCGATTACGCCGAAGCCGCACGGGCCGGATTTTTTGTTGAAAAATCGTCATTTGCATTTGCGCAGTCGCAAGCAGTGGGCTTTGGCGCGAGTGCGGCACAGTGTGATTGAAGCGATTCGCGATTTTTTCAACAGCAACGATTTTATACTGATCGATACGCCGATATTTGCTCCGGCAGCGGGCGAAGGGGAACAGACGCTGTTTAATGTGGATTATTTTGGCGAGGAAGTGGCATTGGCACAGACGGGGCAGCTTTACCTGGAGGCGGCGGCGTTGAGTCATGGGAAGGTTTATTGTTTTGGGCCGACGTTTCGGGCGGAAAAGAGCAAGACCCGTCGGCATTTGACGGAGTTCTGGATGGTGGAGCCGGAGATTGCTTATGTTGATCTGAACGGGCTGCTGGAAGTGGCGGAGAATTTTATTACGCATATTATTCAACACACACTGAAGCGTCGTCGTGATGAGTTGGAAATTCTGGAGCGGGACACGGCTGATCTGGAAAAGATACAGCTGCCGTTTTATCGCTTGAGTTATTCGGATGCAGTGGATTTGCTGCACAGCGAAAAAGCTCAGGGGTTTTTGCAGGGACAGCTTGAGGAGAAACAGGGACAGCTTGAGCAGTTACAGAGCAGTATTGAGCAGTGGACCCAGGAGCAGGAATCAGCGAAAAAACAGTGGCAAAAAGACAAGCTTACGCATCAGATTGCCCAGGGCCACGAGCAGGTTAGTGAGTTGACGGAGCAAATCAAGAACATTCCCCATCACATGGAGTTGGCGAAGAACTTTAAGTGGGGCAAGGATCTGGGCGGTTCGGACGAGACGATTATTTCAAATCTGCATGATCGACCGGTATTTGTGCATCGTTATCCGAAGGAAGTTAAGGCTTTTTATATGAAGCCGGACGAAGAAGATTCGCGAGTGGTGATGAACTTTGATTGCCTGGCGCCGCAGGGGTACGGCGAAATAATCGGCGGCTCCATGCGTGAAGACAGCTATGAGGCGCTGCTGGGGCGGATTCGTGAGTTGGGTTATGAGGAAGCGGACTATCAGTGGTATCTGGATTTGCGACGTTACGGCTCGGTGCCACATGGTGGTTTTGGTTTGGGCGTGGAGCGTACGGTGGCGTGGCTTTCGGGAACCAGACACATTCGCGAGACCATTGCTTATCCGAGGATGATGGGCAAGATTTATCCGTAAGCAAAGTTGTTACGTGATCGAATGTAAAAATCACTTTTGCGAAGGGAAAATAAAATGAATCGACGTTCGTTTTTGAAGCAGATTGGTGTGGCGTCCCTGTCGGTTTTCCCGTTGGCTTGTGCAACTTCGGGGTGGGTGAAGGCCAAGCGGGGGCGGCCGAATATTTTGTTTATTTTTTCCGACGATCACGCTTTTCAGGCTATCAGTGCTTACGGTTCCAAAATAAACCAGACGCCCAACATTGATCGGATCGGGGCGGAGGGGGCGATTCTGGATAACTGTTATTGTTGTAATTCCATTTGTGCCCCGAGCAGGGCAGCGGTGCTGACGGGCAAACACAGTCATGTCAACGGATTGCGAACCAATGGTGACCGGTTTGACGGAGGTCAGCAGACGGTAGCCAAGCTTATGCAAGAGGCCGGCTACCAGACGGCAATGATCGGCAAGTGGCATCTGAAGACTGATCCGACCGGTTTTGACTACTGGGAGATTCTACCGGGGCAGGGATGCTACTACAATCCGGATTTCCGTAGCAGCGGAGGCAAGAAGCGTTACAGCGGTTATGTGACGGATATCACTACCGATTTAGCGTTGGATTGGCTGGAAGAGAAACGTGACAAAAATAAGCCTTTTATGCTGATGTGTCAGAATAAGGCACCACACCGCAACTGGATGCCTGGTCCGAAGCATTTGAATATGTACGATGATGTGACGATTCCGGAACCGTCGAATTTGTTTGACGATTATGCTAACCGCAGTTCCGGACTCAAGCAAAATGAAATGTCCATCGCAAAGCATTTTATGTTCGATCGCGATTTGAAAGTTACCGGTTCCAAGATAAAAGATGCTCTGGGACGCGATTATTCCAACTACGAGCTTAAGCGGATGAATCCTGAGCAGAAGCAGCTTTGGATGGAAGCCTACGGTCCGAAAAATGAGGCTTTCGAAAAGGCTGATTTGAAAGGAAAGGAGCTGACCCGCTGGAAGTATCAGCGTTACATCAAGGATTACCTGCGTTGCGTGGCGTCGGTGGATGATAATGTGGGGCGTTTGCTGAATTATCTGGACAGCAACGGTTTGGCGGATAACACACTGGTGATTTATAGTTCGGACCAGGGATTCTATTTGGGTGAGCACGGCTGGTATGACAAGCGGTGGATGTATGAGGAGTCTTTTCGGATGCCGTTTTTGGCGAAGTGGCCGGGGGTAATAAAGGCAGGCATCCGGAGTTCCAAATTGGCTCAGAATATTGATTTTGCTCCGACTTTTCTGGAGGCTACCAATCAGAACGTTCCCGATGATATGCAGGGTGTGAGTTTGTTGCCCTTGCTGGAAGGTAAGAAGCCAGCTGGTTGGCGGAAAAGTATTTACTATCACTATTACGAGAAGGGCGAACATAACGTTCCGCGGCACTATGGCGTACGGACCGAGCGATACAAATTGATTCACTATTACGATCTGGGCGAATGGGAACTGTTCGACTTGAAAAATGATCCGCGTGAAATGAAAAGTCTGTATGACGATCCGGCTTATGAATCGGTGCGCAAAAAATTGCTGGCGGAGTTGCGGAAGCTGGAGAAACAATATCAGGTGCCGAGCTGACATTATCGGGTATAGCAGAATACCGGCTTCCGTTAATTAGCGGTTTAATTCGGAGCAGAAAATGATGTACATTAAGGAGCTGTTGGGGTACGCCCGGAGTCAGGGGGCGGCGGATATTCATGTGATTGCGGGGGCACCGATTCACATCCGAGTAGGGAGGGACCTAAAGGCGATTACGAAGGAAACTCTCAGTGTCGAGCAAAGTCGCGAGTTGTCTTATGCGTTACTGAGTGAACAGCAGCGTGAAGAATTTGAGCGGAATCTGGATTATGATTTGATGCACACGGACGAACAAGGTCGATACCGGATTAACATCGGTTATTTCAGCGGGGCGGTGGGGTGTGTTATTCGGATTTTGCCGGATGTGCCTAAGACAGTGGCGGAGTTGAAACTGCCGAAAGTGATTTGCAAGTGTGCGGAATTTACCAAAGGATTGGTATTGATAACCGGCAGCACCAGCCAGGGCAAGACCACCACGATGAGCGCAATGATCGATCATGTCAACGAGAAGAAGAAGCGGCATGTGGTAACGATTGAAGATCCGATTGAGTACGTCCACACGAATAAGAAAAGTGTGGTGCGGCAGCGGGAAATAGGCAAGGACACGGCGGGATTTTATAACGGACTGCGGGCGGCATTGCGGCAGGATCCGGATATTATCGCGATTGGTGAGATGCGGGATTACGAAACAATTAAGATTGCGTTGACGGCGGCAGAGACGGGGGTGTTTGTGCTGTCCACTTTGCATATTATTTCTATCGATAAGATTATTGAGCGACTGGTGAGCTATGCACCGGCGGAGGAGGAACTGCATTTGCGGTTTTTGCTGGCGGACTGTCTGCAGGCGGTGATTCATCAGGAGTTGATGCCGACTAAGGACGGGGGCAAAAGGGCGGCGTGTGAGATTTTAATGGTAACTGATGCGGCGAAGAATATTATCCGGCGGCGGGGGGCGTTTATGCTGCGTAATGTGATTACCTCAGGCAAGCGATACGATATGATTTCCATGCAGGATTCGGTGGACGCTCTGCTGAAGGAAGGGGTGATAAGTGAAGACGCCGCCAACAGTGTGCTGGTTAATTATCGCAACTAATCGGGATAATTTTGAAGTCGTCAAGGATTTCATTATAAATGGCTGTCAGATTTACATTTACGGAATTAGTGCTCTTGCAATATTGTATGTGATCGGTATAATGCCAACATGCAAACTCCGCGTAAACATGATCGAAATATAGAATTGCCGGTTGATACCGCGGCAGAGGCTGCGGCACGTCTGGATCGTAAGGTTCGCCGGCTGAATAAGGATTTAACCTCGGTTCGTGAAACTTCGAGATTATTTACCCGGCCGCTGGATTTGCCGCAGGTTTTGGAGACGGTGGTCAAGACGGTGGCGCAGGCGATTGGAGCGGACGCGGCGGGATTAAGGCTGCTGGATGAAGAGGCGGGGCAGTTGAACCTGGAAGCTACTTATGGATTAAGCCAGGCCTACATCAACAAGGGACCGGTTACCTCCAGCGAAAGCACATTGAATATGCGAGCGTTGCAGGGCGAGCCCATCGTGGTGGAAGATATGCAGGGCGATAAGCATTTTAAAAGGTACCACAAGGACATTGTTCGTGAAGGGCTGGTTAGCAATTTAACGATCGGTCTGACTTATAAGGACCAGGGGATTGGAACGTTGCGGCTTTACAGTAAGAGGCGGCGGCGGTTTTCTGCTGATGATATTTCGGTGGCCCAGACAGTGGCGGCACAATCGGCGGTTGCGATTGTGAATGCCCGTTTATATGCTGAGGCGTTAGAAGCGGACCGTTTGAATCGTCAGATGAAACTTGCCGGGGATGTGCAGCGGCATTTGATTCCTCAGAAAGCGCCGGAGGTTTCGGGTCTGGATATCAGCGGTTTGTATGTGCCCTGCCATGAAGTCGGTGGTGATTTTTACGATTATATCAATTTGTCGAACGAGCGGATTTTACTGGTGATAGGCGATGTAATGGGCAAGGGAGTGGCGGCATCGCTGAAGATGGCGTCGCTGCGTTCGGCTTTGCGAGCTTATGCCGAGCAGTTTGAGGAGTTGGGTGATTTAGTCATCCGGGTGAACCGGTTGTTTTGTCATGATAACGAAGCGGGGGAATTCGCGACGTTGTTTTGTGCAGTGGTCGATCAGCGGGCATCGACAATAACTTATTGCAATTGCGGGCATGATCCACCGGCTTTGCTTCGGGCAGAGGAAACGCTGGACCTGACGGAGGGGGGAACCATTGTCGGGCTGGATGCGGAAAACCGGTTTGAAACTCGTCAGAAATCTCTGGCGGCTGGCGACATGTTGATAATGTACACGGATGGATTGACGGATGCGATGAATTTTGAACGGGTGTCGTTTGGGCGCGAGCGGGTCATTGAGGCGGCCCGGCAATCGTTTCAGATGAGTGCAGAACGAGCGGCCAAGAATATCCTCTGGTTGATGAGGAAATTTACCGGTTTGACGCCTCGATTCGACGATACTGCTTTGGTAGTTATGAAAAAAGTCTAATTTTATGGCAATGACACAACTCGTCTTTTGAATGCTTATTGACCGATACTGAATCTGTTCAACAGCGATATTGGAAAACCAGGAAAAGAACATGCAGGACAATTTAAATCATATCGATTACACCGTTATTATTATTTATTTTGGTTTTCTGGTGTTTTTGGGGCTGTATCTCAAGAAAAAAGCGTCGGCTTCACTGGAGGATTATTTTCTGGGGGGACGGAAGTTGCCATGGTGGGCGTTGGGAGTTTCGGGAATGGCATCGTTTCTGGATATTACCGGGACAATGGTGATTGTGTCGTTTTTATATATGCTGGGGCCGCGGGGATTGTTTGTGGAATTGCGGGGCGGAGTTTGCATTGTGCTGGTGTTTTTGATGTTGTGGGTGGGAAAGTGGCACCGGCGTTCGGGCTGCATAACCGGAGCGGAGTGGATGGTGTACCGGTTTGGTGAGGGGGCCGGCGGTCAGTTTGCCCGGATAGTCCAGTCAGTGGCGGTTATAGCTACAACGGTGGGGATGCTGGCTTATCTATCCAAGGGGGTGGGTTTGTTTTTATCGACGTTTATACCGCTGGAGCCGATTTACTGCACGTTGATTTTGTTGGCAGTGGCAACAATCTATACGATGGTTAGCGGATTTTATGGCGTGGTCTTTACGGACCTGTTTCAATCGGGAATTATTCTGATTGCGGTTTTTACGATTTCTATAATGGCGTTTGTGAAGATTTCCGATGTAGCGAGTTTTGCCGGGGTGGCAGAGCAGGTTACCGGTTCGAGGGAATGGATGAGTTGTTATCCGCAATGGAAAACCACGATGCCGGTGGGTAGGGAATATGAACCATTTAAGTATTTGTTTCTGGTAGGATTTTTCTACCTGGTGCGGAATATATTCGGCGGCATGGGTGACGGCTTCGATCCGAAATATTTTGGTGCCCGATCGGATAGAGAATGCGGCAAGTTGACGTTTCTATGGACCTGGTTGATGATGTTCCGCTGGCCGATGATGATGGGATTTGCGGTGCTGGGAATTTATCTGGTAAACGAGCATTTTCCGGACATGACGGTGCTGGCCCAGGCGAGTGATTTAATTAAGGATTATTTTCCGGGTATTGATAAGTCCCGCTGGGCAGATACTCTTAGCAGTATTCGTTTGCATTCTGAGCCCGCCGAACTGGTTGTCGGGCTGCAGAATATTCTGGGCGAAAACTGGGCGACGAAGCTGAATCTTTTGGGATTCGAAGGTAACATTAATCCGGAGAAAATCCTACCGGCGGTAATTCTTTTTAATATCAGGCCGGGTTTTCGGGGACTGATACTGGTGGCGTTACTGGCGGCGTCGATGTCCACTTTTGATTCCACTGTCAACAAAACAGCTGGGTATTTTACCCGGGACCTTTATCAGCGTTATTTCCGGCGGCGGGCATCGAACCGGGAATTGATCTATGCCAGTTGGTTTTTTATCGTGGTGCTGGTGGGACTGGGTTTTGCGTTAGCTTATATTACCGAGAGTATCAACGAAATCTGGGACTGGCTGGTAATGGGATTGGGGGGCGGTTTACTGATTCCCATAGTAATTCGTCTGTACTGGTGGCGTTTCAATGGCGGCGGATTTGCGATTGGCACCGTTGTGGGGCTGTTGGCGGCGGTAGCTCAAAAGGCGTTCTGGCCAATGCTGGTTGCGAATTACGGCTGGCCTGAATTAGCCGGCTGGCAAATGTTCTTAATAATGGCTTCTATTGGTTTGGCGGCTTCGGTATTGGGGACCTATCTGACCCGGCCGACAGACAGAAAAGTTCTGGAGAATTTTTACCGTTCGACGCGACCGTTTGGTTTATGGGGACCCTTAAGGAAGTTATTGCCGATTGAGCAGCAAATAAAGGTAAGGCAGGAGAATCGTAATGATCTGCTGGCGGTCCCTTTTACTTTGGCATGGCAGATAAGTCTGTTTCTGCTACCGATGGAGTTGGTCATTCATAATTACCGGGCGTTCTGGATAACGCTGCCGATTTTCCTGGTGGGTCTGACGGGATTGTATTTCCTGTGGTATAAGAACCTCCCGGAAGATTGAGCACGATTATTAATGACGAATGTTAACCACGAGTAAAACGTATGGTACAGGTTTAAGCTGAAGAGGTTGAATTATGGCTAAGAAAAGCTGGCAAAGTCGCATGAGCGGTGCGGTTGATGAGTTAGCGGTGAATTTTGTGGAATCGATCAGCGTGGACTGGCGGTTATACAAGTATGATATTGTGGGCAGTATCGCTCATGCTCAGATGCTCAGCGAACAGGGACTTATCAGTAAGGATGAGTTTCGGCAGATCAAGCAGGGGCTGACGGAGATAGCTGAGCAGATTGAGGCGGGCAAGTTCAAGTTTGATAAGTCGCAGGAAGACATTCACATGGTGATAGAGGCGGCGTTAACCAAAAATATTGGTGAAGCAGCCCGGAAACTGCACACCGGTCGCAGCCGCAACGATCAGGTGGCTTTGGATATGCGGCTGTGGCTGCGGGATTGCACCGAGACAATCATTGAGCGAATAATGAAGCTGCAAGAGGCGCTAGTGAAGCTGGCGCAAAAGCAGGGACAGGTGGTGATGCCGGGCTATACGCATTTGCAGCGGGCTCAACCGGTGTTGTCGGGTCATTATCTGTTGGCATTTGCGGAACAATTACAGCGGGACCGGCAGCGATTTTCCGATGCGCTTAAGCGGATTAATGTGTGTCCGCTGGGCAGCGGTGCTCTGGCGGGCAGCAGTCTGCCGTTGAATCGACGGCGGGTGATGGAGTTGCTGGGTTTTGCTGAAATTACCCGCAACAGTATTGACGGGATAAGTGATCGGGATTTTTGTGCGGAGTTTGTCTTTACCGCGGCTTTGACAGCTATACACCTGTCGCGCCTGGCGGAAGACTGGATTATTTATTCCACGCAGGAGTTCGGATTTATTCGGATTGGCGACGCCTATTGCACCGGCAGCAGCATGATGCCGCAAAAGCGCAATCCCGACATGTTGGAATTGATACGCGGCAAGAGTGGACAGTTGCACGGTAATTTAACTGCTCTGCTAACGATGCTCAAGGGACAACCGCTGGCATACAACCGAGATATGCAGGAGGATAAAAAGCAGGTTTTCGACGCGGCGGATACGCTGGAAGCAACGCTGGCGATGGCGGCGGCGATTGTGGCAAACACCAGATTCAATCCGGACAAAATTCAGGCGGGCCTGGATGAAGGATTCCTGGACGCTACGGCACTGGCGGAATATCTGGTGCGAAAAGGGGTACCGTTCCGTCAGGCTCATCAGATTGTGGGGGAACTGGTGGCACAGTGTGAAGCGGAAGGGAAATCACTGGCCCAAAAACCGTTGGATGAACTGCAAAAGGCTTGCGATAAGATCGAGGCGGATGTGTACGAAAATCTGACTGCTGAGAATGTGGTGGCTGGCTACGCGGTCGAAGGTTCGGCGGGTAAACAGCAGTTGCAGGAGCAATTGGATTTCTGGCAGGAGCATCTCAAGCGAACGGTGGAGAAGTAGCTGATTCCTCGCTGATAATTCACCGCCGTCGATGCATAGCCTGGCGGATGTCGCGTTGGACCTGGCGGTCTTTGATTTTGTCGCGTTTGTCGCCATGGGTTTTGCCCTGGGCGATGGCGATTTCCACTTTGGCCAGGCCACGGGTAAAATAAATCCGCAAGGGAACCAGGGTGAGGCCTTTCTGGACGACTTTACTTTGCAGTTTTTTGATTTCGCGGCGATGGGCCAAAAGTTTGCGGGTTCGGGTGGGTTCATGATTAACAAGATTGCCGTGTTCGTAAAGGGAAATGGTGCAGCCAACGAGGAAAAGTTCACCGTCGTTAACGCGACAATAAGCCTCTTCCAGATTGGCCCGCCCCTGGCGAAGGCTTTTGACCTCGGTACCGGTCAGGGCAATTCCGGTTTCCAGCTTTTGCAGAAGATGATAATTGAAGCGGGCCTTTTTGTTTTTGATGGTGGGGCTGTATTTATCGGAACTATTAGGGTTTTTATCGGTCTTTTTACTCATTGCTTATATTTGCTTTGTGTGGTTTTATTCCAGGCGATTACCGATCTGTCCGGTTTGTATCTGTTCTTCGTTTTTTTGGTAGGCGATTCTATTTTTTCACGTTTTGCTTCGGCAAACATTCGGCTATCAGGCAAAACCTGAATAACATACTAGCATATCCCTGACGATTTTGCAATGGCATGTCCGATTGATGGTGTAATCAGGTCTGATAACCGTTACAAGACGTTTTCCAGTATTGATAAGACAAAATATCTTTAAAAATTAATGTTTTTTTGGCCGATGCTTTGGCCCATTCACTGTTTAGAGGTTATACTAATAATACCATGATAAGATTCTTACAGGGAAAGAGGGAAAACGGAGGATAGCCAGATTGCACCATAGTAAAACCATCGTACATATCACCCATGAAACAACTCACAAAATTGGGGGAATCGGCGCTGTTCTTGAAGGTCTGTTGACTGCGGAAAGTTATCGGAACGAAGTCGGTCGGTCCGTTTTGTTGGGGCCTTTGTTTAAGGGGCAACACGTTGCAGAACAACGACTCGGTCCGGACGGTCAGGTTTTGTATTCGTCTCTTGACGGGATAACGGATCATCCCTACAAGTTAGTGTTTAAGGATGTCGAACGGAAATTCGGGGTATCGGTTGTTTACGGATATCGGACTTTTTATCAGCCGGGCGGGAGTAATGCTGTAGATGTTGAGGTTATTCTGATTGATACAGATGAGGTGAACCCCAACCCGGTCAATGCCTTGAAGGCCTGGTTGTTCGATGATTTTGGGATTGAGAGTCTGGGCTTCGAAAGTGATCCGGAATACGATCAGTATGTAAAGCTGGCACCGGCGGCGCTAGCGTTGCTGCGCGGGATTAATGTCTCGGATCCGAATCAACCGGCGGTTTTGATATCTCACGAATACATGGGAATGCCAACAATCCTGGCGGCGATACTGGATCCGCTGGGTACGTTTAAGACGATGTATTACGCTCATGAAGTGCCGTCGGTTCGCAGGATTATTGAAAATCATCCGGGGCATGACACTATGTTTTACAACACGCTGAGGTGGACTAATAAGCGGCAATATTATCTTGCTGACATTTTTGGTCCTCAGGATTCCTCGTTCCGACATGCCTTGACATGTGCCTCACGTTATTGCGATAATATTGTTGCGGTGGGTGATCAGGTTAAGAATGAGTTGCGTTTTCTGAGCCTGGACTTCAATCATGTTTCCATCGACTTGGCTTATAACGGTATTGAGACTCAGGAAATATCTCTGGAAAGCAAGTTGGCTTCTAAGAACAAACTGCAGCAATACGCGCAAAATCTGCTGGGATATCGGCCGGATTATATTTTTACTCATGTTGCCCGAACAACGATCAGTAAGGGTTTCTGGCGTGATTTTCGGGTACTGGAACATTTAGATAAGCAGTTTCAAAAAGATAACCAAACCGGAATACTTTTCTTGTTGAGTACAGATGCCTCGGCACGCAGCCCGGAAGAAATTCGCGAGATGGAAACCGCCTGGGATTGGCCCGTCGCGCACAAGCAGGGTTATCCCGATTTGTGCGGGGCGGAGATTGATTTTTATCCGGCGTTGCAAAGCTTTAATGCACGAAGTCACAATATCAAGGCGGTTTTGGTAAATCAATTTGGTTGGGACAGCAGGATTTGTGGTTCGCGAATGCCGAGGGAGATGACTTTCAAGGATTTACGTGAAGGTTGTGATGTTGAGTTCGGCCAGAGTGCTTACGAACCTTTTGGGATCGCTCAACTGGAGCCGCTCGGTTATGGGGCAATTTGTGTGACAAGCAATGTTTGTGGCTGTTGCGGATTTGTCGAGCAGCTTTGCGATGAGGAACTGCCCGCCAATATCGTCAAAGCTGATTATGTACAGGCTGATCTTAACTGGTCTAAAATAGATATTCAGAATCTTTTATCGATTAACCAGCAATTCCGCGATCGAATCGAAATGGCGGTTAGTGCGGAAGTTGCTCATGATATTCTACAGCGGCTGCCGAAGAATGACGACCAGGCTGAAGCATTGATACGTAGCGGCTACGAAATTGCCCACCAGATGACCTGGGAAAAGGTCAGCAAAAGCTATTTCCTGCCGGCTCTGGACCGGGCTTATCGAAGATTTCGTACTCGCCAGATTGCCTGATTCGAAGCAGTTGAAAAGTGCCCGGTTGATTTTCATGACTACGCCGGCAAAATTGTTGCATCGGCAGGTTTTTGGGAGAGGGGAGTTCTAGCCCACTTTCCGGGGAAGCAATGTTTTTTGGGCTGAATATTTTCAGCTTTTCAAATCTCAGGATTAATCTATAATCGGATTCATGTCTGAATATCGATATAATCCGATTACCGATCAATGGATAATTCTGGCGGCAAAGCGTAATGAACGACCTATTGATTTTGCTCGGGCGCACAAAACGGAATCGTCGGATTTTGATCGGGGCTGCCCTTTTTGTCCCGGCAACGAGGCTTTGACACCACCGGAAACTTTTGCTGTTCGACCGGCCGATTTGTCCGCGGACGGGGCCGGGTGGTCTGTTCGAGTGGTGCCGAATAAATACGCGGCCTTGAGCGGCTTATTGGTTAATGAAGGCCAGGAAGCTGAAAACGGTATCGGGCCATGGAAAAACAAAGTCGGTCTGGGATTCCATGAAGTGATAATCGAATCGACTTCGCACAACCGCTCTTTCGGATATCATGACGATGAACAGGCTAGGAATATTTGCCGGTCACTTCGGCAACGTTACCAGCACTTTGCGGCTGACCAACAGATAAAGTTAATTTCAATTTTCTGCAACCACGGAAGTTCTTCGGGAGCATCACTGGCCCATCCGCATTTTCAGCTTCTGGCCCAATCGGTCGTCCCGCCCCGACTGATCAGGCAACTGCAACACTGCCGTGATTACTATCGAAAAAATAAGTCTTCAGTTTTCGATAATGTCATCCGTACAGAATTACCGGATGGACAGAGAGTGCTGTTAGCTAACGATCATTTCGTGGTGCTGTGTCCCTATGCTTCTATATGTCCGTTTGAGATTTATCTGCTGCCCCGGTTTGAACAGCAGCATTTTGGCGAACTCGATAACGAACTTCTGGAAAACTTTTCACAAATTCTACAGCAGGCCATCAGAACCCTGGATAACTCGCTGAATTACCCGGATTACAATCTGGCTTTTCATACCGCTACGCTAAATTCAGATGATAATCATCCTGTGGGATTTCGTTGGTATATACAAATCTGCCCCAGGCTGCACAACACGGGCGGATTTGAGCTGGCAACCGATGTTTATATTAACACGGTAAAACCCGAATCAGCTGCGGCTATTTATCGCAAAAATATCTAAGAAAAACTGACCGGGAACCGGTTTAGCAAAGTCATCGAAATACCGCAAAAAAGCCCGAAAAAACACTTTGGCAGGCCTTGAAAAATTGGCTTTTACCCGCTTGACCTACTATTCCAATGGGATATAATAGATATCCAGTACGGAATCACGCGATAACCAAGAGAGGAGTTATTGTAAATGAAGCTATCAACGAGAGTTAGGTATGGCGTTCGTGCTATGGTGGAATTGGCAAAACAGCCCGATAACAATCCGATTCCCCTACGGCTTTTGGCAGATAACCAGCAAATTTCACCAAAATATCTGGAGCAAATGGCTTCCTCTCTCAAGATAGCAGGTTTACTGGAAAGTATCAGAGGCGCCGATGGTGGATATCGGTTAGCCAAACCGGCCGAGAAGATTACCGTCTGGGATATTTATAAGGTTCTCGATATTTCAGTTCAGCCGGCGGATTGTTTTGGAGCAAGTTGTTCCCGTGCGAAATTATGTTCCGTCCAAAAATTATGGATGGAATTGGCTGATTCTATTGCTGTTATTTTGAAATCATATAATTTGAAGGATTTGGCGCAACGCGAGGTAAAAATGCAATCGAAAACGCATCCAAGCCGGGTGGGTGGTCGTTGTGCAAGAAAGATCAAATAATCAATCCAACAAGGTAAACAAAATGAAGGAAGATTTAAATAAAAAACCCGGATTGAATACTTTGTCGATTCATGCCGGTCAACAGGCTGATTCAGTTACCGGTGCCCGTGCAGTACCAATATATCAAACCACCAGTTACCTGTTTAATAGCACCGAACATGCCGCTAATCTGTTTGATCTGAAAGAATTCGGCAATATTTACACTCGGCTAATGAATCCAACGACCGACGTTTGGGAAAAGCGTCTGGCGGCCTTGGAAAGCGGCAGTGGAGCATTGGGCACTTCCAGCGGGATGGCGGCAATTTTTCTGGCGATTCACAATATTGCCGGGGTGGGCGATCACATTGTTTCCTCAGCTTCGCTTTATGGCGGGACCGAAACACTGTTTCGTTATACTCTGCCGCAAATGGGCATTGAAACCACTTTTGTCAACGAACCGGATCCGAAGAAAATTGCCGCAGCCATCAAGAATAACACCAAGGCGATTTACATTGAGACAATTGGTAATCCCCGCTGTGATGTGGCGGATATCGCCGGGATCGCTAAGGTTGCCAACGAAAATGGAGTGCCACTGATTGTGGACAACACCTTTGCGCCGGTGCTCTGTCGGCCGATCGAACATGGAGCCAACGTGGTTGTCCACTCATGCACTAAGTGGATCGGTGGACACGGAACTTCTATTGGCGGAATCATCATCGACGGTGGCAATTTCGACTGGTCCAACGGCCGATTCCCCGGTTTTACCGAGCCGGATGCCAGTTATCATGATTTGAAATACTGGGAAGTTTTCGGTGATTTCCCGGGAATGGGCAATGTCGCCTTCATTATCAAAGCGCGGGTGCAGGGGATGAGGAATATCGGGCTTTGCCCCAGTCCCTTCAATGCGTTTCTGTTTTTGCAGGGCCTGGAAACCCTGCCTTTGCGGATTCGCCAACAAAGTGCCAACACTCTGGAATTGGCTAAGCATCTCCAGCAACATAAACTGGTTGAATGGGTGCAGTATGCCGGCTTGAATAATCATCAAACTTACGCCAATGCCGAAAAATATCTGGATGGTGGCTTTGGGGCGGTGCTGGGTTTTGGTATCAAAGGCGGATTTGCTGCCGGCGAAAAGTTTATCAATGCCGTTAAGTTGGCCAGTCACTTAGCTAACGTTGGCGACGCCAAAACGCTGGTGTTGCATCCCGCTTCGACCAGTCACCGCCAGATGAGTGAACAGGCCCAGCTCGACGCCGGGGTTACTCCTGAATTTGTTCGGGTGTCCGTGGGGCTGGAGGATATTGCCGACATAATCGCTGATATTGACCAGGCCTTGGAAAAATCGGTTTGAGAATCCAGGCAAAATGCAAAATTAACAAGTTCAAAAACCGGGCAGTTAAAGCTGTCCGATTTTTTTATAGGAACATCATGATTAACTGTATTCTTTGCGTCTTCGGGCAGGAGGAATGTTGAGCAGGCCGCGGTATTTGGCAACCGTGCGGCGGGCCACGGTCAGACCCTGCCTGACGAGTTCTTCCACCAGTTTGTCATCACTGAGAGGGTTGTTTTTGTCTTCGTTGTCAATAATTTCCTGCAGCTTGGCTTTGATAGCGTCCCAGCTCACCGATTCACCGGCGGCGTTTTCGGTACCGCCACTGAAAAACGAACGCAGGGGAAAAATGCCGATAGGCGTTTGCAGGTATTTGCCCGAAACCGCGCGGGAAACGGTTCCGACGTGTATTCCCAGAGCTTCAGCAACTTCAACCATGGGCAGGGGTTTGAGATGCAGTGGCCCATGATCGAAAAAATCACGCTGATTTTTCAGGACATGATTGACCACGCGTAACAGAGTGGTCTTACGCTGTTCGATGGATTCGATAAGCCAGCGGGCCGAGCGGACGGAATTCTGCAGGAATTCTTTGGCGTCAGTCGCGGTTTTTTTGTCCTTGATCATACCGGCATACAGCGAACTGATTCGTAGATTTGGTGAGCTGCCGTCACTGAGACGGGCGGTGTAGATGTCGTCTTCCTCGTCATAATCCACAATGATGTCGGGTACAATATACTGGTTTTCATGGCTGCCGATTTGCATGCCCGGACGGGGATCTAACTGGGAAATCACTTTGACTGCATCCTGGATTTCTTTAATGGTTTTCCCGGTTTTTTTAGCAATAGCAGGATAGCGGTTCATCTCGATATCTTTGAGGTGATTACTGACCAGTTCAATTTCGAGAGTACGCGGTTCGGGCTGATTACGCAACTGGAGCAGCATGCATTGGGCCATATCCCTGGCACCGATGCCGGGAGGGTCCAGCGTTTGGACCAGTTGCAGAGCCAGGTTCATTTGTTCGGGCTTAACCGGTTCACGCAACTGTTCGGTAAGGCTTTGCAGATCGGTGGTGAGGTATCCGGAATCATCGAGATTATCAATAATTACCGTCCCGGCTTTTTTGATAATTTCATCAGCTTCCATAAAAAGCCACTGCTCATGAAGGTAATCATTGAGAGACTGGTTGGGTGCGGCGGTATTTTGCATGGCGTCAAGTTTGGCGTCACGTTCGCCGTTGGTACGTTTTTGGGTAATGTAACTGGACCGGCCCAGATAATCATCGTAATCGTTACCAATATTTTCCAGCCGCTCAAAATCACCTTTTTTGCTGTCATCCTGACCGATTTGCAGTAAACGTTCGCCCTCGGGAACTTCTTGAGATGTCTGTTCGTTAGCCGGTGGCGGACTATCAAAATCTGCGGGGAGCTCTTCCTCTAATACCGGATTTGTAAGCATTTCCTGTTCGATACGCTCCTGCAGGGCCAGTAGCGGCAACTGCAGGATCTCCATGGACTGGATCATCCGCGGGGCCAGCACCATGCGCTGTTCCGCTCGCATCTGTTGTGAAATATCCAGTCTCATTGGTTCAACCTCTCAATTTATCCAGCTAAGCAACTTCTTTTGCATATCTGTTACTGGTTACGCCGGCTTTTTCTCTATCGACCGACCGGCTCGGTCAGTTTGGTTAAAACTTGTAAAAACCGCTTTTCCAGTGCTTAAAACACCGTTCCGGAAGAATTCGCGTAGTGTTAGAGGACTTTTACTTAAGCGAAAAAACTCCAGTCTGAATCCGACAAAATTATTCCAGCGTTGTTCGTCCGCGAATCGCGTCAGACAAAATGCTTTTGTTGGCGTATTCAATGCTGCCTCCGGATGGCAGTCCGCGGGCCAGTCGCGACACTTTAACCGAAGTATCGCTCAGCAGAGAGCTGATATACAAAGCTGTGCCGTCGCCTTCCATATTCGGATTAGTCGCCAAAACCACTTCCTTCACTTGACCGGTTTCAACTCGCTTAATTAACTGATCGATAGTCAGGTTGTCCGGGGTAACACCTTCCAACGGAGCCAGTCTGCCCAGCAGCACATGATAAACCCAGTTGCACAAGCCGGTTTCTTCCAGACTGATCAGGTCGCCCGGTTGCTCCACTACACAAATAATGGATTGGTCGCGGCGTTCGTCACGGCAGATTTCGCACAAGTCCTGTTCGCTTAGATTAAAACACTGTTTGCAGTTGCGTATCTGAGACTTAACCGTCTGGATAGCCTCCGACAGCGCTAAGGCGTCTTCGGGCGATTGCTGCAGAATAAAATAAGCCAGACGTTCAGCTGTTCGCGGCCCGATACCGGGCAGCCTGGCAAACTGCTTCATTAATCGCTCCATGCTTTCGGTATGTGCCTGACTCATCCGAACATCTTACCTAATTGATCCAGCCCCGGAATATTAAGCCCGCCGGTTAGTTCCTGCATTTGCTCACGCATCTCTTCCTGGCTCTTGGTAACCGCGGCGTTGATAGCAGCTTTGATCAAATCTTCCATCATCTCCAAATCGTTGACATCCACCACATTCGGATCGATTTTAATTTCCAAAAGCTCACCTTTACCGTTAACTTTGGCGGTTACCATGCCGCCGCCGCTGGAAGCTTCCACTACGCGTTGGGCAGCTTCTTCCTGTACCCGCTGCAGATTGGCCTGGATATCCTTGAATTGACCGAACATTTTTGTTAAGTCGCCAAATCCCATCATTTTTTAAATCCTCGCTTAGTTTGTAATCGGACTGAGTTTTTTTCGTTTATTAAACTGATCCTGCTATCTTTTTATTCTACCCGGTCAATCCGAACCACCTTGCCGCCCAGGACATTTTGAACCATTCTGACTTTTGGATCCGACATGGCGGTGTTAATTTCCTTTTGGCTGGGTTTGGAACCAGCCGATTTCATGGTACCGTTAGCTCGTCCGCTGCTTATAACAGTTGACGATTGAACGATTTCCAGCTTCAGGCTGCTCGAAAGTATTTTGCCCAGCATCTGCTCAATTTCACTGATAACCATCGGCTGACCCAATAGAAACCTTCCCATCCCTTCGTCGCGATTGAAAACCAGTGACAACTTTCCATCGGCCCACTCGGTTGGTTGGGCGGGCCTGAGGTAGGCCTCCAGGTTTTTGCCGCCCTGGTGGACAACTTCGGCCAGAATATCATGCCATTTTTCCTGCAAATCAGCCAGCGTAATATTTCGCTCCGGCGTCAGTGATTTACCCGCGACAGAAGGTAAAACCGTTTTACTTTTGGGGATTGTGGTGGCAATATTATCAGGTTTTATTGCGGTTTCAGAAGTTTTTTTTTGCGCAGCAGCAAATCGGTTGGTTGGTTGTGGCTGCCGAAAGCTGGTGGCTGCTCCGGAAGAAGCGGTTGTCACCTGGGGCAAATTTTGCAACTGTTCCAGCAGAACTTTGGTGTCACTGAAACGCTGTCCAGCCGTAAGACGAACCATGGCAGCTTCGAGCAAAGCCCGTCCCGAAACACCCGTTCGCAGAAATCGCCGCAATTCTTCCAGCACCGTAATGTTGTACACCAAAGCAGCGTCGTCAAATTGCTTGGCCTGCTCAACAGCCATCTGGCGGGCCTGGTCGTCATCCAGCTCAACCAGTTCGGTATCTCCGCCGCAGTTGCGTAACACCATCAGGTCTCGAAAATGATTCTGCACTGCTTCGGTCAATTGATCCAAGGCCAACCCTTCGCTGAGGCCGGCATCAATCTGCGTAAGAACTTCCGCCAAGTCGTTTTTACCGACGGCCTCAGCCAGATCAACAATCCGCTGCGACCGGGGCGTACCCAGCAAATCGTGCAACAGCTCCACCGTCAGCTTGCCGTCCGCCATGCTCAAAAGCTGATCCAGCAAACTCAGAGCGTCACGCATGGAACCATTGGCCCGTCGGGCAACCCGGCGGACCAGAGCGTCATCAGCCTTAATCTTCTCGCCGTCGAGAACCAGCTTTAACTGGCCAACGATGTCGTCGAGTTTGATATTGCGAAAATCGAAACGCTGACAGCGGGAATGAATAGTAGCCGGTACCTTGTTGGGCTCGGTGGTGGCCAGGATAAATTTGACGTGATCGGGCGGTTCTTCCAGAGTTTTCAGCAATGCGTTGAAGGCACTGGTCGAGAGCATATGCACTTCATCAATAATATAAATTTTATAGCGGGCCCGGGCCGGTCGATAAATAGCATTCTGTCGGAGCTCGCGGATGTGCTCCACGCCGGTATTGGACGCCCCATCTATCTCCAGCACGTCAATGTCATCACCTTCATTAATTGCCAGGCAACTTTCGCATTTGCAGCAGGGTTCGCTGGTGGGCTTGTCCGAATTGAGGCAGTTCAGCGCCTTGGCCAACACCCTGGCCATGGTAGTCTTGCCCACTCCCCTGGTCCCCGTGAACAGATAAGCGTGCGCCACCCGATCGGACGTTAGCGCATTTTTAAGCGTTCGCGATACAGCGTCCTGTCCCACCACTTCGTCAAAACTCTGCGACCGGTAACGCCTGGCCAAAACTGTATATGACATGTCTTACCTGTTATTATTATGATCCCAAACGACCAGAAATTCTCCATCTCCGCCGGGATTCCCGTTGAATAAAAAAAAAGGCCGTGCACTTTTCGTCGAATCGATCACGCCGGGTTTGTCGTCACAGCCTGCTCCTGCCAGGTTATTCCACGGCACAACAGACGAATACGCTTATGGCTGCTCCGTTCCCGGCCTGACCAGATTCACGCTGCCCGCTTGCATGGGACCCAACGATCAACACTACTTATGACAATAGAGGCCCGACTACTTCGACCCTCAAAAAAGAATTCCGCCTCGCTATAGCGGATTGCGAGTTCGAGGTACCGCTAACACCCCGCCTAGCACGGCCAATTCCATAATGATCAATCTTCAGTAAATCCTATTCCACCGAATATAGCCGATAACCAGAGCAAAGTCCATGCCTAAATTATAAAAATTATATAACTAATTTAAAGTCAGTACTTTACGCAAACAGCAACCGGCATACCACTAAAAATCACCTCCCTGGCAACAACCATACAGCCGAAATAAAAAATACTTAATTTAACGCTGATTTTGTTAGGATTTTGTTTTGATTTTTTCAGCCATAATGATATAGTAGTGCTTCAGAGTTTATATTAGGGTCAGGGAAATCTTTCGACCGTTTCTCTTGGTAAAGTGCTTTCGTACTTTGTTGTTGATTTGAATGCTGGTTTGTGATCCTGCAGAGCCTTATAAGCTCTCAGGTAAGGATCTGTTTGTTCGTTCCAACACAATTAGTTTTCGGCTGAAATAAAAGCTCATAATCGATATTCCTGGCAAAATCTATCAGAGACTCTTAGATTTGTTGTCCTGTTGCAACGTTTTTTTGCAGCAACCTTTTTTTACGGAGGTGTTTACTTTGATTAAGTTCCATTGCTCAATTTGTGAAAAAAAAGTCGGCGTCCCGGAGGAATACGCTGGTAAGTTAATTAAATGTCCAAAATGCGCAAACCCAATTAAGGTGCCTGTTCCGAATCTGAAGACTCCCGCTGCCTCAGATTTAAATATACCACCGGAAAATGAAGCCGAACCACAAACTAATACCGATCCAGATCAGCAGTATCTATCCGCGGAGGATGATTCGTCGGAACAAATATGGACGGATGACATGTTTGATAATAACACTGTTGGACTGACGGACGCCACAGATTCAACCCTGGAGACTATGCATCAATGCCTAAATTGCCAGGCTGATATATCCCCAGGTTCAGAATTTTGTACAAATTGCGGGCAAATGTTGCCAGGACACTCGACACCTGAATCACCGGTTGTGGCGGGTAAATCAGGTGTCGCAGCAACTGCGGCATCTTTACCGAAAGGATTAATATGCGGCCTGATAGGCGCCTCGCTCGGTGCGGGTATCTGGTTCGCAATTGCTTACATAACTAATTATGAAGTTGGTATTATAGCCTGCCTGGTTGGTTTTTTAGCGGGCGTAGGAGTTCGGTTTGGTGCTCAGCAAGAAAAGGAAGTACTGGGTATTATGGCAGCGGTCCTGGCTATTGTAGGCATCCTGGCGGGTAAATACATGCTGGTACAGTATATAGCAATCCCGGTTGCAAAAGAGATGGTTGCCGAAATGCCCCTTGATGAGATTAGAGAAATTGCCCGGGATGACGATGCTATGTATGGCTTGGTAATGTTAAATATGTATAATAAGGGTAGGTTTGATGATTCACTCGCTCAGCAATTGGAAGCTTACCATGATGGTAATGATGTATCTGAAGAAAATCTTGCCCAGATCGAACAATTGGACAGTGAAGTACAAGATTTACTGGACAGCCTTAATGAAAACGAAAAAATTAAACTGGCTCGCGAGATTATGACCCAGGCGATTACAGTTGAACTGAATGACATCACTTTCTGGGACATGTTAAAGGAATCCCTGGGAGTTTTCGATATCTTGTTCTTCTTGCTGGCTATCGGCAGTGCCTATAAGATTGCTGCCGGCAAATCCTGACAATAATTGCTAAATACTGCCGATTTCCCAATTTGTTAACAGGTAAGTGTTATGATCAAATTTCGCTGTCACAACTGCAACAAGAAAATCGGTGTTCCTGAAAAATACGCGACCAAAATGGTCAAATGCCCTCAGTGTGCTAATCCAACAATCGTACCGGGAGTAATTCACGAAGAACCTGCTGCAGAACAAATCCCCCTCATTGAAAAGTCTTCCCAGGCCCATGAAAGCAATCCCCCTGATAATTGTTCCCGGAACGATGGTTTCCCCGCGTTAACTCCTCAGACCGAGCAGGATGACTTGGCGGACCAGGATAGTCCCTGGACGGACGACATGTTCGAAACCTCTCCGGAAACAGAAGCCGTTAACCAGGAAAGAAATTGCCCTCAGTGCGGCACGGAAGTACCGGAGGATTCGGAGTTTTGTGTCAACTGCGGCCGCGAGGTGCCGCTGCCGAAAACTACCGAAATTGATAACCTATCCCAAAAAAAAGGTCTTATCGGGGCTATGCCCGCCGGAAAAAGCTTTGGTATTGATGTACTTCGCCTGATGTCCCCGGTTAGAAGTCTCGATGACGGTATTTCCTTTTTCTTTCTGATAATATTGACCGCTTTCGTTAGCATAAATTTCTTTGGCCCCAGCTTTTATGGCGGCGTCTTTATAACTATAGCCCGGCTGATGGTATATGGCATCATATATACCTTTTTGTTTGATGTGCTGTTAGTAACCGCAAATGGCGATGACGAACTTCCCAAGTTTGAAATGCCGACTTCCTCCTGGGATCTGGTTCGTCCCTATTTCCAAATGATTGTCAGTTATTTATATGCACTGCTGCCATTTATTGCCTGTTTTATCGTCGGTATCTGGTTTGTAATTGCTGCCGCTGACTCCACGAATGAATCCGGCTTTTTGGATGTCCCGATAGGCCAACCATATGAAATGCTAGATCCTGAAAATGAACCCATAGATACGGAAAAGTTTTATAGTGATATGGAGGAACCAGTCGGCGAAAATGAAATGCTTCAGGATGATTCGGAAGTATTTTATGAAGAGCCAGAAGACTCAGTTTTCGAAAACGATGAATCTTATGGTAGTAATAACATCATTAAACAGAATTTAGATAAATTTGCCACGGCCGCTTTCGGCTTTTTTGCTTTTACGATATTTTTGTTTTTTGCGGGCTTGTTCTTCTGGCCAATGATAGTAATGAACATCGTACTCGGCGACAGGTTTGTCATAAATCCCGCCAAGGTTGTCATGAATGTCCTGCGAACTTTCAAACCCTATCTGATCTGCTGTGTTGCTATGTATCTTACAATCCTCATGTTCTATTTGACTAATGTTACCTTTGCGATTAAGGGATTATCCGGGGACAGTCTTGCTCCGGTCCTTGGGGCAATTACCGCAATTATTGGTGGTTTGTGCATTCAGATATACAACATGAGATTGCTGGGGCTGCTCTATCGTTACTATGGCGAAAAGCTGGATTGGTAAAACCCCAAGGGGGCAAAATCAAGAACGGGAAACCTTGAAACCTCGGAAGGATTGTGTTATCATACCCTTTGGTCCATTGTGGCGATAAGCTTATTGGCTTTAAATTGGGAAAAGGATCTCGTTCCATGATTAAATTCAGGTGTCCCAACTGTGATAAAAAAATCAGCGTGCCGCCGGAGTTCGCCACAAAAAAAGTTAAGTGCCCCAGATGCTCCCGCCCCATCAGGGTCCCCCAGCCCAAACCGGACAGCTCCGACGAATTTATTCCGGAATCCTCCGGTAAGCCCGCCAATGAAACTGACAGTTTGCTCGCCGATCAGCTTGCCCATAAGTCTAATGACCAACCCAAAGACTCACCTGCCGTCACATCCAACGATAGCTCCATCAATCAACCAAGCAGCAAGCCCAGCAAAGAACCTGCCGAAAACTCACCTGAAGCCCCCACTGAAAAGTCTGCTGATCAGCCCGCCAATCCGCCTGAACCACCCCCACCAAATCCTAAAATCCCAAAATTGGCCAATGTTATAGAACTTGAAATACCCGACGAATTCTCTGATTCTCCCAAGTCGGATGCTTCTGGAAAGTCGAAAAAAAAAGAAGAAAAAGTAAAATGCCCCCACTGCCGGGCACCTGTCCGGGCCGGCGCATCCATCTGCATAACCTGCGGTACCCAGCTTGATACCGTTTACCTCAAAGCCTACGCCGCCGCCGCAGCCGAATCAGCCGCAAAAAGAAAATCCGCCTCCCCAAAAGCCATTCTAACCGGCGGAATCATCGGCACTCTGGTCGGAGTAATCGTCTGGTTTATCATAGTATATCTGACCCAATTCAAATACGCGATTCCCTGTATTGTCGGAATAACCTCGGCACTGGGAATTTTTATCGTAGCACGGGAAGGTACTGATGAACTGGGTAAAAAGGCCGCCGTATTGACCGGCGCAGGTTTACTGCTTGGCACCTTAGCACTAACATTATTTATGCCCCTGCCGACCGTCTCGCAAAAAATGGCCCAAATACCCTCGGAACTGTATCATCAAATGACCAACGATAACGCAGTTATGTACGAAGCTGCTTGTTACGTTTTCGCTCATACCGGCGATCTGGACCAAAACACCGCCGATTTACTGATTGATAAACAAAAAGGCCAGTCACCCCCACCGCAGCAGCAGGAAAAAGTGCAACAAGCCGATGAGCAAATTAAAAACTTCCTGAACAGCCGCACTCCCAAGGAAAAAAACGACCTGGCCAGACAATATCAACGCCTTAAAACCGAGAATTATCTCCAAAATATTTCTATTTTCGGCAGGTTCAGGGAGTTTATATCAATTCTGGATTTCTTCTGGTATTTTCTGGCAATATTCGGCTCCCTGAAAATCGCCTCTGAAATGGCTAAATCCAAATAAAATCTCCAAACCTGGATTTCCGGCAACGCTCAACCGCCGATTTTAACGCTGCTGATTCCACGCTTGACCCCCATACTTTTCCTGAAGTTTGGCGGCACCGGCTTGTTCTGCATCGCTCAGAGATAAAATTTGAGGCAACAGGTCCATTCCCAGTGCGATTCTGTCCGCCATACTATTGGTCAATTTTTCCACCTCCGCCGGTATCTGAACCAGCCCATTCAGTGACGCTGATTTTTGCTGCTTAAAATGCCTGGCCAAAATCAACGAACCGTGCTGCAAAACAGCATTTTTCATCCGACGCTGCGCACTGCCTAGCAGTTTCTCCTCACCAACCACCAGATCCAGCCGATGTAAACGCGAAAAACAGAAAAACGACCCCCGCTGGGAGTTCCCCCGATCCTCACCGCCACGGTAATTGACCTGCACACCCAACTGAAGCAAAACATAAATAAACGCGTCATGCACCAAACGATATAATCCTTCAATATCGATCTTGGAATCATCAACCAGTGGAACAATGAGCGAATAAGTCAGCTCATCATCGTGCAATATCGCCCCACCGCCGGTTTGACGACGCACCATGGGCAATTTTCTGATAACCGCATCTTGAGCCAGATATTCATCGTGCTTTTGAAAGTAACCCAGCGATATCGTCGGTTCGGCCCATTGATAAAATCGCAGCGTAGCACCTTGACTACCCCCGTTCACCGCCTCCAGAATGGCTTCGTCCGTAGCCATGTTCACCGGACCCGACTGAGCCGGATCGATTATCACACGTAAAACTGAATTGTCTGGATGATTTGGCATTAATTTTCGGTAGAGCTGAATGAATCAAAAAATCAAACTGGTTAGCCACATCACGGCTTTTTCTCCTGAAGACTTATTTCGGCATGATAACTGCTCCGAACGAAGGGCCCGGCTGCCACGTGATCAAAACCAAGCTGCTCGGCAACTTTTTTAATCTGCTCAAATTCTTCCGGCCGGTAATATCTCACCACCTCATGATTGTTCTTGCCGGGACGTAGGTACTGCCCAATAGTAAGCATCTGAACCTGGGCATTTCGCAAATCCTGGAGTAGCTGTTTTATTTCAGCGTCCGTCTCACCCAGCCCAACCATGAAACCGCTTTTAACGGTTGGGTGTTGGCCTCTGCCCGCCACGTAATTCAGCACCGCCAACGACCGATCATAATCGGCACCGCTGCGAATTTCACCGCTCAGCCGACGCACCGTTTCCAGGTTGTGATTAAAAACATCCGGCTGCGCCTCACAAACAACATCCAGACATTCAGTGCTGCCCTGAAAATCCGGTGTTAAAACTTCAATGGTAACACTCGGCTGCTGCCAGCGAATCGCCTGAATAACCCGGCCAAAGTGCTCTGCTCCGCCATCGGGAAGGTCGTCGCGGGTAACCGAGGTGATAACCACGTGTCGCAAATCCAGCTTTTCCACCGCCAGCGCCACCCGCCGCGGCTCATCGGAATCCAACGCATCAACTGCATCGTGGCCAACCGCACAAAATTGACAGTTCCGCGTGCAGTTCTCACCCATAATCATAAATGTCGCCGTCCCGGCTGAATAACACTCCCCTCGATTGGGACAACCCGCACTGGAACACACCGTCGCCAGCTTCAGCTCCGCCAGGATAGCATTTACCCGGTTGAATTTCTCCCCGCTACCCATCGGCCGCTTCAGCCACGATGGCAGCCTCCGCTCCACATTTTTATTTCCGTTTCCCATACCAGTTATTATAGTGAAAAATCCACCTCCTGCCAACCAACCCAGAAAGTTATTGCTAAAACTCCATAAAAATGCTAAACGTATTAAAATACAAATGTTAGAGCTGCCCCTAAACTGAAGTTTCACGTGAAACGGGCTATTAACCGCAAAATGACATTATAACGAATCGGCTCAAGCCGTTTTCGAGGTTTTTTACGTTATGGCAATCATGGAAATCATCGGCAAGACACTGACCAAGCTGTTCAGCACCTCCAGTGAACGCTACGTCAAGAAACACTCCGATTTTATCGCCGAAATCAACGCCCTGGAATCCGATTGCGCCCGCCTGACCGATGATCAGCTTCGAGAAAAAACCGACCATTTCAAAGCCCTTATCAAGCAAAAACAGGATCAACTCATCGGTATGCCCCTGCGCGACCATCTGCGGGAAATCCAACTCCTGCCCGAAGAAGCCCGCCGCCCCGCCAAAAAACAGCTCTCCGCCCAGCTCGATCAGTGCTGCAGTGATATCCTCCCCGAAGCTTTTGCGATTGTTCGCGAAACCTCCGATCGGCACCTGGGAATCCGCAATGTCTTCGACGATCAGCTTGATTTTGACCCCGGAATTCTTTCCAGTGAAATGCGCCAGGTCTTCGATCAAGTCAAAAAAGAAATTACCGACGGCCGGGACGTTCACCAGATCACCCTGCCGCCGGAATTCTACGCTGAAATTCGCGAACATTACCCAGCTGACAAAAGACCGCCTTTCCGTTTTCGACATTTCGACGTCCAGATGATCGGCGGCAACGTTCTTTATCAAGGCAAAATCGCCGAAATGGCTACCGGCGAAGGCAAGACCCTCGTCGCCACTCTGGCTGCTTACGTCGTCGCCCTTAGCGGCAGAAAAGTACACATCATCACCGTAAACGATTACCTCGCCAAACGCGACCGCGACTGGATGGGACCCGTTTACGAAGCCCTCGGCTTGACCGTCGGAGCTATCCAGTCGGACATGGACGCTGCCGGCCAGGAACGCCGCGCCCAATACGCCTGCGATATCACCTACGGCACCAACAACGAATTCGGCTTCGATTACCTCCGCGACAACATGAAAAACTCCCGCGAAGACCAGGTCCAGGGGCCTCTTGATTACTGCATCGTTGACGAGGTCGATTCCATCCTCATCGATGAAGCCCGAACCCCCCTCATCATTTCCGGCCCCGCTTTCGACGACACCGACCGCTACAAACAAGCCGACAAAATCGCCCGGGAACTGATCGCCAAACAACGTGATTACACCAATCTCGAAAAACAAATCGACCACACCAACCGACTGATCGCCAACCTCCAGGGCGAAATCAGCACAGTTAAAAAAGCCAAAGATTCCAAACGGCTAACCAAAATCGAATCACAAATCTCCCAAAATCAGGACCAGCTTGCGAATCTCCAAGCCAAACTCGAACGCGCCACCCAGTATTACGAAGTCGAATACGACCGCCACAGCGTCCACCTGACCCATGAGGGCATCGGCGCCGCTCAGGAATTGGCCGGGCTGGGCAGTTTCTACGTCGGCTCAAACATGGAATGGCCCCATCTCATGGAACAGGCCCTCAGGGCTCACATCGTCTTCGAACGGGAAAAAAATTACGTCGTCCAGGACGGCGAAGTAATCATCGTGGACGAATTCACCGGCCGACTCATGCACGGTCGCCAGTGGTCCGACGGACTACATCAGGCCGTCGAAGCTAAAGAAAACGTCCAGATCAAACGCGAAAGCCAGACCCTGGCCACCATAACCATCCAGAACTTCTTCAAACTCTATCAACAGCTCGCCGGCATGACCGGAACCGCCATGACCGAAGCCGACGAATTCATGAAAATCTATCAACTGGAAGTCGTCTCCATTCCCACCAACAAACCCATCATCCGCGACGACCGCTACGACTTGATTTTCAAAACTTACAAAGAAAAATTCAACGCTATCGTTGACGAAATCTTCCAGGCCAGCAAAGCCGGCCGACCCGTACTCATCGGCACCATCAGCATCGAAAAAAGTGAAGCTCTTTCCGAAGCCCTCACCAAAAGTTACGGCCTTGAACATGAAGTGCTCAACGCCAAACAGCACGCCCGCGAAGCCATGATCGTCGCCAAAGCCGGTCATCAGCATCAGCGTCGCGACGGATCAATGTGGGGCAACGTCACCATCGCCACCAACATGGCCGGCCGCGGTACCGATATCAAACTGGGATCCGGCGTCGTCGAAGCCGGAGGACTGCACGTCCTGGGCACCGAACGACACGAAGCCCGGCGCATCGATAACCAACTCCGCGGCCGCTGCGGCCGACAGGGTGACGACGGCTCCAGCCAGTTCTACCTCTCCTTCGAAGACGATCTGATGCAAATGTTCGGCGGAGATCGGATGCTCAAGCTCATGTCCCTGTTCCGCTGGCCCGAAGGCGAACCGCTGATCCACAAAAAACTCTCGCAGTTTGTCGAAAAAACCCAAAAAAAAGTCGAACAACGTAACTTCGAATCCCGAAAAAGCCTCCTCGAATACGACGAAGTCATGGACTACCAACGACAGGTCTTCTACACCCGCCGCCAGTCCATCCTCGAAGGCATCGGACTCGACACTGTTCTCTGGGAAATGATCGACGACACCATCGCCGAAAACTGCACCAACATCCTCGACCGCGATTACCCCTACATCTGTTTCGCTAAATGGGCCCAAACCGCCATGGGGGTGGACCTGGAACTCGACCGCATCCGCGGCGCCGATGCCGAAGAACTCGAAAATACCATCCGCGATCACGCCCAAAACAACGCCGAACAGGAAATCACCATCACCCTGGGCGAATACATGAGCGAGGATGTCGATCCCAGGGACTGGGACCTCAGCGGCCTGAGCAAATGGGCCATGAGCAAATTCAGCGTCAATGTCTCACAAAATCAACTGCGAAAAATGACCGTCGATGATATCCAGGAACAACTGATCGATGCCGCCGTCGAACGAATAAAAAAATTCGACTGCTCAATAATCGCTTCTTTTCTCGACGAAGATTACCCCCGCAAATGCCTGTGTGACTGGGTTAACCAGAAATTCAACCTGGACATTACTCTGGAACAATTAAACCAAAAAGATCAGGCCCAGATTCAGGATAATCTGCTCGAGCGGGCTCGGCAGGTTTATCGCCGCCGTGAAATCGAATATCCCGTCGATTACATTCTTAACGTAGCTATGCGACGCCAACAGACCGGCAGCAGTTACGCCGCCCAGGAAATCACCCAATGGGCCAATTACAAATACCAGGCCAACCTCAAAATAGATGACATACAAAATCTCTCTTTCGAAAAACTCCGCCAAAAATTGCTGGACTTGAGCGACGCCTACAACAACGGCCAACTGGCCCAGGAAATCGACCAGCAACTTTCAAATTGCCGCTGGGAACAACAGGATCGTCAGATTCTGGCAAACTGGGCGTCTGAACGTTTCCATGCCGCCGTCAAGCCCGACGATCTTGACCAGGAAAACGCCCGTAACCTGCTGATAAACAAAGGCTCCCAGTTCCTCCGCAGCGAACTAACCGATCTGGAAAAATTCGTCCTGCTGAATATCTACGATTCCACCTGGAAAGACCACCTCTACACCATGGACCACCTCAAAGGATCCGTCGGACTGCGTGGTTTTGCCGAACGAGATCCCAAAATGGAATACAAACGCGAGGGTTTTCGTCTCTTCCAGGAAATGCTCAGCAGCATCCGCGATAAAGTAACCAACATCATCTTCAAAGCCCGCCTGGAAGGCCAACAACAAGCCGGTAACGTCTGGAACATCTCCGCCACCTCACACGCCGAATACGAACGATTCCAAGCCCAGTCCCAGGCCGCTCAGACCTCGCAGGAAAAAGTCGTAAAAACCATTAAGCTGGAAAAACCCAAGGTCGGCCGCAACGAACCCTGCCCCTGTGGCTCCGGTAAAAAATACAAAAAATGCTGCGGCCGAAATGTTCAGAGTTCAACGCCATCCTAAGGAAAAAACATGCTCATCAAGTCCATCGCATCCCAAGCCAAAAAGGCTTCGTTTATCACAGCAGCACTGGACAGCGCCACGAAAAATCAGGCACTAACTGCGGTTGCCGACGCTCTCCAGCAACATGCCCCCGAAATCATCCAAGCCAACGAACAGGATGTCGCCCAGGCCCAAAAAGACAACATCAGTGCCGTACTCATAAAACGGCTGAAATTCGACCAGGCCAAACTCAACGACAGCATCGCCGGCATCCACAGCCTGACCGAACTCCCCGACCCTGTCAGCCAAACACTTTGCTGCACCGAACTTGATAAAAATCTGGAACTTTACAAAGTAAGCTGTCCGATTGGTGTTTTAGGAATCGTTTTCGAATCGCGACCGGACGCCCTGGTCCAGATTTCATCGCTGGCATTAAAAAGCGGCAACGCCGTCCTGCTCAAAGGCGGCTCCGAAGCAGCTCGCACTAATCGAATTTTAGCACAAATCATCAGCACCGCCTCCGTCCAGGCCGGACTGCCCCAAGGCTGGCTGGCCCTACTGGAAACCCGCGAAGATGTCAAAGCCATGCTCGCCCTGGACAACGATATCAACCTCATCATCCCCCGCGGCTCCAACGCCTTCGTTAAATTCATCATGGATAACACTCGAATTCCCGTTCTGGGCCACGCCGACGGCATCTGTCATGTCTTTGTCGATCGCGATGCCGATCTCGACATGGCTGCCCGGATCGCCTACGATTCCAAATGTCAATATGCCGCCGTTTGCAACGCCATGGAAACCCTGCTCGTTGACCAGACCGTTGCCCAACAGTTTTTGCCCATGATTAAATCGCAACTCGACCGGGCCGACGTCGAAATCCGCGGCGACCAGCAAACCGCCCAAATTATCAAAGTCATCCCCGCCACAGATCAAGACTGGCAAACCGAATACAACGACCTGATCGTCTCGATCAAAATCGTGAACAACCTGGACCAGGCCATCGAGCACATCAACACCTTTAGCTCGCACCATACCGACGCCATCGTCACCGAAAACGCTGCAACCGCAAAACAGTTCCTCGCTCTGGTCGATTCAGCCGACGTGTTCTGGAACTGCTCCACCCGTTTCGCTGATGGCTTTCGTTACGGACTCGGCGCCGAGGTCGGCATCAGCACCAACAAAATCCACGCCCGCGGCCCCGTCGGCCTCGAAGGACTCGTCACCTACAAATGGAATCTCATCGGCTCCGGACAAATCGTCGCCGATTACTCCGGCCCGCAGGCAAAAAACTTCACTCACCGTTCCTTAGACAAAAAATTGTGATTCAATTTGATTCTCGGAAAAAGTAATGAGAAACTTCTCCAAAGCCAAACGAATCGTCATCAAAGTCGGAACCAACGTCCTCAATAACGCCGGCAAGGTGGACACTCACTTCCTGGCCGTTATCGCCCAACAAATCGCTGAACTCATCCGCAGAAACCACCAGGTCATCCTTGTTACCTCCGGCGCAATCGGCATGGGCCAAGGCGCCCTGAACATCAAACACAAAATCACCGATGTAAAAAAACGCCAGGCTTGTGCCGCCGTCGGCCAGGGCATCCTGATGCACGAATATCAACAAGCCTTCAGTTCCCACAACCTCATAGCCGCCCAGGTTCTGCTCACTTACACCAGCTTTACCAACCGCAAATATTACGTCCACCTCAAAAACGCCATAGAAACCCTCCTCGCCATGGGCGTCGTCCCGGTCATCAACGAAAATGACTGCATCTCCATCGACGAAATCGATCTGGCTTTCGGGGACAACGACAAACTTTCCGCCCTGGTCGCCTCCAAAATTGATGCCGAACTACTCATCATGCTCACCGACGTGGATGGCCTTTACGACAAAAATCCCCGCACCGGAAAATCCGCCAATCTCATCCCCATCGTTTACGAAATCAACTCGGACATCGAAGCCATGGCCGGAAAAGCCGGCTCCACCCTCGGCACCGGTGGCATGATCAGCAAAATCAACGCCATCCGCATCGCCTCCCAGGGAGGCTGCAAAGCTGTCCTGGCAAACGGCCGAACCAAAAACGTCATCCTCCGCATTTTCGACGGCGATCAACTCGGCACCCTGTTCCTGCCCAAACGCCGACTCAGCAACCGAAAACGCTGGATCCTGAATTGCCCCGCCGAAGGACGCATCGACATCGATCCCGGTGCCGAAGCCGCCGTCAAAAATCACAAAAGCCTCCTGCTCGTCGGAATCCAAAAAGTCCTGGGTGATTTTCAATCCGGCGATGTTGTTGACATCGGACAATTCGCCAAAGCCGTCTGTGATTTCTCCGCCACCGATTTACGCAAAATGATTCTACAAAAAAACAGTAATCTACCCCAACAACAAAACCGAAAAGCCATCGCCCACGCCAACAATATCGTCCTGCTCGATTAAATCCCCACCGGCGAATAATCTTTCAACCACAGTATCACACTTCTTCCGTCGGGTGGCCCCACCAAGTACTCTTGGGGGTGGATCGCCATATTTTACACCACCACAGTTACCCCGAACAACCATCGCCTTGACTTGTCATGACCGAATCTTGCTACGGATCGTCATTCTTTTTTCGGCATTCGTCATTAAATCACCCGTCGAGGCACGGCCTTGTCGTAACTGATCATTCGACATTCGTCATTCTTAATTAACTTTACAATTCTCACGAACAAACTAAACCGTGAACACTTACCCTACTCCAACTCATCCCAGAGCTTGTTCTCCGCTTTCTGGAAACGCTCGAAACTGGCCTCCAAATCCGCCAGAATCGACTCTACCCGTTTGGCGTCAAACTGGTCTCCTGTCGATCCAAGCACTGCTTTGAGCCGCACCGTCGCCTCATCCAGACTTTCTGCTCCAGAAGCAAATCCGCTGGCGGCATCGATCACCCCCTGCAGTTGCAGTTCATCCTTATCCGGCTGGTAAAGCAGCTTCCAGGGCGCCCGGCGTATCTCACGACTAGCCATCTTCAAATTAACACTAACCTCATCCAGGTTCCGCACCATCCGATCAATGCTTTCCCGATTAACCGACAATATTTCTTTGGCCTCGCCTAAAGCATCCCTGGCCGATCCCATTGCCTCCTTGGCACTGGCCAACGTTTCGTTTAACCGATTGATAATCCCCGGCAGAGACTCTTCCACCTTCTTGGCCGATACTTTAAGCGAAGCAATCGTATCCGCAATACCAGGCCGGTTTTCCTTTACCATCTCATCGATCTGCTTCAACGAACTGTTCAGCGCATCCAACGCCGCGTGCACCTTGGTCATCATCGTCGCCGTATCTTCGCCCGGCTCCAACTCCAGTTGATCCCGAAGACGCAGGCTGATCGTGTCCAGCTTGTCCACAATCTCATGAACCTTGAACATCAGCGTCTGCTTCTCCTCGTCCAGCTCAACCTGCTCATTAATCTTGTCAGTTATACTCCTCAGATTCATCGCCGTGGCCACCAGCGACGCAAAAATCGAATCCGGATCATCCTTGTCCATCTGGGCCTTAAGATTGTACAGCATTGTACCGGACTTTTGCGAATCCAATTCGTTTTTGAGTGAGTCAATCGCGTCGGCTATACTGCTCTCGAACTGAACCTCCTGCACTACATCTCCATCTCCAATGATTTCCTTTTTCTCGCCCAGACTCTTAATATCCAGCGATGCCTGACCTCCAAGAACATTACTCAACGGCGACAGCAAACAATCCTGCCGCAACGGATATTCCTCCGGAATTTCCAAAGTAAAAAACACCTTCACCTGATCGCTTTCCTTGTCATAGCTGATGTCAGTCGCGGTTATCTGCCCAATCTTGGCCCCGCCCAGCAGCACCGGACTACCCGCCGACAATCCCTTCAATCCGATAGTATAGGGCTGCTCGATTGTGATCTTCTTTTTATCGCGAAACAGATTCTGCCAGTCCCCCAATGCCACCACGATATAAATCGTCAGCACCAGCACCACCAAAATCGTCAATCCCACCACCGTTTCATTACGCTGCTTTTTAGCCATGACTCTTATCCGTTCTGCCTATGTTAATTTTCCCTAACGGGTTCTACTCAGCGCTCCGTGTCGTATTAATTACGAAATTAACGCTTCGGATTGGGTTTCCCCAATTTTCCGGGCTGCTCTTCTACACTTCACTCTGACTCGTAAATATTTCGTCATTCGTTATTCGTCATTGATTCGTCATTCTGGTTTCATCATTAGTCATTAACAGACTGGTCCACCTATAACGCTTTCTGGAATTTCCTATATCCGATTCAGTATGTCTTCCTCATAATCGCTGTTTTCTTTGCGCCGGGTAATCGGACCTTCAGCATCGCCCCGCAAAAACTGCCGAATTAACTTTTCCTTCTCGCCCGCCAGATCAGCTTCGTCACTGTCCCGCAACACCTCAAACTCTTCCCGACGACCAACCTTCAAAATAACTCCCTTATCCAACATACACATCCGGTCCGCAATCGTAAACGCCGAGTCCATCTCATGCGTAACCACTACGCTGGTAACATTGAGCTTCTTGGTCAAATCAATAATCAACTGGTCAACCTGGGAACTGGTTACCGGATCCAGCCCTGCACTGGGCTCGTCATAAAACAGTATCCGCGGATCCAAAGCAATCGCCCGGGCCAGACCGGCACGTTTCTTCATCCCACCGGATAGTTGCGCCGGCATCTTGTCCGCATGTTCACGCAAACCCACCAGCTCCAGCTTGATCTTGACCATGATTTCAATCGTCGTGTTGTCCAGCTTGGTGTGCTCCCGCAGCGGCAGTGCCACGTTCTCGCCCACCGTCAGTGAATTAAACAACGCTCCCGACTGAAACAGAATCCCAAACCGTTTGCGAATCTCGTTCATATCGTTTTCCGACATAGTGGTGATTTCCTGATCGAACAATTTCACCCCACCTTCATCAGGTACAATCGAACCGATAATATGACGCAGTAGTGTGCTTTTACCGCAACCGCTGCCTCCCATCACCACCATAATCTCCCCCTCGGCCACCTCCAGATTAATCCCGTCTAACACCCGCTGACTGCCAAAACTTTTCGTCAGGTTGTTAATAGATATAATCGGAGGTTTGTTTTGAATTTCTTGCGGCATAAAATAATCAACTTTCGCCCTTCTTTTATTCCGGATCCTCCGCTGCCGCTCCTTGGCGATTTTTATACATAGCTCGCTCTGCAGGTCATCATTCGTTATTCGACATTCGTCATTGTTTCGTCATTCTGGCTTCGTAATTCGTCATCAACTTCCTGTCGCAACGAAAAATTTCACGGCGAGCCCAGCCAATCTAAACCGCGAACGCTTAATGATCTTCTACTTAAATAGCCCGTAGGCATAAAATATCACCGTGAAAATCGCGTCCGCCCCGATAATCGCCACAATACTGAACACCACCGTACTGGTCGTCGCCTTTCCCACCCCTTCGCTGCCCTGCCAAGGCTGCACCGACAGGCCCAGATAGCAACCTATCAAACCAACCAGCAATCCAAATACCGCCGCCTTAACCAACCCCGTAATAAAACCGGTAATGTTCACCGCTTCCAGGGTCATCTGGTAAAACACATCGGTATCAATCCCCAACTGCAGCGATGTCAACCACCCGCCCACGATCATCACTAAATCAGCAATCACCGTCAGTAAAACCATCATGATTACCGTCGCTAGCAAACGCGGCACCACCAAAAACCGCACCGGATTCAACGCCAATGATTCCAACGCTTCGATTTCTTCCGACGTTACCATCGTCCCCAACTCCGCCGCTATGCTCGCCCCGGCAAAACCGCTCAACACAATCGCGGTCATCAACGGCCCCAACTCCCGAAATGCCGCAATGGCATTTATCGTGGCAATCTGCTCCGCCTGGCCGAACTCGTCCAGCTTCGGAAACATCTGCAACGGTAATATCATTCCTATCGCCATCTCCACCAATATCACAATCGGTATCGCCCGAACTCCCACCCGTACCATCTGAAACGCCAGATTCTCCCCCTTAACCCGCACCTTGGGCACAAATATTCCTTTGAGTACCCACAACGTAGTCTCGCTAAACAGTAAAAACAATCCCCCAAACGTACTAAAAAAATCACGCCCCATCGAACTCGCCGCCCCTCCCAAAGCATTCAACAGACGCAAAAAAATATTCACCTGCTCGCCTGGTTCGGTTTTGCCCTTCGCTTCACTCATCAAGCCATAGCCTCTGCTTCACTGTCAAAAATTTTAAAAATACTGTCCAGACGCGATATCTCAAAAATACTGCGCACCCGACCCTGCACTCCCACCAGCTTAAGCTCACCTCCATCACGACGCGAAAGCTGCAAGGTCTCCACCAGCGTCGCTAGACCCGATGAATCCATAAATCCCACCTCACTCATATTGATAATCGTCGATTTCGGCTTCTCCGCCGCCAGAGTCAACAAATTCTCACGCAACTCCACCGAACGATGCAGGTCAATATCACCGGTTACCTCTACGAAGATTACTCCTTTCTCCCGTCGGACACTTTTAATTACATTTCCAGATATATTGCCGTTATCTACCATAATGTTAACTTTCGTGGTTATTTTATTACACTGACCACAAATAAAAAAATGCTATGCTGCTCACCAACTGAACCATCTTAACTACAACTTGTTTTAACATCAGAAGCATCACCGCTGCCTTGGACTGGAGCAAAATATTTAACCATCCTGAGTTGCATTCCACCTTCTGCCGGGCAACTGTATTCCACTTCATCCATTACCGAATTAATAATATGCACACCCAACCCGCCGGGGCGGACATCTTCTAAATCGCGACTCTTGATACTGGCCGGGTCAACCTGCCTGCCAAAATCACGCACTATCGCCACCAATGCATCCTGTCCGCCGGACTCGGCAACCTCCTTAAACACCCTTATGATAATCGGCTCATCACATGCCCCTCCGTATCCGTGCCGAATCGAATTGGCCAACGCCTCTTCTAACGCCAGTATCACACCATCACTCTCCGTTTCGCTCAAACCGACTAAATCGGCCACCTGACGTATCGCCGAACGGGCCACGCAAAGATACGTAGGCTTGGCCACTATCCGAATCTCCACCTCATCCAGATTCATCTTTTCCTCTGTCATCGCCGACGCTCCGGTGTCTTGCCTCTCCGATTTAACCGCCGCTTATTGCTCCAGTGATTCTCGCCAACGCTTCACTGCTCGGGCCCGACTTTCCGCATCGGCTTTGTAATCAAAGCCGTAAGTCTCGCCCGTAATCTGCTCCAACGCGCGAATCGCAAAAAAACGAACGTAAACATCCTGTTCTATTAATCGATCCACCAACAGCGGTATCGCCGACTCCACCTCATTATCGCCGGCCCACTTTATCGCCCGGATCCTTTGGGCCGGATCTGGACTTTCCAGGTTACTTAAACAAGGTTTCGACCGCTCTGAGCCGCAACCCGTTACAAAAAAAAACAGCAGCAGCAAAAAAAATATTACCGCCGAATAGTATTTTCTTATAAACCGAGACATCGCCACGAATTATAACACCTAGCCTATCAAAATATCAATTACCCTTTTGATAACTTTCACCTTTTTTTTAGCCGACTCCCCCTTTAACTCACTGAACTTCATTCTACAAATCATACTTCGGACCTTATTAACATGGAAATCCATACGAATTTAGGGACTCATCACAAAACTTATATCCAACAAAAACGCCTTAACTGGTTTTTTAACAACTAATTACGAAAATAATCTTCCCCCCCCCGGCTACCCCTTGATCCACCAATCTTACTCCTCCCCAATTCAAAAATCAACTTCACATAACAAAGCCTATTAATTCACTCTGGTAAATTAAATAATCTTGCCAAAAAATTACCATTCCCCGATGGTTTTTTATTTCCAAAGATTCCTCTCTCTAATTATCATACTCCCATGAAAAGACGCAGAGATTTAGGTCCCAAAAGAGTAAAAAATCGACCGGCACTGATAAAATTCATCATTCTGGCCCTGATCGTCGCCACCATCGGTATCACCCTGGCTTTCACAGCTAATTATCTCATCGGACCACCACAGGAAAACTCCACCCAGGACTCCCAGGAACAAAATCCCTCACTCATCTTTCTCCTCCCCGGCCTGCTCGGCATAATCACCTTATTGGCTGTCATCGCCCTGCTGTTTTTCGGCTTCCGTGCCTACATGATGGGCACCAAAGCCCGAAAAACCTTACAGGCCGGCAGAAAAAAGTTTAAACCAAAAATTTGATCCGCCGGAACCGCCCGCCCCTGCCTTTTAAACTGGCCATAACCTCCGCCGACAAGACCAACCGCTGACAACGCGCAGATACGATTACTTCTGACACGTAACAAACCAACACTCTCATTAACCTTCTAGGGTGGTTAACTTGATGGTATAGGAATTTGTATTTAACTCCTTTCCGTAAAATCATTTGCAGCGAACGAAGGGAGCGTCAATAGCCGCAACGA
>JAFGSR010000182.1 GCA_016934515.1 Sedimentisphaerales bacterium
GAGGCTCCTACTCCATCTTTCGCCCCTTTGGGGCTGGAAATTAAAGGTGGGATTTATTCCGGGGGCTTACGCCCCCGGCTATGCGTTCTTGTCGCCCCTTCGGGGCTTAGGCGTCGCTGCCTGATGCACAGGGGGATCGTGCGGTTGAGATTGCCGCGTCGGCCAAGAGGCCTCCTCGCAATGACAGTTTGTAGATGTTGTGCGGTGGTTATTAATTTGAAGAATTTTTGATGGCGTAGAGTTTTTTCATGGTGGTTATGTAAAGAGTTTTGTTGGCGGCGACGGGGGAGCCGATGATGTCGCTGTCCAGGGTGATGGAGCTGAGGAGGTGTTTTTCTTTGGTGGCTTTGAGGATGACGAAGTCGCGGCCGAGGCTGCCGGCAAATACTTTTCCATCGGCGACGAGGGTAGAGGACCAGATGTCTTTTTTGATCTGGTGAGTCCAATATGGAGTTCCGGTTTCGGCGTCGAGGCAATGGATTCGGCCTTGGCAGTCGGCGATGAAGACCAGGTTGTTATAAATTGAAGGGGTAGATACGCAGTGGTCGTCAATGGGATAGGACCATAATTGGGCACGTTTGGTGAGGTTTCCGGTGAGAGAGGCGTCGATGCATTTTAGCCAAGCGTTTTTTTTGCCCCACCAGATATCTCCGCCGGCGGAGACATATATTCGATTTTTATAGAATACGGGGATGCTTTCAATGATGCTGGGGCTTTCTTGGCGATTGCCGATGAAATCGTGAATGTTTTGTTTGGGGGCGTCGGGATCACAGTCGAAAAGCCAGATTCTTTTGAGATTTTCGATTTTGCCTTTTGGGGGCATTGAGGTTAGCGGTTCAAAGGCGTAAACCACGCCATCAGGACCGCCATAGAAAATGAGTTCTTTGCCATTAACGGTGCCCAGGCAAGGAGAAGACCAGGCGGCATGAAAGATATTGGGGCCGATGCCTTCATTTTCTCTGGCGACCCAGGTGCCGGTTTTTTTGTCCAGGACTATGAGGCAGGGGGCCTGGGGTGAACGGACAGTGTCATGTTTGCTGTTGAGGCCGCTGCTGGTGTTGACGTATAAGAAGCCGTTGTGCGAGAGGATTGAACAGTGGGCGGAATCGTGAGGGTAAACGCCGACCTTTTGAGGAATGTCGAAAAGCCAGATGATGTCGGCGTCTTTTTCCGCCAGAGCGATTGGTGGGGAACCTTCGGGGACCATGTGGTCGGCTTCGTTGTGAAAGGGGCCGTCGTTGCCATCTGATAAACCGTTCGGGTCGAGGCATAAAACTTCACCGCGGTTGCTGACGATATAAATGAGTTTATCATCGACGGTGGCGGACGAGACCATGCCGATTTGCGGCCAATCTTTGTAGGGGTCTTCTTTGATTTTGGGTACGAGCAATTGCCAAGCCAGGGTGCCGTCATTTTCATTGAGGCATAATAAAACGCCGCGGTCACCCTGGTGGCGAGGATCTCTGGGCTTTTCGTTATTGGTGCAGATGTAGATGTGGTTATCCGCGACGGTGGGAGTGGCGTAAGTTTTTGTTCCAAGCGGGACGATCCATTTGACGTTTCGGCCGGATTCGAGATCGAACGAGTCGGGAAGGGAGGTTTCTGGGGAAACCATATTTCTTGAATACTTTTGTCCCCACTGGGGCTGGTCGGCGGCGAATATTGAGGTGTCTGGGATTGTTAGAGCGAGCAAAAACGAGGATGTTAAAAAAATTTGGTATTTTGCAAAAGAAATCATACGAGAGTCCTTTGTGTGTTTGTGTCGTGAGGAAGCTGTCTCGGGCAGAAGGCCGACCGGGTATTTTGGCTGGCGTGGCTATATGTGTCATTTGTAAAGGAAACAAATCCGGAACCAAACTGTGTTAATGTTACCGGCAGGGGGGTGATGCGGTCAATGATATAGTGGCGGGGGTAGGCGGATTGTTTATAAACGCGGTTGTCGGGCGGATTTAGCGTGGTGTTGTTGGATCCAAGAGATTTGGGCGGCCCCGCAGTGCCGCATTTAACAGGTATCCTGAGGAAATATTGTGATTATTTGTAAATGCGGCACTGGAGCATTTGATCAGGAGACAGTGGAGCAGGCGAAAGAAAATTGATTCGTTGTGCAGGAAAAGGGGGAGGTTGTTTTTTGGGGTGGATTGTTATATAATATACTAATAAGAACGAGCTGGACATTTCATGGCAACCATGGCGATCGGGCATCAAAGACGGTTGGGAAATTGACGGGAGAGTTGGTGATGAAGCAGATTGACCGGCCGATTGAGATTTTGTTGATTGAAGATGATGGGGCGAGTGCGCGGTTGACGGAGCGGGCGATTAAACATTCGAAAGCAGGGGGTCGGGTGTCGGTGGTTGAAGACGGCAGTTCGGCGTTGAAATATCTCAAACGGGTGGGGCGTTATAAGGGAGTGGGGCGTCCTAGTTTGATTTTGCTGGATATTTCGCTGGGGGAAATGACCGGTTGGGAAGTGTTGAGTTGTATTAAGGATGATCCGTCGCTTAAGGAGATTCCGGTGGTGGTGTTGACGGCGTCGCAGGATGAATACTATGTGCAGCACTGTTATGAGATGGGGGCGGACGGGTTGATCAACAAACCGATGAGCACGGAAAAATATGAGGAGATGCTGGAGACGCAGGAGGATTTTATGCTGTCGATCCAGCCGCAGCCTTATTGTGAACTTCCGCCGGATATTTGGTATTGAGCGGCGGGATGGGGGCTTATGTTACTGCTGTTTCTTTGTATTACTTTCGGGTTAGTGGGGTTCCGGCATAATCGGTTTGAGCAGATGCTCGTTGGGGTTCAGTTGAATCCAGTCAGGAGCAGTTTGATTTTCCTGTAAAAGATGTGGCGTAATGAACAGGGTCAGGACGCTATTGCGAACCTCCTTTTTGGTTTTACGAAAAAGTGGACCGAGCAGGGGGATGTCGCCCAATAAAGGAACCTTGATGACAGTTTGGGTCATTTCCTGTTGACGCAGTCCGCCAATGATCAGGGTTTCACCCTCTGCGACAGTGACCTCGGTTGTGGATTGTCGGTTGGTCTGCTCAGGAAGACCGGCATCCGGAGAAAAGGTAAAGCTCCCAACCTTGACGTCCACCATCATGTGAATTCGATTGTCGTCCAAAAGGGTGGGAGTGATCAGGCCTTGCGTGTCAGCAGAAATATCGCTTTTTTTGACTATGGGTCGACCGGAAGTATCATATCCTTCGTTGAAAAAGTAATTTAGAGTTTTGCGAATCTGAATCATGGACTCCCTGCCGCTGGTGGCTACGGTGCGGGGATTAGCCAGGATCGTACCGTTTCCATCACTGACCAGGGCATTGAGCCGGACAAAAAACTCACGGGGCAGGGTGCCCACGCCTTGGTAAAAGAGCTGCCCGGCACCGGGAAAGGTGGTTAAGCCGTTGAGGCCGGGGTCGGGAGTCAGATCACGGATGGCATTGCCAAGGGGCTGGTACAAGCCGATGTGCCCCTCAGCATAGGTCCAGTCTAATCCTAATTCACGGGTGGCCTCATCGGTGAGTTCCACGGCCATGAGGTCAACCAGGATCTGGGGTGCTTTTTTGTCGATGATTTGCAAATGTTTGCGGAGATTGGCGAGCGTATCAGCCGAGCCTTCAAATACCAATACATTTTCAGAAGCACTGGGAGTAAGGGAAGAGGTATATTGAGTGGGCAAGGAGGCTAAGGTGTTTTGTACGGTCAAATGCTGTGGTCGAATGGTCTCTATAATGAGATTATCGGTTGTCGGCGGTGGTGTGGAAATGTTCCCGGAAGACTGTTCTGCCGGTTGCGTCGAAGGCACATCTCTAAGGGCAGATTGAGGTGGTGACGGAATGCGTCCCAAAGAGGGACCATCGGTTTTAGAGGCTTGAGATGAAATCAAGTTTTCCGGTAAATCGACGCGGAGTACATCCGGCTGCAAGAGGTTGTCAGTTTCACTGATTATCTTTGCGACCGTCAACAGCAACGACCGGCAGTCGGGTGACCAGGAAAGAGACTCTATGGGCTCGCGATCGGTCTCACCGAGCAGGAGTTTGCGGTCCTGTTCGTGGTCAAAGACGAGCAGATCGGTGCGTGTATCCGTGGCGACATCAACCACGCTCAGGGCAGTGCGGTATCGTTCGTACTGTGCTCCACCGCCCCAGTTGCGCACCGTGCGTCGCTGGGAAAGTATGGCGATTTTGGTGCTGTCATAGGACCAGTTATAGGCGTAAAATTTTTCGAATTCCGCTTCTTCCTGAGGATGGGACGTTAACAGAATCCGATATCCCCCATGCTGAGGATCCACCAGATAGAGCGTTTCGATTTCTCGGCCCTGGATGTCATAGCGTTCCCCCATCCCTAGAATCCATCGGCCATCCCAAGACCAGATCAACTCATCAAATTTCAATTGTTTCTCAGTCGCTGGAGAGGTGGCCTGGGTGAGATTACGGGCCTTACTTCCATCGGGTTGGATAATCCAACAGTCCCCACGTTCTCCATCGCGTTCCTGCTGCGTCATGTCTTTGTTGTAGATGAAGGCAATCAGGTCCTCATGGGGCGACCAGTTGGGCGCACCGACGCCCAGGGATTCCGCCCCGATATCGGTGAGCAGCGTTAGATTTTTACCATCGGCCCGAACCGTTGCCAGATCCCAGCCTCCGGGGGCGGCCACACGCAGTCCAATCAAGTCGGATTGTTGCCGACTCCATGCGGCATTACGAACCTCACCGCGATCGGAGAGCAGGCGGGTGAGGTTGTTGGTTATGGTGTCGTGTAACCAGACCTCACGTAATCGGGCCACCCCCGGGCGAGCCTTATAGGTAACGTAACGGCTGTCTGCCGACCATACCGGGCCTTCATCGGCATCTAAAACATCGTGAGGGCAGGGGGCAGAGGCTGCATGGGTCCGTTTTGTCTGGAAATCGTAGATAAAGACCCCGGCCTGACTCTCAGCGTCAGGAGCGTTAGCGAACATGTATGCCAGCTGGTCTCCAGACCAGGACCATTCTACAAAAAAGGTGTCCCCGATCGAAGTTATTTCCTGCTGATCCGTACCGTCGGCCTTCATCACAAACAATTGGTTCTGTTGACTTCCCGGGATGTCTCGGAGCACGGTGATTTTATCCCCATGCCAAGCCCAGGTCAAAGCCCGGGATAGGCCGTCTTGTGTAAGCGGGACTAATTGAACCCCTTCGGCGATATATTCAGCGTTCACATTAGAAGCATTGATCAGGAAAAGGAGAAAACAGAGCATCAGACAGAATAAACGTGTCATAAGCAATACCTTTTTAGTTTTTTAGAATTTGGTAATTCCATATTAGTACGATTCTTTGCTCCTGGCCATCCAAAAAAAAACCAGGGCTCTGGCCACAAAAGCAATTATATTAAAGGAATCCTTAAAATAAAATCGCATAGCGTAGGCGTCTAAGCATATCTGGAGCATTATGAGAAAACGATGAGAAAACGATAAGAAAACGGCCATTTTGTTGAAAGTTTGCACGAAGACTAATTTTTGAAAGAGCGAAAAATCAATTTTTCACCAATAGGTCCGCTGTTATCAACGGGGTGGGGAAACAGACAAGTAATTTTCCTCGTCATAGCATTAGCCGGCAGCCGGGCGTCGGAGTTCTCCAAATAATGTCAGGGAAAGAAGTGGCCGATACTCAGAAAAACTAAGCGAGAATCTGGACAGTTCTGAGCGGCAGGCCGTCGGATGAATGTGAGTGCGATTCGGAAGAAGAATAGCTTGTGGGTGTCCGGAGGGAGGTGTTTGGAGGGAGGTGGGAGCGTTTATCAAGATTTTTCCACAAAAGTTGATTTTTTCAGGGTAGGTTTTCGTTTTTTTTTGTGAGGGGGAGACAGATCAATTTTCTTGACAGGAAAACCGATATAAGTTATTGTTCCGGTTGAATTTGCCCGAGTGGCGGAATTGGCAGACGCTGGGGACTTAAAATCCCCTGGCCGCAAGGCCGTGAGGGTTCGAGTCCCTCCTTGGGCAGGTTTATTATAAGTGCAACTTCGCGGTCAGGTTAAAGGGGGGTAAGTGCAGGTTAGTATGATTCGAGTAATTCCTGCAACAAAGCTGGATTATCTGTAGTAATTCCATCGACTCCCCAGTCGATCAATTCCTGCATCCGGGCGGAGTCGTTAATGGTCCAGAGAAATAATTCCATGTCTTCGGCATGTACCAGGTCAACTTCTGTGGCGGTGATACCGCTATGACTCCAATCAATAAAATCAGCCCCTGAGGCTTTGATGGTGGCGATGGTGGAAGAGTTTAGTGTTCCACTTCCCAGAGCGCCAAGCTTGAGTTTGGGATCGAGGGCGTTGAGGTCGGCCAGGAAGCTCCAGTTGAAAGCGATAATAACCACGTCATATTTGATCCGCAGAGCCTGCAGGATATCGTAGTATTGCTGAGCGGTGCCGTCTTTGCGTTCGATGCAGGGTATCATATCGGGCAAAACAGCTAAAATAGCTTCGGACATCAGCGGAACTAATTCGCCGGTGAATTCGGAAGAGAACCAGGATCCGGCATCGAGAGCTCTTATCTGAGCGAAAGTCATGCTTGGGGGCGTTCCGGTGCCGTCCGTGGTGCGGTCAACGGTGGTATCGTGCATCAGAATCAATTGTCCATCAGAAGTAGGCCGAACATCGAACTCGACCATGTGAGCAAAGCCGCGGGCGGCATTACTGGAAGCGATGGTGTTTTCCGGAGCGATAGCGGAATAGCCACGGTGGGCAACTATTTTAATTTTATTCAGGTTCAGGCAGTCCTGGCCGTTGGGAACGGTACAAGTGAGCCACTGCTGGGCGAACATGGAAAAGTCAACCAGGTTGACGTAGCAGTTCCGGTCGAGGTCGGCGGGGAAATATCCCCAATCGCCGCAGCCGATATCATCATCGTAGATTAATAACGACAGAGTCTGGTCGGTTAAGATGTTCCAGTCGGAATCGTTACTGCTGGTATGGTGAATTAATTCGATTATTTGGTTGTCGTTATCTTCAGAATCATCAATGCATTGGAACTGAACGGTTTGAGGGATATCGTAGGAGCCGGATTCAAAAGTTAGGGTGATATTTTGTCCGGTGCCTTGGCTGTTGAGGGAGACGTATTGACTGGGATTTGGGATAATGGTTACCAGGACATCGTCAGTAGGCACTTCGGCAGGAGGGTAATCTAAAACCACTTCGTAGGAAGTCGAATCGCCTTCATCGGTTTCAAGTTCAACGGGATCGAAGCTAAGGCCTCTCAATGCGAGCCATTTTACTTCGCTCTCGGCCAAGGGATGATCGTAAATGCGGAAATCGTCCCAAAGGCCTGTTCCGGCATCGTTACCGCTATTGCCGCCGCCGAGATAAACCTGGGAACCAGGAGCGACCCACGGGCCGGAATTTTGTTCTATAAGTTCCCCGTTTACAAACAACTGGATGTTGACGTTAGTCCCGTCTTTTTCCCAGGTAACGGCGATGTGAAACCATTCATCCTCAGCGGTGCCGTCGTCTGCTTTGGTATTAAGATTGCAGGTTACAATAGCGGTATCCTGGACGCGGAATCTTAGACGTGCATCGCTATAAATCCACATTTCCCAGTCATTGGCGTCAACACTGTTGTCGAACAAGGTCTGGTAATCATACATAGCGTCGGTGTAGAACCAAAAGGAGACGGAACCTTCGTCCGCAAGTACATAATCGAGAGAGACGTAATCGTTTTGGGTGGAGCCGGGATCGCCGCTGAGATTTCCCAGTTCGAGGGCTTGGCCGATTCTGCCGGTCACATAGCCGTGGGTGCCCAAAGAGCCATCAACCATAGTGCCGTCATCGGCTGTGCCGGCGGAATCGGAGAGGTTGTTCTCCATTTCCAGATGGACCTGTAAGACGGCATCGACCCGGGCGCAAATCATCAAAGTTACCAGGAGGACAAGAATCAAACAACAGGATAGTTTGTTAGACATCAACATTTTCCTCTTCTTTCCTAAAACCCTGTACGGTTACTTCTACTACTTTACCTATTGTACCAAATACTTATTATATATACCAAAAGAAAAGATGATTCAGCAATTCGGGGCAGGGGAGACTTCGTTGAATGTTAAGAGTTGAAATTGCAAGCATTTAGCAGCGGAAGAAAAAATTGAATTTCGTCCGATATTGTAGCAATCTGTGCAGGGCATTGGCCATTTCAAGTTTAGAGGGGCGAGTCGCAACCAATTTGAAACCGCAGACCTGCTGCGACCAGCCGCGACAAGCCCGTCTTGGCGGGCGAGCGTCAGCACGGCGAATGAACGCTGATAAACGCGGGTTTAGTAGATAGCAGATTTTAGGTGCAACCCAATAGCCGCGTGGGCAAGAACTTATCCCGGCTTCGCCGGGAACTGTACCGCCGTCGTCCCGGCGGCAATTGCCCAACTAACCGGCGAGACGCCGGCGATACAAATACAAATTCCTATACAATCAAGTTACCTACCCTATAAAACTGAATACAGTCTGCACCCGCCAGCATTGGCCCTAATGTTTTTTTCGTTTTTGAAAAACAGACTGCCCCCAGTTTTACGCAGTTTCCCATTCAATCTTCAATTCCTATGGAAAAAGACCGCACACTTTTTACAGGACTTTCGGAGAAACCAATAAGTTCCGCAATTAAATCATATTTCCCTGTTTCAGTCGGCATCTGAAGAGCAAAATTGATTATTTCTCTTCCAAGTGCCGGAACGGTTAAAGATTTTGTTTTCAATTGAATTTTTTTTTCGCCTTGCCGTATGAAAAGCTTGACCCGGCCTTGTTTATCTTGATACAGGTCATTAATCACAAAAATCGGCACTTCAATGGCACTGCCAGCAGGATAGCTTCGCTGCCATTTGTCAATCATTAAACTAATTGGACTAAATGCATCCTTAACGTACTTTTCGAAATAAGGCTCGAATTTAAGGTTTGCAACATCGATAAAATTGTCAGAAGTTTCACCTTTTCCGGGAAGAGAATACCCTAATCCACAAAAATGCAACACACCGGCACATTTTCGATGAGCACGCCAATATTCCGTCATTGCAGCCAGATAACGGGCGTAGGTATAACGATATTTATCGACAGAACAATCCTTTCCTATAATCTTGTCGTACATGCTCTTAGACAATCTTGTGGGGGTCCCATCTCTGTTTAGCCAAAGCCATCCGTATTCATTTATAATTATTGGATTGGTGTATATTTTATTCTTACCGCTTTTTTGTGTTGGACCGTTATGCGGTATGCGAGATTCACTTACCCATTCTTCGAACGTTCGGGGGTATGGAGGCTTAAGGCGAATGAAAATGTAAGGATGGGTTTCCATACAATCTGTTTCCGACTGGGGCTCCGCCCAGCCGTTATCCCACGGTCGATTTGACAAATCTAAATTGCGGACGGAATTGATAACAATACCAATTTCATCTGTTACTGTTTCATTTTGTGCATCCCAAATAACCACACAAGGGTGATTCCAACGATGCTGCATCCAATGAGTGTAGTCGCCAATAAGATGACGAGCTTTAAGTTCTGCCGGCCATTTTTTTGAGGAATACCAAATAGGAAATTCATCCTGAATGAGAAGCCCTTCTTCATCTGCAATGTCATACCAAAAGTCGGGAGGAAAACCAATGCAATAGCGAATTGAATTCCAGTTCATCGTTTTAAATTTTCTGTGGAGATTCCTAACCCATTCTTTGTTCCATGGTAAATTATTTCGTTCCTTATCTTCAAAAAAACGTAATATACAAACATTGGTCCCTCTCATGTAATACACTTTATCATTAAGCAGGGCACGCCCTGATTGAGGATCAAATCGAAAGGTTCTCATTCCAAACCTGACTTTGTATGAGTCACCATGCGTCTTTAATTCAACCTCATATAGAAACGGGTTTTCCGGCGTCCAAAGCACACAATGAGGTATTTTAATATCAAAGGGCACAATGACAATCTCATCTTTTATAATTGCTTTTGAAATAAAATTAGAATTAGCGACAATTTTTCCTGATTTGCATTCTCTCAGAACATAATCTATCCGCAACGCATCATTATTATCATCAACGCTCCTTCTGATATCGCTTACAATCCGAACCGTATTACTGCTAATCTCCGGTACGGCTTGAACTTGTTGGATAAAAGGGTACCTACTTAGTATCAATTCAACGGAGTCATAAATGCCCGGTATATAACGTCGTTTTTCAAAATCCCAGCCGTCAGCAACAGTTTTAGGCAAAGCGCTTCTGGTGGCGCCGACTCTGACAATCAGTTCATTTTTTTGATTACTGCCTTTCAGGTAATCTTTAACATTAACCGCTAACGGTGTAAAACAAGAAAAAACTTCGGCAACCTGCTGTCCATTTAAATAAACCCGCATTCCATATTTGGCTTTGTGGATCATGAGACGGGCAACATCAGGAACGTTCCCGTCAATGCTGAACTCATTTCGATACCAGAATGCCTGCCGATGACGGCTATCGATTCCCACTTCCGTGAATAGAGGCTCTGCCATATCCACTAATCCCGGAACAGGGATGGTGTGCGAAAAGCTATCTGGGATTTCATCCATTTCCCCCTGTTCGATCTGCCAATAACCGTCGAGAGAAACTACTTTTCTCTGGGCAAAACAAATCTGTCGGCCGGTTAAAAGTAAGGAAAGCAACATAACAGATGTTAACAAAAAACTCTTAGACCTAAACTTCAGATTATTCATTACGTAAATCCCTTCGTTCGGAAATGAATTATTTATTTGCATAGTATTATCATCAGGTTCTTTTGAATTGTTTTTCTAGTTGGTCGAGGGAGAGGCTGATGGTGGTGGGGCGGCCGTGGGGGCAGTTTCCGGCGCGGTTGGTTTGTTGTTTGGTTTTCAGCAGGGATTCGATTTCGTCTTCGGTGAGTGGGTCTCCGGCTTTTACGGCGGCTTTGCAGGCCATCATGTCGAGGATTTGGTGGAGGAGTTGTTCGCGGGAGAGTTTGCCGGAATTGGTCTGAAGGATGTCGATAAGGTCGTTGATGAAAGCGGTGGGGGAGAGTTTGCCGAGCAACAGGGGGAAGCCCTGGATGGCGACGGTGCGGGGGCCGAACTGGTCGATGAGGATGCCGAGTTCTTTGAGGAGGTCGGCGGCGTTGTCGAGGGCGGCTAGTTGGGTGTCGGTGACGTCGAGGGTTTCGGGGATGAGGCGGCGCTGGCTGGCGAGGCGGCCCTGGGCGAGTTGTTGATAAAGTTGTTCGTAAATGACGCGTTCGTGGAGGGCGTGCTGGTCGATGATTACGAGGCCTTGTTCGGATTGAGTAACGAGGTAAGTGTTGTGAATCTGGAGGAAACGCTGCGCGGCGGGAGAAGGAGATGAAGGGGAATGGGCGGGGGGGGCAGATTCGGTGGAAGAATCAGTTGGTGTGGTGGGTTGAGTTTCGGTGGGTGGTTCAGGGGCAGCAGGTGGTTCGGTTGCGAAACGATCGGGGGGAGAGGTGAAGGGCTGATTGGTAAAGTCAGTGGAGGCGAAGCGGTTGGTGGGCGCGGAAGTGGTGTATGTGGCGGGCGCGGTGACGGGAGAGTTTGCAGGGGGTGGGGGGGGAGTGGCCTGGAAGAAATCGGCCATGGCTTGGCGGACACGTTGTTTGCGTTGTTCGGGGGTTTCGGAGGAATCGGGATCGGTTGCGGAAGGGGTGGTTTGAACGGGCGAAGTTTTGAAGGAGACGGAAAGATCGGTGCTGAGCAGTTGGTCGCGAAGGGTGGCCAGGACCAGAGAGTGGATGAAGTTTGAATCGGCGAAGCGGACTTCGGTTTTGGCGGGGTGAACGTTGACGTCAACTTTTTGGGGATCGACGGTGAGGAAGAGGAAGACGACAGGTTGGCGGTTGATTTCGAGCAGGCCTCGGTAGGCTTCGCGGACGGCATGGGAGATGAAGCGGTCGCGGATGTGTCGGCTGTTCATGAAAACGTGCTGCCACTGGGCGTTGGCACGGGCGCGTTGGGGCGGAGCGATCAGGCCGGTGATTTGGACGTCGCGGTCGGAGCGTTTTATGGGGATGAGTTCTTCGGCTAGGTCAGGTGAGAAGAGGTTTCCGATGCGTTCGCGGAGGGATTGCTCGGCGGGCAAATCGTAAAGTTTGCGGTTGTTGTGGGTGAGGGTGAGGTGGACTTTAGTGTTGGCCAGGGCGATGCGGGTGAGTTGGTCGGTAATGTGGCCCATTTCGGTGTTGGCGGTGCGGAGGAATTTGCGGCGGGCGGGGGTGTTGAAAAAAAGGTTGCGGATGGTGATGTGAGTGCCGACGGGAGCAGCGGCGGGGCAGGGGGGTTCGAGTTGGCCACCGGCGATTTGCAGGCGGGTGGCTTCGAGGGTGTCGGCGGTGCGAGTGAGGATTTCGGCCTGGCTGACGGAAGCGATGCTGGCGAGTGCTTCACCGCGGAAACCCATGGTGTTGATGGCGAAAAGATCGTCCTCGGCGGAGATTTTACTGGTGGCGTGGGCGGTGAAGGCGAGGATGACCTGTTCGGAGTCGATGCCGCAGCCATTGTCGCGGACGGAGATGAGTTTTTTGCCGCCATCTTCGATTTCGATGTCGATGCGGGTGGAGCCGGCGTCGATGGAGTTTTCGAGAAGCTCCTTGACGACGCTGGCGGGGCGTTCGACGACTTCGCCGGCGGCAATTTTGTTGACCAGTTGCTGGGACAGTATGGCAATTTGGGGCATTTTACCAATTTTCGCTAGATGTTGGTGATTACTAAGACAAATAAACTGGAAATCCTAATCACTAAATCCGAAATCCTAAACAATATCTAATTACCAAAATGCTAATTTTCAAAACCAAACACGAACCATGAATCAGAAATTAACTTTTTTTATTCCAAAATTCATTAGTAAGAAACCAAGGTTTAAGGCATTATAGTGAGTGGAGCGATAAAGGTCAATCACGGGACTATATATGATTAAGTGCATTAACAGTAAGGCTTTGGACGAGGCAGGCGGGCTGGAGGGGCTGCTGGGAAAGGCTGCTGCGCGAGGTTTTGAGGGATTGGAGTTGAGCTTTGGTAAGCAAGAGGAGGCGGCTGGGGAAGATCTGGCTGAGCAGATGGGTAAGTGGGGGGGTGGAATTGTTGTGTTGACGACGAGTGATTTTGATTTGTTCAGCCTGGCGGAGGCGGATGGGTCGGTCAGGCAGGGGGCGATTGAATGTTTTGGTGGTTTGTTGCGGATGGCGGTGGGGGGGCAAGAAAGTGAAAAGCAATGCGAGAGGATGGTGGTGATTGGAGCGTATGAGCGGCAGGAGGTGGAAGGGGGGTTGCGGGGGTCTTATGAGGGGGCTTTTAATCGATTGTTTTTGGGATTGGAGGAGTTGGCGGGTCAGGCGGAGGAATGGGGGGTGCGGTTGGCGTTGGAGAATCCGGGCGGAGGATTGTTGTTGTCGCCGCTGGAGATGAGGGATTTGATCGATGAGATTAACAGCGGTTATGTGGGGATTTGTTTCAATCCGGCGTGGGCGGGGCGGCTGGGTGATCGGCTGGACTGGATGAGGATTTTCGGACAGCGGATTTTTGCAGTCAGGTTGAATTTTGAGCGGTGGGATAAGCTGAAGGTTTTGGAAAAAATTGACGATTGCTATCTTGATGTTATTGAAAAGCTGACAAAAAAGGGATTTGACGGACCGGTGATTTATAAACCAGGCGCGTAAGTTAGTGGATTGGTGGGCAAGTAAATCAGCGAAAGATTATCACGTTTTTAAGCAGGGGGATAGGTGCCGACGAGGGGGCGGATTTCATCGATGCGGAAGAAGACGACGAATTTGGCGGCATCGTCGCGGGGATCGATGGAGCCGGGGGTACGGCGGCTTAGTTGTTTGACGAGTTCGGTATTGGTTTCCTCGCTGATTTTGGTGAGGTAGAGGCGCTTTCCCTGATAAGCGGGGGAAGGCTGGTCGGGATTTTTTTCGACAAACATGTAAGCGGCGTGGGGATTGGATTTGAGGTTCTGGTGGGATAGTCGCTGGCGCATGATGAAAGCGAGGGTGTTGTCTTCGGTGACGTGGGGGCGGGCGTAAATGGCGAGATCAACTTTACCGTTGGAGTCGGCGGTAGCCAGGATGCCCAGACCTTGAGTGTTTTCAAAATAATCGGATAGATTCATGATTATGCACTCCTATCAAGAAAACTGGATTAACCTAAAGCGACGTCTAAAATCATCATGATGGTGAAGCCGGACATGGCGCCGAGGGTGGCCAGGTCAGTGTTGCCGCCCTGTTGGGATTCGGGGATGGCTTCTTCGACGACAACGAAAATCATGGCACCGGCGGCAAAAGCCAAGGCGTAAGGAAGGATGGGCTGGGCGAAGAGTACGGCAGAGGCACCCAGGACGGCGGCAATGGGTTCTACGGAGCCAGACAGTTGACCGAACCAGAAACTTTTTGCGCGGGAGAGGCCTTCGCGGCGCAGGGGGAAAGAAACTGCCAAGCCTTCGGGGAAATTTTGGAGGCCGATGCCGATGGTCAGGGCAAGAGCGCCAGCCAGAGTGGCGGAGGGCAGGTTGGCGGCGACGGCACCAAAAGCGACGCCAACGGCCAGGCCTTCGGGGATGTTGTGCAGGGTGATGGCCAGGACGAGCAGGATGGTTTTTTTCCAGCGGGTGGGGATGCCTTCGGCCTCGGATTCCGGAGTGAACCGGTGGAGGTGGGGGATGAGGCGGTCGCAAAGCCGCAGGAAGACACCGCCCAGCAGAAAGCCGACAGCGGGTGGGAACCAATTGGGTAGTGATTTGCCTTCGGACATTTTGATGGCAGGGGCAAGCAGGGACCAGTAACTGGCGGCAATCATGACACCGGCGGCAAAACCAAGCGCGGCATCGAGGAGTTTGCGGTTGACGGTCTTGACGAATAATACCAGGGCGGCACCCAAAGCGGTAACGCCCCAGGTGAAGCAGCCGGCCAGCAGAGCCTGAACGACGGGATGGAGAGTTTTGAAAAACTCCATATCTAACATCTCTTCCTGACAAAAAGAATAGCTATCAAAATCGAGCTTTACATTAAAGCGGTGCTGAAGTATCGTTCGGCGCGATCGGGAAGAATTGTGGCTATGTTGCCGTTGAATCTGCCGGTTAATTGTCGAGCCGCCCATACATTCGCACCGGAAGAAATGCCCACCATCAAGCCATAATTTCTGCCTAATTGACGGGTAGTTTCAATGGCATCTTCGTCGGTTACTTCGATAACATCATCGACCAGAGAGCGATCGAGGATGTCGGGTACGAATCCATCGCCGATACCCTGAATTTGGTGCAGGCCCGGCTCATGGCCCAGTAAAGCAGCAACATTTTTAGGTTCGACGGCTACAATTTTTACATCGGGTTTATTTTCTTTGAGAAAAGTGCCAACTCCCTGAAGCGTGCCGCCGCTACCGACGCCGGCGACAAAACAACTTATATCGCCTCTTATCTGCCGCCACAATTCATGGGCGGTTTCTTCGTAATGGATACGGGGATTATCAGGATTTTCGAACTGCTGGGGCACAAAAACATTCGGATCCTGCTCGGCTATTTGCATGACACGGTCAATTGCACCCTGGAGACTGTCTTTTTCAGGAGTCAGGATAAGTTCGGCACCGAGAGTTCGAATTAATTTCTTGCGTTCCTGGCTCATATTTTCGGGCATGACAATGCGAACCTGATAGCCTTTGAGGCGGCCAACCAGGGCCAGACCGATACCCGTGTTGCCGGAGGTGGGTTCAACGATAATTGAATTGCTGTTGAGACGTCCATCGCGTTCGGCCCCTTCAATCATGGCTAGTGCCACCCGGTCTTTGACGCTGCCGCCGGGATTAAGGAATTCCGCCTTAGTATAAATGTTTTCCCCCTTAAGTTGTATCAACGGGGTGTTGCCGATTAAGTCGAGAATATTGTCGGTTAGCAAATTTTCCTCAATTCTTTTTAAAAGTGTAAACTGGTTTTAACGGTTACAAACTTTGCAGCTACCAGCCTTGTTCACCGGCCCAGGGACCGGAGGGGCCTTTGGGTTTTGGTTTGGGTCGGGCTTTTATGATGGCCAGGGCGATGTGAATGTCTTCGCTGTTGGTGATTTTGATGTTGCCGGGGGTACTTTCGACGATTTTGACGGGATGGCCGATGGCTTCGACGAGTTGGGCGTCGTCGGTGATGTCCTGATCGATGTTGTCGAGGTTTTCGTAAGCTTTGCGGATGATTTCGGGTTTGAAGACCTGGGGCGTTTGTGCTTCCCAAAGGTCTGAACGATCGACGGTTTCGGTGATGTTGAGTTCGGAGTCGGCCCGCTTGACGGTGCCGACGAGGCGATGGGCCAGGATGGCGGCGCCGGTTTGTTCGGCGGCGGCGAAAACTGAAGTAATTTGTTTTTTGGTAACGCAGGGCCGGACGGCGTCGTGCAGGGCGATAAGATCGGCATCATCGGAGACCTGCTCGAGCAGTTTGGCAACGGTCTGGAAGCGTTGCTGTTGGCCGATGATGACCTTGACGCCGTGAAAAGCCAGGCTGGCAGACCATTTTATCTGGAAAAGCTCTTCATCCTCAGCGGGGATGGCCAGGACGATCTGGCAGACGTCGTCCCGGTCGGCGAACATTTCGATGGTGCGGAGGAAAACGGCCCGGCCGCCCATTTCGGAAAACTGTTTTTTGGTTTTGCTATTGAAACGGCTGCTGGAGCCGGCCGCTGGTATGAGAACCGATACTTTTGAAGCCATATATATCCAATCAAATTAAAAAAGTGAAATTAACCGTTAGCAATGATAATGATTCAGGAAAAGCTGTCAAGAGCAGAAATTGGCGGTTAAAACAGACGAACATTCGTAAAGTGCTGTATTTAAAGGTATTATAGCTGTTTGAATTGGCGGGCGGATGAAAATGCGGTAGCGGCAAGAACGATATTGACATAAGTGCTTGTCTCTGGTAGATATATTTGTTCGCTCTAACAAACTGGTTTTCGACGATTTGAATGGCTGACATTCATGGTTTTTAACGAGTATTGTTGGGGCTCATAGTTTACGGGGCCTAGGAACCGAAGCTTACCGGGAAAGCCAAAGAAAGGTTAATGAGAGATGTTCCAAACGCGAAACACAGGATTGCCAGTTGGTTTTTTAATAATGGTTTTGTTGGGGGTGTTTATTCTGTCGATGGTTCCGGGCTGTAAGGAATCGACGGAGAATCAGGCGTTACGGCAGAGTAACGAGAATGTTGATCAGGCTGGGCGATTGATTCATGGATCCAATCAGCAAATTGTTATGAACCAGAGTGAGATCAATTCCGCCGGTTCGGCAAGTGGAGGACGACAGGAGGCGGTGGTCCAGCAGGTGGTAGATCGAATAGAACAGGCAGGGGGTGTTGGTGATGTGGAAAAAGCACTTGCGGAGCTTTCGGAGGGGGTGCCGGCGGCAAATGACGCCCAGGCGATCCAGGTTTACGGAGAGAAACTGGCAGCTGTTAGCCGACAATTGTTGAACAGTAGAGAGGGGATGGATTCGCTTTCGGAGCAGGAGAACAAGCGGCGTCTGGATGAAGCGGAAAAACTGCTGCAGCAGGCAACCAGTCAGGCGCAGCAGGCGGGTAATTCCGAGGCCAAATCGGCATCGGAGATGTTACTGGGCACGATGTATTTGATGAAAGCTCGTGAGAATCTGTTAGCGCTCAGACAGCAGGATTTGCAGATCAAGAAGGAACAAATAAAACTGCCCCGGCTGCTGGCGATGATTAATCGGGAGCAGGCAGTTTCACAGGCGATCTTGAGTGAGTTGCCGGTCGAAAAAATAGCGGGGCTAAAGAAGCTTCTGGATGGTCCGGAAAGTGGTTTACGCGGGCAACTGGTGAAGGCGGAAAAAAATGTCGCGAAGCTTGAGGGAGAATTAGCGGAGATACAGCAGATTTTTGATGTGAACGACAAGAAGGGGGCCGGGCTGCGGCGGGAATATATGGAGCTGGTTTCGCGGATTAACCAGGCAGACGGGGAAGAAAGATTTAGGTTGCAACAGCAGGCCTACGAGCTGCGGGCCGGTGTCGGTGAGGGTGCGTCACGGGTGGAAGGCTATGTTTATTATGAGAGCGAAAGTGAAAAGGCTCAGAATAAGTTGAATGTTTTGCAGGCGCAACTGGATTCGGAGAAATTGCTGGCGGAACAGTTACGCAAGTCAATTACTCAGACGGAAGCGGTGCTGGCAAAGTTGGAGGAGCCGGGACTGACGGAGGCGATTCAGGCGGATAACGATTTAAGCAAGCAGCGTTTTCAGCAGAATATTTCTTTGTTGACGGCACCGGGTCAGGGTCAGTTGGACAAGATCAGGATAATGGAGAACGGCTATAAAGAGTTACGAGTGGATACGGTAACCGCTTATGAAAATTCGCGCAAAGCGTTTCAACGTGCGACAAAAGAGGCGCGAATTTCAACGGTTTCGGGGAAATATGCGGACCGAATGGGGAAACTGGCGACCAAGGAACTGGCGGGACTGTGGCAGCAAGACGTGGAACATTACGAAGATGGTAAATTGACATTGAATCTGCTGGGCAGTGTTGAGATGCTGCAAGGTATGCTTAGCGAAGCCCGACAGGAATACGATCAGCAGGCCGATGCGGCCCAGGCCCAGGTTCAGCAGCTAATTGAGCAAGTTCAAGAGTAATTTCTTTACAAGTCCTAAGATCACTCCGGGAAGGATAAATGGATAAAACTTTAGAGCGGCTTATTGAAATTTCCCAGGCCATAGGAAGCGATGCAAATCTGATGCAGGGTGGGGGGGGTATGATATTAGGGAAGAGCGGTAACGGCCGATATATGTATGTCAGGGCCGGCGATACAAATCTGAAGGATATTATTATTCTACAGGACCGGTTGCATGTGCAGGCGAGCGAATTGATAAGCGTTCTGGATGAGCAGAAGCTGTCGAAGCCGGGCGAGGATAAAAGGGAAGCGACATTTGTAATTCATCTGAGTCCGACGGTAGTGGGAGCTTTTGTTAATGCCAAGGGTGGTAAGGCTGAGATTGAAAAGCTGTTCAGAGATGAGAAATACCCTCCGGTGTGGATCGATTACGCCGATCCGGGAACGGCACGGGTCAAGAAATCAACAACGGCGGTGCGTCAATACGCAAAACAGCACGGGGCCAAACCGTCAGTGATGTTTTTGGAAAAGCAGGGTTTGCTGGTGACGGCGAGCAGCGGAGCTAAAGCGTTGCAGTTGCTGCGTAAGGTTGTGAAAAAATGCAAAAGCAGACTTAAGCCTTTGAAAGCTGTGAAGGCAAAGTCGATTAAGGCGAAACTGATAGATTCGGATGAACTTTCTGAAAACAAGCTGGCTATTCGGCGGGCTTGTTTTGCGACTACGGGAGAATATGCACCCGTTGGATTCGTATCGAATGATGTGGTAAGGGGATTTTCCCGGCGGAAGGATGCGGGCAAGCTGCTGGGGGCGGGGGCACTGGATTCGAACGAGTTGACCTGCACCGGTGGGGCACCGATTTGGCTGGAAAAGGTTGACAGCTTGACTATCGAGCGTAAGTTGAGAGCGAAGGCCTCGAAAGGGCAAAAGCCTGCCAGGGCGTTTCTGGTTAAGGGGATTGGTTTGTTTGTTGTCGGCGATACCAGAAATGACAGGAAAGTCGAAGAAGTGGCTGTTGGTTCGTTGATGGTGCGCAATTGGGCAGCGGGTTTGGATGGAGTTAATGCTTTAACCCGTCGTCAGGCAGCGTTCATTGAAAAGAATGGTGCCCAGAAAAGTGTCGGGCGGAAGATGGGCGATCAAATTGCCGGCGGAGATTTGAAAAACAACATAGCTGTGGTAACCGGGGCCGGCAGCGGCCTGGGAAGAAGCATCGCGGTCGGAATGGCACAAGCGGGAGCTATGGTAGCGGTGGCTGATATTGACAGCGGAGCCGCCCAGGAAACGGTGGATTTGATTGTCAAGGAAATGCCCCATGCGGCGGCCATGGTGGTAAGCTGCAATGTAACTGACGAAAAGAGCGTAATTCAGGCCTTTGAAGGGATCCTAGCTGAATGGGGCGGGTTGGATATTGTGGTGAATGCCGCGGGAGTAGCGCCGGCGTATGCGCTGGTTGATCTTCCGGTAGATAAATGGCGGTTCGCCCTGGAAGTGAACCTGACGGGTTATTTCCTGATGGCCAAGACGGCGGCGCGGATAATGATTCGGCAGGGAATGGGGGGCAGCATTATTAATATCAGTTCGAAATCCGGAATCGACGCAAGTAAAAACAACACGCCCTACAATGCCACCAAGGCGGGCGAATTACACATGGCTCGCGGTTGGGCTATGGAACTGGGTGAGCACGGCATCAGAGTAAATTGCGTTTGTCCGGGGAATGTGTTTGAAGGTTCGAAGATCTGGAATCCCAAATATATTCGCGAATGTGCCCGGAAATACGGCATCTTACCTGAAGAAGTAATCCCTTATTACACCGGGAAGACCATTCTAAAGCGGGAAATAAAAGGGCAGGACATTGCCGATGCGGTGGTTTTTCTTTGCTCGGACAAAGCCCGGACCATCACCGGCCAAATTATTATCGCCGACAGCGGCCAGGCAATGGTCCGCTAAGAACTCATCGTGGCAGGGGAGGTGATCAAGTTGCCCGCCGCTGGTGAATATTGTGGCGAAATAAATGACGAATGACGAAGCCCGAATGACGATTCAATGTCGAAGTCCAAATAACGAATATTGAAGAAAATTTACCATGAAGAACGTGAAATTCCTATACATTCAAGTTAATTCAGTTGCCAGACTCTAAATCACGAACTTTTTTGCGAAGATTGCGATTTTCCTTTTCGAGGTCTTTGATTTTATCTTCCAGTTCTTTGATTTGATCCTTATAGCGGTCTTTCTGGTTGTCTAATTCTTCCTCAAGTTTTTCGCATTTCTTTTCTTTAATGACAACCAGTTGTTCGCACTGGGCCAAGTCCCGCTGCATGCGCTGCTGGCGGGTAAGTTCGGAATCAGGTTGTCCCGGGGCGGGATCCTGGGTTCTGGGAGCCTGGTAATCCGCACTGCTGTCGCCCAGGTCAACCAGTGGTTTATCCATTTCCAGATTAAAACAGCCAACCAGGAGCAGCAGGGCGGCTAAAGCGACAAAAAACCTGAGATAAGCGGCCATGATAAGACTCCTTTCGTTATCATAATAAATGAGATATTAAAATCTGCACTAAAAGCTGTTATACTGATGCAGAAAAGATTGTCAAGGTTAGATAAATCCGTCAGGTTAATTATAAATGTCTGCAAAAATGGTGCTAATTCTGGGATGTACAGCTTCGGGGAAGGGGGGTGCGGCGTTTGAACTAGCGAAAATGGTGGGGGGGCAGATACTCAGCATAGACTCGATGAAGGTCTATCGGCGGATGGATATCGGTACCGCCAAGCCGAGCGAGCAACGACGACGGGAGGTTGTGCATCATTTGATAGATGTGGTAGAGCCGTCTGAAGCGTTCAGTGTGGGACGGTTTGTGGAAATGGCGGATCAGGTGATTGATGAGTTGCAGCAGGCGGAAAGTCCGATAATAGCGGCGGGGGGGACAGCGATGTATATCAGGGGGCTAATTGAGGGGATTTTCGATGGGCCCGGAGCTGATACTGCGATAAGGGAGCAACTTATTGAACAGGCGGAAAATGCAGGTTTGGGTAAGCTGCATGAACGGCTGGTGCAGGTCGATCCGGATGCGGGAAAGCGAATTCATCCCAATGATCGGAAACGGATTATCCGGGCTTTGGAAGTGTATGAGTTGACGGGCAAGCCGATTAGTTCTTTTCAGAACCATTTTCGTAGCGGTAATTACCGGCATGACTGGGTAATTATTGGTTTGAGACGCAACAAAGAGGAAGCGTCCGGCAGGATTAATCAGCGTGTCAAGAGGATGATTGACAAAGGTTTGGTTGAGGAAGTTGAATCTCTGCTGAAAGAACCTGAAGGACTGAGTAGTCAAGCAGCCCAAGCGGTGGGATATGCGGAGATTATTGATTATTTGCAGGGCAGGATTTCGCTGGATGAAGCGGTTGAGAAGATCAAGATCAATACGCGTCGATTGGCCAAGCGGCAGAGAACCTGGTTTCGCAGCTTCGCAGGGGTGAACTGGATTGATCTGGACGAGGAATCAACTGCGGAGAAAACCGCTCAGATGATGGTTGATCTGCTTTAAAGCAGCAGTTTTTTGTAATAATGTGGAAGATTCCGGATGGGCGTTGCATAAGTTCATTGTTTATAGCAGCTTATTGTAATACAGGGTAATTTGGCATATGCTGTCCAATGAAACATAATATATATTATGGGACCTTGTGGATACCAGGTCAAAAATAAGGTTTTATTTTGAAATAACCAATTTTGAGCCTGTCTGGTGTTTTATTCTCAGGATGCCCCCGTTTTTCAGTGTCTGCTAAGTCCAGCCTTCGGCGTTAAAATTTTTACTCTTACCCCAGATTACTGCTGTGATACGGTATAATTTACCTATACATCAGACTTTATTTGATGATACGATAACTTTTAATCCGCCTGATAGTTTTTCAGCAGAATTTCGAGGCGGGCGGTGCTATCAGGAAGGCCTCCGGGGCGGCTGCGGATGAGCCAGAGCCGTTGATGTTCGGCAATAAGATTTTTTAGATCGTCGGCCAATTTTCCACGGGTATCAACGGGAATGGAACTAATTTTACCGTCAGGGGCCTCGAATCGCGCTATGCCGAGTTGGCAGGCGTGCGATAGGAGTGCGGCCATGAAGCGTATTTCGTCACGGACCAGTCGGCCGTCAAACCGGGACGGTGCCGCCCTATCGAGTTCGGTTGTGGCCCGTTTGATATAATTTTGGGTTTTCCGTAGAGTTTCCAGTGTCAGGCCTTGTTTTTTCAAGTCCTCCAACGGTATATCCGGTCGCAACAGCAACCTATGCAGGATGGAGTTGTTGCCGATTAGTGCGCCGGTGATTTTGTAGGCGTTGCCGAGATCGTAGAGTATCTTTCCGGTAACTTTGGCCCGGTCTTCAAAAGCATGAGTGTCAAGAACTGCCTGAACATTCATGTCCCGATTGCCCTGGACGTTCCAACTCACCCCGGCCCCGTAAGCGTATCCCAGCAACGACGCGGGCAGTTGCTGCCAGTGGCCGTTGTCGCCCCAATCGGTGATAAGATATCCGATGGCGCCGTTGGCCAGTCCGTTTTCGGCGGCATTACGCAGGTTTGCCAGGGCGTTATCGGTGCGGCCGGCTACACTGTTCCAAGTGGAGGTACCCGGACAGACATAATAAGGCACTCCTGCGGCCTTGAACTTTTGACCGTCGGCAGCAAACGGATGATTGGCCTCGTAGCCCCATTCCAGCACGATTATATCTTTGGGCAGTCTGGAGATCAGTTCGGGATGGTGCAAAATGATGTCGCCCCAGAACTGCATGGTACAGCCGTGCTTTTTGGCTTGTTCGTAAATCTTGAGCAGAAAATCCAGGTACACCACTCCCTTGCCACGCTGTTGGCAGATTTCTTTGCTGCGTCCCTCGCCCAGATCGACGGTTTCGTCGCAACCGACGTTAACCATTTTTGCGGAAAAGTTCGGCAACAGTTCATCTAATAGTTCCGAAATCAGTTTGATCGAACCCGGATCCTCCGGACAAAGCGAAAATGGCTCCATCCACCCCCAAACGGTATTGCAGCCTTTAGGAGCTTCGGCCAGATGATTGTGTTGCTTATGTTTGAGCCATCGGCCCATGTGGCCGAATGAATTCTGGTTTGGTATCAAGTCGATAAAGCGTTCCCGGCAGTAGGCGTCCAGTTGCATGATCTGCTCGCCAGTTATGGGCGAGGCTTTTTCCCAGACCGTTTTGTGATTTCGGTAAGCAAAGGTGTGTTCGGTATAAAGCTGAAACTGGTTGATTTTCCATTCGGCCAGCAGATCGATCAGTTGGTACAGCGTCTCCATAGTGGGCACGCGGTCACGGCTGATGTCAAGCATGACGCCGCGATGAGCAGGGCCACCGCATCTAAATCCTCAGTACTTTTTGTAGATATTTTTCATCCCAGCCTGCCTTGTGCTGCTTTATTTTGATACCACAC
>JAFGSR010000012.1 GCA_016934515.1 Sedimentisphaerales bacterium
AACCATTATGTCGTAAAAACGTTATTTTGTAAGGGTTATCGATGTCCTGACCCTTTTTCGGGTTATCGATGTCCTGAACCTTGTCAGGTACTCTTTAACTTCGCCGTGATTGGAGGTGCCAATGTTCCGCCAGATAGCTCCCCATTCGTCTCTGCCGCGCAAAGGCCGATGATCTGGGTTAGGATCAGGCCCAACCCAGTGAAAATCGTTGGCGTATTCCGGCGGCAGATCGTAAGCCAGCCGAGGCGGATTTTTAAAGCGGATGGTTCGTTTAACAATTTCCCTGGGAGTCATGGTTCCAATTCCGTTTCTGGTTTTTATGTTATCTTTTTTCAGGGGATTCTGGGATCGATCAGGATATCGTCGAGATCACCGTTGTATTTACATTTTTTCAGCATTTGCAGGTGAGGCCACAATTCGCCGACTGCTCTAAGATTGTGAGCATCGCTGGCGAGGGTGAGTTTGACGCCGGCATCCAGACACATTTGAACGAATTGTTCCGGAGGATCGAAATGATGGAAATTCAGTTCGGCGGCAACGTTGTTTTTGCTGAGCAGGGCGAGGGCGGTTTTGAAGATTTTCTCATTCGGCTCCAGCCCCGCCAGACGGAAAATCCGCCAGGGATGGGCCAAAACTTTGATGCCGCTGTTGATGAGGTATTGGAGATGAGACAGATACTGTTGGCAAAAAGTGTCGAAGTCGGGATTGGGCTTGAGGTTCTCGGACAGTTCGTGTACCGAGCCGATAAGAAAACGGAATTTTGATCGGTCGGCATCGTCCAGCATGGCTCGGCCGTGTTGGTCACAGTCGATTTCGAGTCCGATTGAATCAGCCGGGCAGTTGAATTCGTTAAGCATCTGAATGTACTGATCAACCCGATAGTTTTCAGGTTGGGCGGCGTCGATACCTTTATGGAATTGGTCGTTGCGGTCGCGCTGAGGAAGGGACAGATAAAGGCTGCTGGAGTGTTCGGCAAAACCGTAACCAGCCAAGTTGAAGTCCTCAGCCAGAGCGATAATTTTGGACATGTCCAGGTTTTCGCTGCAATAGGCCATGGGAGTGTGGATGTGGCAATCGAGAAGTGAACTGTTTTCGGGGAGGCGGAGCTGGTGAGTAGTGGTTTTGATGTTAAGGTTACCGGGATTTTGGCTGTTGGAGTTGCTGCTGTCGATGTCGATGACCTGGAAGCAGAAGGGGGATTTGTAAAGTGCAGCTGAAGCGGTAAAAGCAACCTTATCAGAATGGAACAGTTCGAGTCCTTCATGAACGTGGCCGCTGAGAGCCAGACAAATGTTATATTTGCGCATAGCAGCGATGATTTGCTCGGCATTGACATAATTGTAAGGGCAGTCGTGGGTTTCCGGCGGAAACAGGCAAACATGCTGGAGGGAAATAATGGGTCCGTCGAAGTTGCCCCGGGCGATTTTCATTTGGCGCAGATTTCGCTCGGGACGATAGGCGTGTCGGGGCCAAACATATTGATCGACAAAGGGCAGGAATCGGAATCCTTTAATGTCGATAAAATCGGCGGGTTTTTTGAAAAAGGAGTAAAAAGTCTGATCATTTGCATCGTAATTACCCGGCAGAACAATGCTGGGCGACTGGAGTTGATCGACAACCCGGCTGATCTTTTGCAGGTGATTCAGGGTTGATTCGGCGCCGGCGATGTGGGTGAGGTCGCCCAGCAAAACGGTAACGTCAGGGTTGATCCAACGATTGAGCCGATTCACTACGCGCAATAGCAGCGTATCAGCCATATCGCCGCGACTGGCCGGTTTGTGACGCCGATCAGCGGCGTGCAGATCGGAAATAACAGCAATTCTGATTTTTAAAGCCAAGTTATACAATTCCAGGCATGGTTTTTTGTTTTCAGTTTCCGCGCAAGGATAATGTTTTTTAAGAATTTTCGCAAGACAAAGGAATTGCAGCTTCGGGAATTGTGACAGGATTGGTTACGACAGTATTATTCGTGACGCAGCGATTCGATAGGATCCATGTGGGCGGCGCGATAGGCCGGGTAGATCCCAAAGGTTACACCAATCGCAGCAGAGATTCCGAAGGACAAAATCAAAGAACTGCCCGTTACGATGGTGGGCATGGAGGCGAAGTGTGTTACCAGAAAAGGAATCAACGACCCCAGCACGATCCCCAGCAGCCCGCCAGCCATGGTAAGCATCACGGTTTCGGAAAGGAACTGAAAGATGATATCCCTTCGCTTGGCACCCAAAGCTCGACGGATGCCGATTTCTCGGGTACGTTCGCTGACCGTGGCAAGCATGATATTCATAATCCCGATCCCGCCGACCAGCAGCGAAATAGCGGCAATCGATCCCAGAACGATACTGAAGATTTTCTTGGTCTGGGCCGCCTGACGGAGCAATTCCAGGGGAACCACAATCTGGTAATCCTTTTTTTTGTGCGAACGACTCAACAAATTATTCAAAATTTCGACCGTGGGCAACACATGTTCTGTTTTTTTGACCTGGATGGTAATTTGCTGCAACTCGACTTTTTCCATATTCTGCCCGCTGGTGCCGATTTGCAGATTGATTTCTCCGAAGCGCTGTTTGGCAGTAGTAAGCGGAATGTAAACATTCCCGGCTACCCCGCCGATTTGCCCGGAAGAGTCCGCCTCAGAGGCGCCATTTTCCGAGGCCGACTCTACCTTGCTGACGATGCCGATTACCCGATAGAAATCGCCGCTGATTTTAACATCCGCCCCTAAAGGATCATCAAACAAAAAAAGCTTGTTGAAAATTTCCTCGTCGATAATACAAACCTTCTGGCGGTATTTCAGGTCGGCACTTTCCAGAAAACGTCCCTGACGAATATCGACAGGGGCAATTTCAGTGTACCAGGGAATGGTGCCGATGACTTCGATGGCAACTTTGCGGTTTAGGTACCAGGCTTCCTGCATCAGCCGGCGCTGGGGGACCACCACCTGGATGTCAGGGATCGTGTGTTTGAACTGTTCGGCATCGGCATAAGTTAAGCCATATTCCTGCAGTCGAGCACCCTGAACGTCGGCTCTCTCTTCCTCAGGTGGTTTGATGGTTTTGATGATGACATTTCGGCTTCCCAGTCGGGCGATTTGGTCCTGAGCTTCCTGGGAGGCGCCTTCGCCGATGGCCAACATGGCGATAACCGAGCAGACTCCAAAGATAATCCCCAAGGCGGTAAGCGTCGAGCGTAACCGATGCATCCACAGGCTCTTGGCTCCAAGCTTTATAGTTTGTCTGAGGCGATACCAGGTCATGAATTTTCTTGTTAATTTCCTTTACTGTTGCGTTCAATGCGTTCGACGGTTCCGTCCAGCAGATGGATAACCATCTCGGCCCTTTTAGCAACCTGGGCGTCGTGAGTAACGACGATAAGAGTTTTGCCCTGATTATTGAGGTCATCCAACAGATGCAAAATTTCACCGCCGCTTTTGGTGTCCAGGTTTCCGGTCGGTTCGTCAGCCAGAAGAATAAGTGGATCATTAGCCAACGCCCGAGCAATGGCAACCCGCTGCTGTTGACCGCCGCTCAGTTCGGACGGTCGATGGTCAATCCGATCGCCCAGCCCGACCAACTCAGCCAGTTCCTTAGCACGCTCAGCACTTTTGCGAGCGGAGATGCCCTGGTAATACATAGGCACTTCAATGTTTTCTATAACATTTAACTGGGCAATCAGGTTGTAAGATTGAAAAATAAAGCCGATTCGTTGTCCCCGGATCATTGACAATTCATCATCTTCCATTTGGGCTACATCGTCTTTGCCCAGATAGTAGCACCCGCCGGTGGGTCGATCCAGACAGCCCAGCAGGTTAAGCAGCGTCGATTTGCCTGAACCACTGGGGCCCATGATTGCTATGTATTGGCCTTCTTCAAAAGTCAGATTTACATCACGCAATGCCGCAACATTCAAGCGGCCCATCTGATAGTTTTTGGATAATTTTTCAATCTTAACGATTGCCATATTCCGCCTGTTTTATTTCTAAGAAGTTGCCAGCTTTCGCTGGACCGGATTCGACGCGGGCTTGGTTGGCAAGTTGACGCTCCCGCTGGTCGCTTAATCTGTTATAGATAAGTAACTTAAATACAAATTCCTATACCATCAAGTTGTCCGGTTCTGTTGTTGATTCATATAGAGCACTAATTATTACCGCCGACGATTATCCCCCGGAACCGCCGCCCCCGGAACCGCCGCCCTCGGAACCGCCGCCCCCGGAACCGCCTCTGGGGCCGCCGCTGCGCCGGTTGCCCTGCCCCGAGGTTGGCCCACCCCCGGCTTGGCCGCCACCCTGGCGGTTCGGTCTCTGGGCTCGACCTTCGCTGGGTGCTCCGCTGCGACTGTCCTGGCCATCGGACGGTACGCTTGTTTCTGATTCGCCCGCGGCGGCCGCTGCACCACGCGGAGGCCTCCGCTTCATAGCTTCGAGCATCTGAGGTGGCAATTCAAGCCCTTCTTCTTTAAAAAACTCTTCGAGCCGCCCTTCCCGGCGGGCGGTTCTCATTCGGGTCTGAAACTCCGGGTCCTGAAACTTTTTCATCATTTCCGCACTTGGCCCCATCGTTTGATCGGTTGAGGCTTTCTGCTCTTCCTCAGGTGATCCGGGGCTTTTATCTGATTCTGTAGCTGATGAAGTCGATTCTGATGGGCTATCGGAACGGTCGAATTTTTGCCGCGAGCGTTCAGCAAGTTTCTCGACAGAATCGCCGGTAAGCACCCGCGGTGGTGTCAGGGTAACGATGTCCCCTTCCTGGATCCCCTGGTTAATTACCACAAAGCTTTCATTAAACGAACCCGTTTCAACCTGTTTGGGTTCAACACTATTTTTGCTTTGTGTGTAACAGACTTTTCCTTCGCTGTCATTGGTTACCGCCTGAACAGGCACATAAAGCACATTTTTCAAATCTTCAATGATGATTTCCACTTTGGCGGTCATGCCCGTGCTGAGTTTCGAGACTTCGGGTGAATCAGAGATGCTTACTACCGTATTATAAACTTTCATGTCCGGATTGAGCCAGCCGCGCTGGGAATCCGGCAAGGGCGAGACTTTCAATACTTCACCCCAGAAAACCGCATCCGGCAAAGCTTCCACCGTTACCCGGGCCAATTGTCCCACCTGAACTTTGTGTCGAGAGGTTTCGTGGACTTTGGTATCCACGGTCATTTCGGTAGTGTTGGGGATTCGCATAATAGTCTGGCGTTCATAAACCTCAACCCCAACCTCGATGGGATCATTTCTTCGTCTATAGGAATCTCCCCCTTCGCCATAAACCACCAGACCCGGTGTTGGCGCTTTAATAACGCAAGCTTCCAACTGTTTTTTTAATTTATCCAACCGTTCTTCTTCCAGCAGAAACCGTTGTTCGACGTTTTTTAATTGTGCCTCACCCTGAGCCAGACGCGACCGAGCCCGCGAATGGGTTCGTTCCAGTTCTCGCTTGGATTCCTGGTAGTCCGCCAGCAGACTGACAGCCTGTTTGGGGAATTCATACTTTTTGAAAAGTTCCAGAGAAATTTTTGCCTGTTCCACGGTATTCTGATTCTGCATCACCGACAACTGGTCGGCCTCCAGATCGTTGCGGGCCACAAATTCCCGCTCATACAGTTTTTTTGTCCAAATCAACTGCTCGCGGGCACGCTTGAGTCTTTCCTCTGATTCCTCAATTCGCGCTTTCAGCTCCAGCCATTTCTGGGTTGTGTCACAAAGTAAATTCGGCTCATTAATCAGCAATTCAATGTCTGCCTCGGACAAAACTTCCGAACCCGCTTGAGCAACCATCTGATCAGCTATTTCGTTACCGACATATTTCTGCAGATCCATCAGGGCGAATTCAACCTTCATTTCACCAGCGGTAATATCACTTTCATTCTGCTTCTTTTGAATTTCGAGCGATTCTTTGGCTTCGGTTAAATTGGCTTTGGCGCTGGAATAATCAATCTCCTGGCGATTCAACTGTTCGGTTATCTGGGAAGAATCCAGTTCCACCAGAATCATTCCGTTATCGACATCTTCCTGGGTAATCATGGTCCCTTCCGGAACCAAACTTACCAGGGTTGCCCGACCTTCTACTTCCGACTTGATGTCAGTGGTTTTGCGGGCGCTGATGTTACCGCTCTCGGTGACGCTGATGGTAAGGTTGCCGCGGTTGACTTTATAAGTCGCCACCGAACCTTTCCCTCCAGACTGAGCTTGCCCACCCGGTAGTGTCTTAAACAGCAATACGACAACCACTGCAACCGCTGCCAGAACACCAAGGCCTTTGTAAATAAGTTGCTTCTGTTTGCTTTTATTTATATTCATGGCGTTTTGTACTCCCACATTCCGTCCGGGCGAACCTGCAGAATTCCCAGGTCGCGGTAAAAATCCAATTTATCGATTGTGTAGCCCACCAGGGCACTAGTACGGGCGTTCTGTGCGTTAAGTAAGTCATCCTGCGCGTCGAGCAGGTCGCGGGTAACCGCCCGGCCGGCTTCGAGCTTCAAACGTTCACCTTCGACCCGCTTGCGGGCCAGTTCCAGACCCAACTGGCGAATTTCATAACGGGCCGCCGACTCGCCCAGATCGCGATACGTCTGGCGAACATCAAACTTAACCTCGTCGGTTTGCTGCTGATAATTCCGCTGCTGCTGGGTCAGATTAATTAGAGCCCGGCGATAACTGTTGCGCTCGGACAGCCGATCCAGATTCAAATCCATATCAAAACCCACCGCGTAAGAACCTTCGTGAAACTGAAAACGGGCGAATTGGCTGTCTCCGGTCGAGCTGGTATTGCTCGAAGCGACCAGATCCAGATCCATACGCAGGTTGTCTTGAGCAATTATCAATTGTCGCTCAGCATCGGCCAACTGATCCCGTTCGTTGGCCAGGTCCAGACGTTTTTCCAAAGCAATCTGAACCAATTCATCCGTATCAAAATCGGGCCTGGTAATGGCGATGGCTTCGAGGAGTTTCAATTCGTTGGGGTCCAGTTCCAGATTGGCTTCGGTTGGTAAACCCAGCGTTATTTTGTAACGGTCCAGTTGCTGTTTGTAATCTTCCTGGGCGGCAATGTAATTGTCCCCGGCCTGCAGTTTACTCTGCTCTGCTTCACTGGCCCGCAAGGGTTCCAACCGACCGGCATCGGCCATCATCTGTTGACGCTCATAAAAATAAGTCAGGCTCTCATAATTCTCGCGCTCGTTTTCAACCGAATCCTGAGTCTGCAGCACGTTGTAATAAGAATTGACGATGCGAACCACGAACTCCTTGCGGTAACGATTGAAACTGCGAATCGAATAGAGCACGTCCCGCTCCGCCTGGGTAAGGTTTTCCTGCACAATCCTTCGCCCCGCCCCGCGCAGCAGAGGCTGTCTGATTGAAGCACTCAAAACCGATCCCAGCGAAGTCCGCGGATCACCCGTAAGATAACGCAGCCAGTCTGTTGCAATATTGGTGCTGATCTGAGCCCCTTCTGCCAACAATTGACTAATCCCGAGTGCGGCCCCCATCTTGACACTTTCATCCGAAGAGTTCCGTGAATAACCGCCGTCAAGCACCCCGGAAAACTGCGTTTCAAAATCATGACGGTCCAGGGTCAGACCCAAGGCACTGCTGTAGAGGCTTTCCCTCTGGCTTTGATATTCGCGGCTATGAGCGGTCGCCAACGCCACCGCCTGGGCCAATGATATTTTCCCGGATACCTCATCCGCAGCCACAACCTTGACATCGTTAGGTGATGGCTCCACGTCACTTATGCGATAATTGGCTTTGGGACCAAAATCAGGCTCCCACTTCTCATTGAGGATCTTTTCGACGTCCTCATCCGCCTGCTCTTTATAATATTGATGGCTGCATCCGCCGTGCATAATAGCCACCAAAATCAGACAGACTATCAAGAAGTAACCTGTTGGCTGGATTTTGTTCATTTATATTGCCTCATCAAGGAAAGTATTCAACGCAGCATTTTACCGTCAATCGCTTCTCACGTCCAGCTAAACCACTTTCCACACCCAACAATCCCAATCCCGGAAAATTTTCCCGCCCATTCCTGCTTAACCACCACTTCCCAGAACCAACCCACTTAGCTGGTCAGACTGCGCAGATATTAACCTTCTTCTGAAATATAAACGCTGCTGAAGGGGCTGATATTGCATTTTTTTCGGTTTTATGTGATTATTTTTGCCAATTACACCATCCCCACCGCCAAAAACTCCCCTTTCAGGCCGAAATGGGCAAAAATGAAAGATGTTTTTATTCAGATTGCTTTAGATAGACGCCTGCGTCAAAAGTTTGCTCAGGCAGCGATGCTGAGCGTTGAAAATCTCTCGAACTTCCGGCAATGTAATAAAAATCGTC
>JAFGSR010000183.1 GCA_016934515.1 Sedimentisphaerales bacterium
CGAAATTGAAGAACTCGCCAACCTGCCCAACTAAAATGAACGTCATTGCGAGGAGGCCTCTTGGCCGACGCGGCAATCTCAACCGCAATAACTTGCATTAACGCAGCGCAGGTACGTAGCGTCACATCCCCACCAACCAAAGAGCCTCTCCAGCGCAAGCTGGTCATTACATAGGGAATAATAAAAGATCCGCCCCCCACCACAAAAAAAGACTACCCCCAAGGGGACTCGAACCCCTGTCACCTGGCTGAGAACCAGGTATCCTAGGCCGCTAGACGATGGGGGCATCGTTCTAATATTACAACTCATTCCGCAACCACTCAAAATCATGCGGCAAAAAAATATCCCGCACCTAAAAAACTGTCGCGAACAAGCTTATATTCAATTTTTCGCAGGATCAAAAATCCACAAACCAAAATTCTAGCAACAAAAAGCTGTTTGTCAATATCTAATCATTCCGCAAACTGCATTTCATAAAGCTTGCGATACAGCTCGCACGAGTCTATCAGTTCCTTATGCGTACCCTGGGCGATAATCTTTCCCTGCTCCAGCACCACAATCCGGTCGGCGTTGATGATAGTGGTCAGCCGGTGGGCAATAATAAACGAGGTCCGGCCCCGGGCGAACTCCAGCACCGCTTTTTGGATTTTCGCTTCACTGTCCGAATCAATCTGGCTGGTCGCTTCGTCAAATATCAATATCGCCGGATTCCGCAAAATCGCCCGCGCAATCGCAATCCGCTGCAACTGCCCCCCCGACAGCGTCGCCCCCTGTTCGCCGATTATCGTCTGATACCCTTGCCGCTGCTGCTCGATAAATTCATGTGCATACGCTTGTTTTGACGCTGCGTAAATGTCTTCCTCACTGGCGTGCTCATTACCGTAAGCAATGTTAGCCGCTATCGTATCATTAAATACCACCGTCTGTTGGGTTACTATCCCGATCTGCTCCCGCAAACTGCTCAGACTTGCCTTGCCAATGTCCTGCCCGTCAATTTTAATTACACCTTGCTCCGGAACAAAAAATTTCGGTATCAAACTCAACAGCGTAGTTTTGCCCGACCCGTTCGGCCCCACCACCGCCACCGTCTGACCGGCCTGCACCTGCAGATTAATATTTTCCAGCGTTGCACCCGTACTGTTGGGATACGTGAATGTAACCTCTTTAAATTCCAGCAACTTATTCAACCGCGACAGGTGAAACGCACCAGCCGGATCGGTTTCAATCGGTGCATCGATAATCTGATAAATCCTTTGCGCCGAAGCATTTGCCGTCTGTAGTCGCGGATAAACATTGCCCAGCTTGCGCCCCGATTCCGCCATTGCCCCCAGCAGCATCACCAGGGTACTAAAATCACTCATTCTCATCTGCCCCGATGTCAACCAATAACTTGCAAAGATCATCCCTATACATGCAGCGGTGATGCCGAGGGATTCCAGGATTGGGCCGCTGGCGGCGTCGATTTTTCCTACGCGGAATTGCTGCTTGAGCAGCTTTTGATTGATTATGGTGAATCGATTTTGTTCGTAATTCTCCTGGTGATAACCCTTTACGATGCGGATGCCAAGCAGGGTTCCCTGGAGGTGGCTGAGCAACTTAGACCAGCTTTCCAGGGTGCGGCGGGTGGCCTTTTTCATTTTACTGCCGAGCTTGTTGATGATAATCCCGGCGACGGGAGCGCCCATGATGACGATGGCGGTCATTTTGGAATTAATGGTGAAAGCGGCACCGGCCAAGGCGATGACTTTCATGGGTTCCAGGATGGCTTTGCCGAAAACTGTTGAAATACCTTGATTTATGCGATTGGAGTCCTGCACGAAGCGGCTGATGGTGTCGCTGACGCCCTCGTTGGAGAAAAAGGTCAGGGGCAGTCGGACGGCTTTGGAGTAGGCTTCCTGGCGGAGTTGCATGATGCTCTTAAAAGAGATGCGTTTGGTGAGATATTCCTGGATGAAACGGAGCAGGCACCGCACAATCGAGGTTATCAGTATGATGACGACCAGCAGGATGAGGCAGTTGCGTTTGAAATTTTTGGATTGATCGCGGGGGACAAAACTGATGAATTTTTTTAGCAGCGGAGCATAAAACGGTTCGGCATCGAGAGTTAAGTTTACGGAGAAAGGCTGGGATTCTAAACCAGCTCTTTCGATGAGCAGGGTGATGGGCTGGTTTGTGGGTGCCTGGGCGAGATTTTTGATGATTTCGGCCCGGTTTCGGTTTTTGATGGGAGGCTGATCGTTGATTGAAATAGCCAGGATTTTGTCTCTGGGGATGAGGTCGGCATCGAAGCCGGTGGATTTACGTTTTATGGAACTGATCTGGGGAAGGATGCTATCAGAGAGAATTTGGGGGGAATCTTCGGAGAAATCCTCACGAAGCTGAATATCGTAAAAGCTTATGCCAGAGCGACTTGTGATGAGTATGCGGTCAACCCAGCTATGCAGAGGCTCTTCGCCGATCATGACTTTCATGAAGGGTAGCATCATAACGATACTGAAGGTGAACAGAAAAGCGACCAGGGCGGCACAGACGAAAACCGCGATAAGGTCTTTTTTTTGAGCGAAAATGTATGGTAGAATCCGGCGGAAATATATCATAAGTTATTGTCTATTAAATATTTAAGTTATTGTTGCCGATGCGTTGGATTAGTTTATTAACAAATATTCACTTCAGTTTATTTATGCCGGGCAAATAATTAAGTTACGGCTGAGCAAAGAGTTAACTTCTAGCAGAAGATGTGGTTATAGTCAAGGGTGGAATCGTCCGGGAGGGGGGGAGGAATGCCTGAAGCCTGCTCGCCGCCGCGACCTGCCACGACGGGCGTCGGCACGGCGGGAGCGCTTTGGCGTAGCGGGGAAGTTTGAAGCCTGAAGTGGTTGTAAGTCTTTATTTTTGTTTCGAAAAGTGTTGCAGAAACGGCCACATTATTAGACATGTTGCATCCATTATGTGGCTGAAAATGAGGCGCTAAAAGTGGGCCAAAAGTGAGAAAAGATGAAATTTTGTCAAAAAACATGGGTGAAAGTTGGGTGGTTTTGGGGTGGTTTTTTGAAGAAAGTTGATGCCAGCGTCAAAAGTATTTGCTCGTAAAACATGTCATAAATCTTGTAAATTCAGATAGTTATGGTAATTTTAGGGTTGACAG
>JAFGSR010000013.1 GCA_016934515.1 Sedimentisphaerales bacterium
GACGATTTTTATTACATTGCCGGAAGTTCGAGAGATTTTCAACGCTCAGCATCGCTGCCTGAGCAAACTTTTGACGCAGGCGTCAAGCTTCGGCAAACAAATATCATTACAAGCCTGTAAGTACATTTTTAATAAAGATTTACATATTTGATAATTTCGCAGAGACTTTGTTTTTGCTTCTCTTTAAACGTAATTGTAATGCCTTGAAAATTAAAGGTTTATATAAAATACTATTAACATAAGCATTTTTTTAAAGGATATTTTATTCGCTCGCAAGGTATAAAATGATGTATATACTTATTAATCAATTATTTAGGAAGTATATTAGACATTTATCTGGAAAATATTTTAAAATTGTCAAAATCCCCGTTTTTTATACTGATATTGGTGTTTTTGTTTTAGTTTTACAATAAGCTCTGGAATAAGAAATCAAATGTAAAAAACTTATTTTTTAATATCAGGTAGTGCTGTTTGGCTGGGAGGGGACAGCAACAGAGTGTACGAGAATATCTTTCTTCAACAATAAATCTGTTACTTGCTGATATTTCAGTATGGCTTAAATTTCCTCGATGCTACTCGCTTAATTATTAACCGATCACCTAAAGTCTGCCACCTGAGGACTTAGACTGAGGACTTAAACTGTCGACTTAAATCTTGCGGTCAACTGCTTCAGCTACCCGGCGGGCTTTGATCATCAACTGCTGAAAATGCGGAATATCGAGTTGTTGAGCGGCATCGGTCATGGCGTGTTCCGGGTCCGGATGCACCTCAATCAGCAAACCATCCGCACCGCCGGCAATCGCGGCCAGGCTCATCGACTCCACCATGTAAGCGTGTCCGGTACCATGCGTTGGATCGACCACAATCGGCAAATGGCTTACCCGCTTGACCGCCGGCACCATCGACAAAGCCAGGGTGTTGCGACAATACTGCTCGAAAGTTCTGATACCCCGCTCACACAAAATTACTTTCGAACTGCCGGCATTGATAATGTATTCGGCGGCCAACAGAAACTCTTCCAAAGTCGCGCTCATGCCCCGCTTGAGCAGAACGGGTTTTCCCTGGGCACCTACGGTGTTAAGCAACATAAAATTCTGCATATTGCGTGCGCCCACCTGCAACACATCGGCGTATCGGGCAACCAGATCAACATGGGTAACCGTCAACACCTCGGTAACCACCGCCAAACCGGTCTGTTCGCGAGCCTCGGCCAGATATTCCAGACCCTTTTCCGCCAATCCCTGAAAACTGTAAGGGCTGGTCCGCGGCTTGAACGCCCCACCGCGCAAACCCACTCCACCGGCCTCCTTGACCGCGTGGGCCACCTCCAGCAACTGACTGCGGTCCTCAACGCTGCACGGTCCGGCAATCACCCCAAAACCGGTCCCGCCGATCTGCGCACCGCCGGGCTGCAATTCCACAATAGTTTTTTCCTGTTTGACCTCCCGGCTGGCAACCTTGTAAGGACTCAAAATCGGCACAATCTTTTCCACCCCCGGCAGATTTTCCAGGGCACCCTTATCGACCATCCGCTTATCGCCCACCGCCGCTACTACCGTGCGGTTGGTGCCGTAAATCACGTGGCTGGTCAGCCCCATCTCCTCGACCATTTGCACCACATGGTTCAACTGGTCATCCGTGCGATCTGCTGACATTACAACTATCATTCTCTATATCCTTAATCCAGATAAACTGGAAAATCTAAGCACTAAATCCAAAATCCTAAACAAATTCGAATTACCAAAATTCAAAATTCAAAACAAAAAACAGCATGGGCTAAAGCCCATCCTACGAAACCTACGAAACCAGCTAATGTGCGGTAATTTTCTCCTTACCCTGCATGTAAGGACGCAAGGCAACCGGAATCGTAATTGTGCCGTCCGCCTCCTGATACAACTCCATCAACGGAATTAATATCCGCGGTGAGGCAACCACCGTATTGTTCATCGAAATGCAGTAATGCACTTTGCGATCCTCGTCGCGATAACGCAAATTCAAACGGCGGGTCTGAAAATCCAGCAGATTACTGGCCGAATGCGTCTCACAATACCCCTGGCGGCTGGGCATGTAAGTTTCGATGTCGTACATGCGGTATTTAGCCATTCCCATGTCCCCGGTGCAAATTTCCAGCACCCGATAAGGCAACTCCAGCATCTGCATAAGCTCCTCGGAGTTTTGCAGGATGTGCTGATGCCATTTTTCCGCCTCATCCAGGTCGTTTTTACAAACGATCACCTGTTCGACCTTTTCGAACTGATGGATGCGGTACAAACCATAAGTGTCCTTGCCGGCGGCACCAGCTTCACGGCGAAAACAAAGCGACTGGGCGACATATTTTTTGGGCAGGTCCGCCTCATCCAAAATCTCATTCATGTGCAGGCTCGTAACCGGCACTTCGGCGGTGCCCACCAGGAACAATTCATCCCTGGGCACTTCGTAAACCTGGCTGCGACCTTCCGGGAACCAGCCGGTGCCCAGGAAGGTTTCTTCCCGCGTCAACACCGGCACCGTCAGCGGCTCAAACCCCTTGGCCACCATCTGTTCATGCGCCAGCCGCAAAACCGCCTGATGCAAAAGCGCCCCGTCACCCTTCAACAGGTAATTCCGCGCACCGGACATTTTCACGCCGCGTTCCATATCCACGATCCCCAGGTTGGTTCCCAGGGTGATGTGGTCTTTCGGTTCAAAATCAAACTCACGCACCTTGCCCCAGCGTCGAACCTCGACATTACCCGACTCGTCCGGTCCCACCGGTGCGTCCGGATGAACCGGCAGCGGCATGTTGAGCAGCAACTCATGCAATTGCGGCTCCAACTGAGCAACCTCATCTGTCAGAGCCTTCTCCTGATTCTTTAATTGAGCCATCCGCTCGATAGCTTGGTCCCGCTGGTCGGCGTCCTTCATTTTGGCAATTGCCTTGCCGGTCTGGTTCTTTTCCGTAGCAATTTCCTGAAGCTCACGCTTCAACTGCAACTGCCGGGCATCCAGACGCAGCAATTCATCCACATCGACACCGCAGCCCTTCTGTTGACAGGCCGTTTTGTACAATTCCGGGGTCTCTCGTAATTTCTTAATATCTATCATAGTCCGGTGAAATTACGCCAATCCAGGCCAAAAAGCAAGTTTTTAATTCTTCCCCCGTTCGATTGAATCGATTAATCCACCCCCCGGTTCCTGCCCAATGCATCTAACCGGATTAATTATTAGAGACCCTGACAAAATGCGTTAAAAATAGCAATAATGGCCCTTTTGTCAATTCAAACACTTATTTTGTTAGAGTGAATTAATCTTTTTCTCTAATTGGCTCGGTACCGACTTGATGCCTTCCTGGTGCTGCTGAACCAGCTTGTTGATCTGGGCCAGCACCTCCGGATGATCCTGGGCAACATCGAACTTTTCCGCCGGGTCGTGGTCCAGATGAAACAACAAAGGCGGATCGTGCTCTTTTCGGTCGTTTTTGTAGCCGGACTGGGTAATATAATGAGCCTTCCAGGGTCCTTGCCTCACTGCGAACAATTTTTCCCCACGGTAATAAAACATCTCCTGCCGCTTACCTGCCCCATCGCCCAGCAACATCCCAGCCATGCTCACGCCGTCAATTACCCGGTCCCGGGGCAAATCCACCCCGGCCAAATCCAAAAACGTCGCAAAAATATCCATCGTGCCGGCCAATTCTCGATTAACAGTCCCGGCCTTAACTCGTCCAGGCCACCAGGCCAGGCCGGGCTCCCGCATGCCCCCTTCCCAGGTGCTGCCCTTGCCGCCCCGGAGTAAGCCCGCCGAACCGCCGTGTAATTTTTTCGTCAGCCACGGACCGTTATCACTGGTAAACATCACGAGCGTATTTTCGGCTAGGTTTAATCGCCGCAGCGTATCCATAATTTTGCCTACGCTCCAATCCAGTTCTTCAACAACATCGCCATAAAGCCCCCGCCGACTTGTGTCCTTAAATTTATCCGAGGCAAACAACGGAACATGCGGAAAAGAGTGAGCCATATACAAAAAAAACGGTTCTGTGCGGTGTTGTTCAATAAACGCCTTGGCCTTGGCGGTGTAACGTCGGGTCAAGGTTTGCTGCTGCACCGGCTGCTCAATTATCTTTTCGCCTTCCATCAAAATGCTGGGTTTCATGTCGTTGCTGTAAGGGATGCCGTAATAGCTGTCGAATCCCCGACGAGTTGGCAAAAACTCCGGCAAATGGCCCAGATGCCATTTACCAATACAACCAGTTGCATAATCCTTACTCTTCAATGCCCCGGCGATTGTAATTTCCTCAGCAGGCAGCCCCCCCGCTGAATTCGGGAACAGCACCCGTCGTTTGTTACTGCACATGCCATTACGGATGGGTAACCGCCCGGTCATCAGAGCCGCCCGGCTCGGCGTGCAAACCGACGCAGCTGAATAAAATTGGGTAAACTTCATCCCCTCGGCCGCCATCCGATCCAGATTCGGTGTTGAAATTGTCGGATGACCAAAACAACCCGCATCACCATAACCCATGTCATCCGCGAAAATCACTACAAAATTCGGCTGTTTCTGTCGTTGTCGCCCTGCCGTTCCGAAGGAGTTCTTCGACTTATCATTGACACAGCCGGGCACATTCCCCATCAATCCCGCCAGCCCAGCCCCACCCAAACCAAAACGCGCAGACTTTTTCAAAAATTCTCGACGATTCATGCAACACCTCGCTTGTATATAATTTTGGGTGCTAAATTTTCCTAATGGTTCGAATTGTGCAGCTATCAATAAAATCCTGTTGGTTTTCGATTAGCGCAAAGTGAAATAACCGTGCCCGATCAGGTCGTAAACCTGCTCTTCGACAATTTGCATCTCTGCCTGGGCAAAAATTTCGCGCCACTGCTGCGCCGTGCCGATCTGCTGATTGCTCAACTGATGAAACAAATGGTGCTCCAGCGATGCCGTTGGGTGTTTTTTCAGCCAGGCCTGATCCTGCAAACAAAACTCCCCCACCACAAACATCGTCCCGGCGAATCGCTCTTTCAATCCCTTCAACAAGTTCACTAACTGCTCCGGCTGTTGTATATATTCATGAAAAGTATCGCAGGCCGTTACGCAGTCAACGCCCTGCACCTCGCTCGGCAACTCCGGCAAATCGAACATGTCTCCCGTCTGCGCCGTCAATCTACCGCCGCAATCATCCCGGCTCAATTGCTTCAGACAAAAATCCACCATTTCCTGCGAACAATCAATCCCATGCCCGCGAATCTGCTCATCCATCCCGCAGAGCCCCCGCAAAAAAGCCATATCGCCGCAACCCAGATCCAGCACCATCCGTCGGCGGTGCTCGATCACCATCCGCCGCATCACTGGATAAGGTAACTGCTCACAGAGCCGCCCACTACCAATGCCCACGTAAGTAATGTTGCGGGTCAGATCACGTCCGTATTTTTTTCGACCAGCCAGCAAATCGCCCAGATTGCCAAAACAAGGCTCATAAGCCCACAACAACTCCACCATCCCCCGGGGCTCGGCCATCAACACCTTACCCTCCGGGGCCAGGCTCACTCGGTCACCCTGCTGGTGCAAAAAACCGATGCCGTCCAGATATTCCACCACCGCCGCCAAAACTTCCGGTTCACACGAATGGTCGCGGGCAAATTCGCTTTGCAGCACTTGGCCTTTCTGCTCCAACTCGTCCAGAAAACCACAATCCAGCAATGCCCACCAACTGCTGCAGGCCGCGTAGCCTCGTACCGTCTTGAGGCCCTGCTCATGATGCTTCTTCATCCGCGCCGCCCGGCGCAGCCCCAACAAACGTATTACTCTTAGAATTTGTCTCAGCATTAATCCAAATCTTTCGGCTCATTATACAAATAACGATGTTTAAATTGTTCTCGTCGGCCGCCCCTGGCCCGGAGCAACTGTTCATCACGTTTGATCAGGAAGCCGCTCGGCACCTGCCGAATGTCCAGTTTCCCCAGTCGCCCGCTTTCCTGTTTCGCATCATATTCAATATTGCTCATTTGCAAGCGACGATCAATAAGTTCAGCCAGATGGCGCAGATCACCCTGCGGCAACGCCGCGGCCGCGGCCGACTCAAAATAAAACCGATACCTTGGCGGATCATCCCATTGCGGCATCATCACAAAAGTATCGATTCGGATAGCCAGATCGTCCGATGCCCGATGCACCGCCTCAACCACCTGCCTTTCCGTCAGTTTTTCCCCGGTAATACTGCTGCTATGCGCCCCCTTGGACAAAAACTCCACCACCGGCGTTTCTTTTACAAAATCCACTACCCGAACCAGATCCCCGATGTTATAGCGATACAAACCCGCCCAGTTGGTCAAAAATATATAATAGCATTTGCCTTTTTCGAGTTGACAGCCCTGCAGCGGCGTTACGCCTTCATCAATAATTTTTCTGCTATCAACATCGGCAATGCTATCCATTTCTTCCTGAGGCACAAATTCATAGAAGTTGCTCGTAATATCCAGCACGCCTGCGGCGGTGTTGTCCTCGAGCGGAATGCTCATCCGCCCCTCGCTGGCCAATAGCCCGATGTCCCTGATCGGTACCGCCCCGTAATACTCCAGCAGCCGCGGCATATACATCCCCAGCGTACCGCCGGTCCAGTTGGCCAGGAAAGATAAATCCCAGAAATCCCTCGGCAAAAGCCGGCCTTCATCCCGCAAAATCTCCTCCAGTTGCCCCGCCCGCCCCGGACGCTTGGGTAATCTGCCCCGCAACTTATTGCGTAATGACCGGGAAACCGAAACTTTTTCATCCAACGTGCCATCATGCACATCCCGAATCAGCCGATCAGCTTCACGTTCGGCCGTTTGAGCCAGCGTCAAAGCCGTGCTCGGATTGGCCGTGCTGATAAATGCCACATCTTCGATTATCGCCAAACGCATAATCGTATAATACTTGTCCGCAGCATTTTCAATCTCCGCAACTTCGCAAGGCGTTACATAATACTTCCGCACAATATAACGCTGATGCTGGGCCAGCATCCCCGAAATCGCCCCGCACGGAATCCCGCTTTCCGTCACCTGCTCACGGGCCGAACTGGTAACCTGCAAAATCTTGCGCAAATAACTGCCCGGATGATCCGATATCGCCTTGATCCCCCAAATATCCCAGCCTCGCCGATAATTTTCCAGAAATTTCTTCGTAACCGGAATAAACTTCGCCGCTGAAGTTGTCCCGCTGGTAAGGGCGAACATCAAAATTTTCTGATCACCGCCAAACAACGCACTCGTCTGCCCCCGCTTGCACTTTTCTATATAAGGCTCAACATAAGAATAGTTACTCAGGGGAACCGACTTGACAAAATCGTCGTAATTGCTAATTTTGTCAAAACCATGCTGTCGGCCGAATTCACTCGACTCGTTAGCAGACAAAATCTGCTTCAACAACTGAGCCTGCACCTCACGACAACAATCAAGTTTCTTTTCAAATTGTCTTAGACGACGCGCTGTCGCCTTTGATACCCAAAACCCTATCAGCTTACTTATCATTGCTCAAGTTACCAGCTTTCGCTGGACCGGATTCGCCGCGATCCACAGGAAATTTCGACGCTCCCGTTGGTCGCTACGGCTTTCGGAAACAGCGAAATACAAAATCCTATACATTCAACTTATCCCCAACCGGCACAAGTTTTCCCGACTTCTTTCCGACTGTACCAGTTTGCTCTGCCAAACTGGTTTTCCCCGATGCACAGAATGTTCCCGCCGAACCGGATTTTCCGGTCGCCTTGTTGCTGCGGCAATCCGTATTACAATTGGCCGCAAAAAATTGCCGCGCCGCCTGCAATTCTTCCTGGGCCACCGCCCGGGGCTTACCGCCGGACCCACCAACTCCAAGATACTTATTAAAAAACTCCACCGATCGCGTTTTATAAAGCTCCGGCTCCTGCACCACCGATTGATTGTGTCCGGCCTGCGGCACTACCCACAAATAATGTGGTTCATGCGACAATTTATAAAAAGTTTCCGCTTGCTCGAACATTATCATCGAGTCCTTTCGGCCGTGAATAAAAAACAACGCTTGATTACGCAAATGACCTACCGACTTACGCAACGACGGAAAACGACACCTAAAACGCACTCGCGCAAACTTCAACAAAAGCCAGCGCAAAAAATGCCAAAATGCCGGACGATGGTTCTCGTAAACAAAACGTACCCGCGCGAAAATGTGAACCCATTTCTGCATTGACCATTCCACCGTCGTGTCGGTCGAATATGCCCCATCCGACAACACCGCTTTGATCCCGCAATCGTCCGGCATCTGCGCCACCGCCATCAATGCCGCCCCTGCTCCCCGCGAAATACCGAACAAACCGATATTCACATCTAAACCACGCGCTTCCAGTTCCGATTTAACAAAAGCCAAAGCTCCCTGACAATCAGAAATCTCCTTATCCGTGCACCACAGCCGAGGCTGATAACCATTTAAACTGCTGCTGCTCCCGTGCGAACGAAAATCAAACGAAAAAATATCAAACCCCGCCTCCAGCAGACCGCGACAATAACGCATGCAACTGTACATGTCCGAGCCATATTCATGACAAAAAACAATCACGCCGCGACTCTGAGCAGATACATACCCACTATGGAAATCCTCCCTAATCCAATCATTTACCGAGCTTTCCCGTGGAAATTGCCCCCGCACACCGAAATCGCCTGATTCTATCCGACTACCTTTCTCGCCCCGGAGTATCGTCGGACTCAAAAACATCCCCCGCAACAGCGTCCCGTCAAAAGCGCGAAAATTAACCTGCTCACCTTGGAGCCGCTCATAATCTATCGGCCCCATCATCGGCGGCAAAGGCGTGTCCCGCACAATATTCAGCATCAGCCGGACATACTTACTCAGCAACGCCGCCACCGACAAAACCGCCAGCAACAACGCCGCCGAAATCAGCATACCCCAGTTATCCATAATTGAATCAAACATGATCGCCAACCAGAACAAGAGTCACCCGGTCAGAACGAAACTTGCTATCCAGCATATTTTTGCAATATTACCGTGTTATTCTGGCCCCCAAATCCAAAGGAATTAGACATAACAACATCCACTTTGGCTTTGCGAGGAACGTTCGGTACATAATCCAGATCCAACTCCGGGTCCGGATTTTCCAGATTAATCGTCTGCGGCAAAATCTGATCCCGAATCGCCAGCACACAAGTAATAAACTCCACCACACCTGCCGCCGCAATCAAATGCCCCAGCATGCTTTTGACGCTGCTGACCGGAATCTTATACGCCTGCCCGCCAAAAACGGCCTTGATTACTAAAGTCTCAATGGAATCATTCTCGCGGGTCCCTGTGCCGTGCGAACTGATATAATCAATGTCAGTCAGCCCCATCCCCGCGTCCGCCAAAGCCAGTTTCACCGCACTGATACCGCCGCGACCTTCTTCATGCTGATCCGTAATCCGAAACGCATCGGCTGTACTGCCGTAGCCCACAATTTCGGCCAGAATCTTCGCGCCGCGGGCCTGAGCACTTTCCAGACTTTCCAAAATTACCGCCCCGGCACCCTCGGACAATACAAATCCATCCCGATCCCGCTCAAAAGGCCGCGACGCACCCTTGGGATTGTCGTTACGCGTCGATAAAGCTGTCAAACGATTGAATCCCGTAAGACCCAGGGGATGAATCATCGAATGCGTTCCGCCGGCCAACATAACGTCCGCATCACCGTTGCGAATCAACTCCAACGCCTGACCAATCGCCTGGGTACTGGCTGCACAAGCCGTCAAACAACTCAGACAAGGACCACGCAACTTGAACAACTGCGACAGATGGGCGCCCGGCATGTTCGGCTCCTGCTCCAGTTCTCGCACCTTATCCATCCGCGACAAAGCAACCTGAGACCATTTCGACCAGTTAACATCCTTAGCTTCACTATCCCAGCCTTCCACTAACGCTGCTATAAATTGCTCAAAATCCAACGGTCCTTCACCAGCTCCCAGATAAATCCCCACCCGATCCGCAGCCGGCACCGATGGACCCGAGTTCTGCCCATCCAGATTGTCCGGTAATCCCGCCTGACGCCAAGCCTGCAACGCCGCCCCAATCATGAATCCGCTGTTGCGACCCGACAACCTGTGGCTCTCAACCACCTCTGCCGGCACCGCCGCCATCGGATCATAATCCCGAACCTGGCCCGAAAACTGCGTCGGAAAGGTACTGGCGTCAAACAAATCGGTCTTGGCAACACCGCTGTTGCCTGCCAAAATGCTCTGCCACATCTGCTCAACATCCGCACCCAAAGGCGTTACCACGCCCATCCCGGTTATCACTACTCGACGACATTCCATCTGGACCTCTTATATTTATCGCTTTTTCGTTTACGTTGTTTTCAAGCAAAACTTCACTGATTTTCACTCAGAAAACTTGCTTAACGACATAGCCGCGGTCTGACCGCCGTACGTATAACTGCTGCACACGGCATTTTGCATTGCCACCTGCCGCACTTCATCGCCGCCCAGCTTTAACCCGCATTCAACCAAAGGCTTTTCACAATTCACCATCGGGGCCACCTTGCCATCGGTCAGCGCCAGCACCGTCGAAACAAAATCGATTGCCGCCGCTCCCGCCCCACAATTGCCCACCCGGCTTTTGGTAACCTGAACCTCAAGCTCCCGGGCATGATCGCCAAAGGCATTCACAATCGCTCTGGCTTCAGCCTGATCGTCACTCAGAACTCCCAAACCGTGCGGCACCAGCAAATCAACCTGATCAGGCGAAAGACCACCACCCTGCAAAGCCTTTTCAATCGCAATCGTTATCCCCCGGGCATTAGGTTCAGGTGTAACAAAATCATCACTGAAATTACAAGACACTCCAAAACCGGTTATCTCCGCGTAAATCTTCGCTCCCCGGCTTCGAGCTTGCTCCAACTCCTCCAGCACCACAATCCCGCCCCCTTCGCCCAGTACCGTACCATCCGCTTCCTGGTCAAAAGGCCGACAAGATTCTTTCGGTCGATCGTTATATTTCGTACTCAACCGGCCTTGCAAACTCTGACGAACCAGACTCAACGGATTTATCTTGCATTCCGCACCGCCGGCCACCATCACGTCCGCCCGATCCCGCTTAATCGTCAGATACGCTTCACCAATCGACAGCAAACCCGAAATTTCCGCACAGGTAATCGAATTGTTCGGCCCCTGAAAATCATGAATAATACTCACGTGGCAGCCCAGCATATTCGGCAAATACTTCAACAGCCACAACGGCGTCAATTGTTCCATCCCCTCGCCGCCCCACTTGCTTAGACTGAACTTGCCATCCTCGATAGCGTGTTCCACCGCCGAGCCTAATTCCACCAGGTCACAACAGATCAGCCCGGCACCGATAATCACTCCGCTACGCGTCGGTTCTATCCCAACCGCTTCGCCATCATTTACCGTTCCTCTGGTCTTCAGCCCCGCGTCCCGAACAGCTCCGTCCGCCGCAACCACCGCCAGTTCAATATCTCGCGACATCAACTTGGTCGCTTTACGATGAAACTTGGGTACCAGCTTGTTAACCTTGATTTCGCCCACTTCCCCCCCCACCTGACAGCCAAACTCAACCGGATCAAATCCACCAATCCGATCGATCCCTACTGCCCCGGCCAGCATCCCCTGCCAGAAAGCGTCCCGGTCATTGCCCAGTGCCGAACTTATTCCCAGTCCCGTTACTACTACTCGACGATCTGCCATGATTTCTCACTAGATTTCAAAAAAGCCTGATTATTTTTTAGGCCGCAAATATCAAAATTGCCGCGTTCAGCCGCAATCATTCTTTGGCGCTGTCCACCTTGTAGCCCCGCAACAAATCCATAAACTGATCATTATCAAACACAAAATTCTCTTCCGGAAATTCCATCCCGCCCATATTCTGATCGATGTGACTGAACATCAATCCGATCTCCGCCAACAATTCATCTCCGCGGGTAATGCGCCCGCTTATCGTCGCCGCCTCGGCGGCCAGGTTCTCCACCGTCGCCTCCAGCCGCAACTGATCCCCCGGACGAGCCTCCATGTAAAAAATCGCCTTGTTCACCTTGGCCAGAATCACCTTCTCCTTAAAATCCCGCGCCTCTCCCACCAGTATCCCGCTCGTCTGGGCCATCGCCTCGATCAGCAACGGCGCCGGCATCACCGGATATCCCGGAAAATGATCGTGCAGGTGCTCCTCTGCCATGCTCACGTTCTTGATCGATACCGCGCGCTTGCCCGACTCAAACTCCACAAACTTATCTATCCATATCCAACGCACTTAGCAACCTCAATCCGCAGCTTGTTAATCTTACAGAACCGCAAAATAACTCCCCCGCGCAGCACCAAACCTCGGCGCAGCCAAATCAGCAGATACCAGGTTAAAACCTGACACCCCAAACCGGCAAAAGCATGTTTAGCTATTCACTTTGCCTTCGATATAGTTAATTATGGATTTAACCTGGAACAAATCCGGAATCTTATTCAGATCAGGATCTTTCTCGAACTCTGTAAAATCGACGTGAGGCATCGAACTCTTCAACTGAGCCACACCCACTTCGGTCAGTTTGCCGTCGCTTACCAGATCAGGGTTGTTTTGCAGATTCTCTGCCGGAAACAACTCTTCCCGGGGAATCTTAATCCCAAACGACTTCTCCAGTTGAAACACAATATCCAGAAAATCAATGCTCTCCGCACCCAGGTCGCCCATCAAGGTCGCGCCTTCCGATATCTCATCGTCATCAACTCCCAGGGCTTCAACCAGAATTTCACTTACCTTGTCGTATATTTCCTCACGACTCATCGACATAATTGCTTTACCTCCAGCTAATCTTGACACGCACCTACCAGTTTGGCACGATGTTTCATTTCAATAATTATTCGCTCGTCAACTTCCGCCCAGTCGGCGTTTTGTTCCGACAAATTAAAATGCTTCAATTTCAGCCGGGCTTCTACCGTCGGCGTATCGTCAACATAACCGCTACCCACAAAGCTGCTTTCGCCGGCTTCAATTTTTTTGGCCACCAGTTCCATCCGCAATATATTGCCCGGCTTGACAAAACTCTTGTATTTTATATTCCGCGCTTCCCGCATAACAATCACACTCTGGGAAAAATTATTGGTCACTCGAACCAGCATCGCCGCGGATTGTACCAATGCTTCGAGCATCATCACCCCCGGCAGCACCGGGAACGTCGGAAAATGATCCGCCAGATATTCCTCCCCCAGCGACAAAGCCTTCACCGACGAGATCTTCTCACCCGGCACCAGTTCCGTCACTTTATCCAGTAATATAAATCGCATTTGTTCTCCCGCCGCCATCCTTACTCTGGCGACCATCACGGCTATATTTAACGACTCAACAGCCTTTTGTCAATTGGCTGCTTATTCACCCCGAATAATCACAGCCGGGCTGGAACATATCAATATCAAGATGATTTGTCAATCCAACAAAACCAACCGAGTTTGTCCGATCAAACCAGCGAAATCAGACGCTCAATTCCCTTGGCGATCATTTCATCACTGGTTGCGTAACTGAGCCTGAAATGACTGTCCTGTTCCGAAAACACCGATCCCGGTATCACCAGCACGTCATTTTTAATCGCTTTTTCCACAAAAGCCGTCGCGTCGCCGCCCGGAGCCGCTACAAATGCGTAAAACGCCCCTTCCAGCTTGACCAAATCGAATTTATCCTTCAATCCGTCATAAATCATATCCCGTTTTCGATGGTAATCCGCAATATGACCCGAAATATCACATTGCAAAGCTGCCATCGTCGCCAACTGAAACGGATGCGGAGCACACACAAACGTGTACTGCTGCAACGTCGCCATCGCATCGGCCAAACCTGACAAATGCTCCGGAACCGCCACATAACCCAGCCGCCACCCCGGCACCCCGTAACACTTCGAAAAACTCCGCATTACCATCGTATTTTCGTAGTAATGACCGATGCTGTCCGCTTGCCCGTCATAAGTAAATTCCCGGTAGATCTCATCCGAAAGCACCAACAAATCCCTTCGCTGGGCAAATCCCGCAATCTCTTTCAATCGCTCAGTCTGGTACAAAACACCCGTCGGATTCGCCGGCGAATTAACAAAAAGCACCTTGCTCTTAGCGTCCGCCGCCTTGTCCAGCCGCTCACAGGTCAATCCAAAATCCGGATAAGTGTTCACAAACTGACATTTCCCCCCGTTCAGATTCACCAGGTGACGATAACTCACAAAGTAAGGATCCGGAATCAGCACACCATCCCCGGCATTCACCGTCGCCATTAACGACAACGTCAACGCCCCGCTCAATCCGCAGGTAATTAACACCGATGGATTCGACCAGCCAAATTCCCGGCTGATTCGCCCGGCCAACTCCTCGCGCAACTGGGCCAAACCTGACGTAACCGTGTAGCCCGACTTATCCGATTCAATCGCCTCAATCGCGGCACGCTTCATCTCGGCTGGAGCACCAAAATCCGGCTCTCCAATACTGAAGTTCACCGGGTCTTTCATCGTCGCCGCCATCTGCCATATCCGGCGTATGCCCGACGCTTCTATACAATCCAATCTCTCCGCGATGTAATCCATGCTTACTTACCCTTGAACTCAGGCTGGAACCGTTTCCAAAACCAAAAAAATCGACGGTTTCAGTAAACTTATCGACGATTTTTTTAGTTTTAAAATTGCTTTTAATTAGAAGTTGATCATTCAGTTTTCTCGCCGGCTTCAGTTGTTTCAGCAGCGCCTTCTTCTCCCTCCTTGGCTTTCTTGGTCTTCTTGCCCGCCGCCAGCTTACGATGCGCTACTTTCGGCAATCCAAACACGCTGTCTTTGTCTTCACTCCAAAGCTCTTCATCCGCCAGCTTTTCCAAACGCTCTACACGCTTTAAAACATTGCGATGACGAGTTAACGCGTCACGTGACTTTAATGAACGGTCTAACGACATTCAAATTTCTCCTAAACAACAATATTCTTCAAATTAATTTACAAATTCAACAAAACAACCGATTCAACATGTCATGCCCGACTTGATCGGGCATCCAGTCTTAAAAACACACCGTGAACTTCATGCAATTCATGATTAATAAAACAAAAACTCTCTGTGCTCTCTGTGAGCTCTGTGGCAATTCTTTTTGCTTTTTGCGGCTTTTTAATTCTCATCAAATCAACTTGCTTCAACGTCCGACTTTTCCCGTTATCGACTCATCCTTCACCGGAAAAGCCGACGAAAAAGTGCTCGGATTAAACGGCGTAGCGCCTCGGGGCTTTTCACTGTTGTATTTAGCTCCTAACTCCTTAACCTTAGCTTTTAGCTCACTCAGCTTGGCATCGCTGCTGCTCGAAGCTGAATAACCCGAATACAGCACCCATCGACTGCTCTGTTTGCCTATTCCGGTCATAATCCCTTTTTTATTAAAATATTCCTGCACCGCTACCAGATCACGCTGATTAGTCGATCCGCACAAAATCAACCGCCAACCACCGTTTTGCGTCGTAACTCCTGGTGCAGTCCGGCCGGCACCGCCGGCCGGTGTATTCGTAGCAGCACGGGTGGTTCCGCTTCCCGTTGCGGCTCCCGGCGAAGTTGCAACTCCCGACCCGCCCGGAAGCGCGCTCTCATAACGAGCACCGCTTCGGCCCGAATCTGACCCAACAGCACGATTGCCCGAACCTGCTCCCGACGCCGTATCCTTCGTACCCGGCCGATCCCAAACGTCCGGACGCGCCGGAACCGAACCCAAATCCGCCGTTGATCCATCACCGCCTTGCCCTGTACCGCCCGGGCCCGCTGCAGAACTATCTATCAAACCGGCCTGATTCATAGCCGCGTTTTTCCCGCTATGCTGGCCAATACGATATATTACACCCATCACAAACAACAAACCCAGCAACACCACGCATCCCACCCATAATGGAAAAAGCAGACTGATTTTCCGGTCTTCCATACCAAAAGAAAATTCTTTTGCCTCCTCATCTTTCGCCTGGGCCGATTGGTCTTCCAAACCCAAATTACCCAATCGCTTGCCGAACGCCATGCCACTCGGGGTCGATACCTTCGCTCCAACACCCGAAATCGCCGACGAATCAGCCAAAACTGGCTGCTTCTCAACCTGCTGACCGGCCTGCCCCGACGTTGAACCGGGCTGCTCAACTTGCACCTTAGCTGGCTGCTTTACCGTCTGCGGTATAAATGGCTTACCCGATACCGTCTTCGGCACCGCTATCGCCTGGACTCCCGCACGCATCGGTTCGGTCTTTCTTTTCTGGCCATAAAACCACTTCGGCGTCTCTATTGAACCTCGACCATCTGGCTTTAACGGCCCCTTTCCTATCAATTCATACAACGCCGGTTTGTCTTTTTTGCCTGCCATTTTGAGCTTCCTTTCTCGCCGCCAGGCGCAAACACCGTCATTAAAACACCTTACATCTCTTACTATCTAAAAAATCCTACGTCGGGATATATACAGACTCTCCGCACATACTTACATAACAGCCATGTTTAATAGCAGATTTCTACGACAATTGCAATGGTTTTCCCCCTTTTTGACATTTATTTTAATCCCGCAATAATATTTATCACTTACCATAATTTTACTATCAACCTTGATAATGACATTTTTTACTTGACAATCCCCCTTATCTTCAATAGGTTCCCTCAATTACGGTGTTTTCTTGTTCATGTCGGACCGATTCCGGCACTGGAAAACTAAGACTTTTAAGTGCCTGTTATTAAGTAGGTTAGGATATTATGCTCCCGGTAAAAAAAACCTCAAAATGCCGCACCCGCACCCGTCGCAGTCATCACGCTGTCAAACCGGTCAATTACTCCATCTGCAAAAATTGCAACAATGCTAAATTGCCCCATGCCGTCTGCGGAAGCTGTGGGTACGTTAATCCCAATTTAAAACTGGATCTAGGCAAGGAAAGCTGACCTTCCTTAGGTAGGATTATCCAATGCGTATTGCTCTCGATGCCATGGGCGGCGATAATGCTCCTCAAGCCATTATTGCCGGGGCCTTGGATTCTATTGACGATCTCAACGGTGATCAACTGGTCCTTTTTGGCGATGAGAATCAGATTCTTGAGTGTTTGGGACCACCAAAACGCTGGCAGGATCACATCTCCGTCGTTCATGCCCCAGAGGTCGTCGCTATGGACGATGCCCCCGTTGATGCCGTCCGAAAAAAACGCAAAAGCTCCATGGCCCTCATGACCAAAGCCGTCGCAAACGGCGAGGTGGACGCCACTATCAGTGCCGGAAACACCGGTGCCTTTGTCGCCGTCAGCCAAATGAGACTCAGAAACCTGCCCGGGGTCCTCAGGCCCGGCATCCTGGTCGTTTTTCCCACTTTCGCCGGCCCCGTCATTCTTTGCGACGTCGGGGCCAACATCGCCCCCAAGCCCGCTCACATGCACCAGTACGCTCAGATGGCCACCATCTACGCCCGCGATGTCGTCGGCATCGAAAATCCCACCGTCGGACTGGTCAGTATCGGACAGGAAGACGCCAAGGGTAATGAACTCGTAAAAAAAGTCAATCACTTGCTCCGCGAGGACCGGCACATTAATTTCATCGGCAATGTCGAAACTCGCGACTTCCTCAATCGCCCTGCTGACGCTGTCATCTGCGACGGCTTCGTCGGCAACATCGTTCTAAAACTCACCGAGGGACTCGCCGAAGGTCTCTTCAAAGCCATTAAGTTGGAAATCGCCAAAGAAAATCCCGAACTGCTCGAAAAACTACAACCCGCCATTGACCGCCTCTATTCGAGGCACGATTACAACGAATATGGCGCTGCTCCCCTGCTCGGTGTTGACGGAACCTGCATGATCTGTCACGGCTCCAGCGACGCCCGGGCCATCAAAAACGCCATATTGAAAACCCAAAAACAACTCCGACTCGGCATCAATGATAAAATCGTTAATGAAGTTAAAAACAAAACCTCTTAAAGCCCCTGACAAAAAACACCAAAATCTTAATTCAAACTTTTGCTGTTTATGAATATTTTTGTTAGTGGTATAAATTTTCATCACATTTAATAGAGATAACAAAACCATGACAAGTGCGGTCCAGGGTGATTTCTTAACTACAAAAAGACGTTCTGTTATTGTTGGCACCGGCAGCGCCGTCCCGGACAAAATCCTGGACAACCACGACCTCGAAAAAATCGTCGACACTTCCGACGATTGGATCACCGTCCGCACCGGCATCAAACAACGACGCATTATCTCCGACGGCGAAAGCACCGCCACCCTCTCCATCAAAGCCGCTCGACAGGCCCTCGACCGCGCCGGAATCGACGCCCAGGACCTCGACCTCATCATCTGCGCCACCATCACCCCGGAAATGGTCTTCCCCGCCACCGCCTGCTTCATCCAGGAAGGCCTCGGTAACAAAACCTGCTGTGCCTTCGACCTTACCGCCGCCTGCAGCGGTTTCACTTACGCCATGGGTGTCGCCGCTTCTATCATCGCCGCCGGACAGGCCGATACCGCTCTGATCATCGGCGCCGAAACACTTTCCACCATCACCGATTACACCGACCGCGGCAGTTGCATCCTCTTTGGCGACGGCGCCGGCGCCGCCATTCTAAAAGCCACCACCAACACCGACCGCGGCTTACTCTACAACAGCCTGCACGCCGACGGTAGCGAATGGGAAACACTCAGTTGCCGGGCCTATGGCAGCCGCTACCCGGTGGGCAGCAAACTTGAATCCGATAAAATGATTTACATGGACATCCGCGGCCGCGAAACCTATCAAACCGCCGTCCGCAGAATCGTCGAACTCATCAAAGAAACTTACATACAATGTAACATCAACAACGATGACATCAAAAGAATCATCCCACACCAGATGAACATGCGTATCATCGAATCCGTCGTCAAACGACTAAAACTCCCCGCAGATAAAATGTTCGTCAACATCGACAAATACGGAAACACCTCCGCCGCTTCCATTGCCATCGCTCTGGACGAAGCCATTCAGACCGGCTGCGTCGGACCCGGTGACCTGGTTATCCTCGTCGCTTTCGGCGGCGGACTGACCTGGGGCGTTAACCTGATTCGTTTATAGTTTTATTTGACAATTATCGTCAGCTGACTCTCAGGCAACGAAACCTAAATAAAGGGGCCAAAATCGGCCAATAGCAGATACTCTGGCTCAACCGGATGGCTGTTACCTAAAAATAAAATTTTTGCTGAGGACTAAAAAAGTGAAAACCGTATTCATGTTTCCCGGACAAGGCGCCCAACAGATGGGCATGGGCTCTGACCTGGTAAAGGCCGACACCGAAATCGCTGATCTCTACCGAAAAGCCAACGAAATCGTCGGTTACGATCTCGCCAAAATCTGCTTCGAAGGACCTGCCGAACGCCTCGACACCACCGAAATCGCCCAACCCGCCATCTTCGTCACCTCCGCCGCCTGCCTAAAAATCCTCCGCGACGGCAAAGCCGGCCCCCAACTCGCCGACATCCAGCCCCACGCCTGCATCGGCCTGAGTCTCGGTGAATACACCGCCCTCTACGCTGCCGGGGCCCTTTCCTTCGAAGAAGGCCTAAAACTCGTACAGATTCGCGGCAAAAGCATGCAGGCCGCCGCCAACGCTCAATCCGGCACCATGGTATCCATACTCGGAGCTTCACCCGAACAGGCTCAGCAACTTTGCGACGCCGTCCTGGCTGACGCTCTCACAGAAGCAGACGGTTCAGACCCTCTGCTCGTACCCGTTAATTTCAACTGCCCCGGACAAATCGTCCTCAGCGGCTCCATCAACGCCTGTCAAGCCGCCGCCGACCGTGCCGAACAGTTCGGCGCCACCAAAGCTATCGTCCTCCGCGTCGCCGGTGCCTTCCACACCAAAATGATGGAACCCGCCGCCCAAAATCTCGGCCAAGCCCTCAAACAGTGCTCCTTCACACCCTTCAACTGCCCCGTCATCGCCAACGCCGACGCCGAACCTTACAAATCCACTGACCAAATCCCCCAAAAACTCCTCAAACAGCTCGTCAGCCCCGTCCTCTGGCAACCCACCCTCGATAAACTCCTCGACGACGGCGTTGACACCTTCGTTGAAATCGGACCCGGCAGAGTCCTCACCGGACTGGCAAAAAAAACCGCCCGCGCCCGAAAAGCAAAACCAAACTTAATCACCGTTAACGGCCCCGAATAACAAAAAAAAGGGAGATACATAATGTCTGAAAAACGCCTGGCAATCGTAACCGGAGGCGCCCGTGGTATCGGTCGCGCCATCGTCCATGAGCTCATCAAACAGGGACGCAAGGTTGCCGCCCTCGACGTCAACGAAGAACGACTCAACGAACTCGCCGACCTGGCCAAAAATCAGTGGAAAACCGATGACGTCATCACCCTCAAAATCGACATCACCAATTCCAAAGCACTCACCCAGGCCATCGAAAATCTCGCCGAAGAACACGGCGGCATCGGCATCCTCGTCAACAACGCCGGCATCACCCGTGACGGCCTGCTGCTAACCATGTCCGACGAGGATTTCGATCTCGTCATCGACATCAACCTCAAAGCCGCCTTCGTCGCCACCCGCGCCGCCGCCAAATCCATGATGCGCAATCGCTGGGGACGCATCATCAACATCGCCAGTGTCGCCGGGGTCATGGGTAACGCTGGGCAGACCAATTACGCCGCCAGCAAAGCCGGTCTCATCGGCATGGCCAAAACCGTCGGCCGAGAACTCGCCAAACGCAATGTCACCGCCAATTGCATCGCTCCCGGATTCATCGTCACCGAAATGACCGATGTCCTGCCCGACAAGGTCAAAGAAGGCGTCAAACAGATCGTTCCCATGCAAAAACTCGGCCAGGTCGAGGATGTCGCCTCCGCCGTAGCCTTCCTCGCTTCTGATGCCGCCGGATACGTCACCGGTCAGGTAATCTGCGTCGATGGCGGCATGGCTATGTAATTCAGCATCTTTGCCTAGTCAACTTTCGCTGCTTCAATTGCCCTCTAACAGGGTCGTTAGAGCGGTTTGAAATTATATCGTCTTTCGAGCTTCGTCATTCTCAAACTGGCCATCGCTCAGTTTGAATTTTTTATACATTTCCGCTCAATATCGAACTTACTTTTTGAGAACTCCCCGCCAATAGCCGATAATATATTTATGGAATTTCCGCGAATCTGACCCAAAAATGTTGCTAAAAATGCGAAATTGGCCAAAAACCTCTAATCAGCAACAAAAATAAGGACCCGCAGTTGTGAACGAACCTGATAGAAACATCGACAAAAAATCCCGGGTAACCGTTGTTATACCAACCTATAACGCAGCGGATTATATCGGCGCTGCCATCCAGAGCGCCCTGCAGCAGTCTTTTGAGGATTTTGAACTGCTCGTCCTCGATAATGTCTCCACCGACAACACCGCTGATATTGTCGCTCGTTTCAACGATCCTCGCCTGCATTACCGGACCAATGAACAAAATATCGGGTTTTTAGGGAACGCCAACCTCGGTCTCTCACTGGCCCGCGGGGAGTATTTAACCTACCTCGGTGCCGATGATATCTGGGAAAAGGACTTTCTCCTCCAGGCCGTCGCCCTGATGGACAACAATCAGGAACTGAGCTTCGTCCACGGGTCAGCACTCTGGATCGACGAAAAAAGCCAACCCTTTGGCGGCACCGACGATCGCTGGCAGCTTATCACCGACGGAAACAAAGCCTTCGTTGACACCTTCCGCTACGGCTTCTGTTTCTCCACCATGCTCATGCGCACCGAAACCGCCCAACGCATCGGTCCACTGCCCCAGGACTGGGGTGATCTGGCCGATACCTGGCTTTTTCTACGCATGGCACTGGAAGGCGATGTCGGGTATCTTTTTCAGACCCTGGTTCTCTATCGCGTGCACAAGGAAAGCCTATCCCTCGCCTGGTATAAAAACGGTAAACTCTTCCTTAGGCATCTGGAATTGGCCCGCGAAGTTTTTAACTGGGAACGCTCTCGGCAGGTCGGCGTCGATCGGCATAAACGCAAAGGCTTACGCGCCGTCGCTCTTCAATCGGTTACCATGATGCCCATTATCAGAAATGACGGTTCCCGCCGAGCACTTTTGAAAACTCTGGCCGGAATCGTCGCTCAGGTACCCGAAGTGTTGTTTTTTCCCCGAACCTGGCTCAGAGTCGCCTTTGGGATGCTGCCCCGAAAATGGATCTTCGCTTTACGCAATTTCAAACACCGACGCTGGCAACAGGCTCAGCTAAAAATACAAAACCAACAAAAAAATAACCATTGCCCCATCCCGACCAACTCCTCCCTAAACACCCTCATCCCCACTGGTTTCAGCCAAACCACTTCCTGCCCGACCAACTCCTGCTCATGCAGCTCCTGTCTCGGCAACCCCGCTCCGGATAACTCCAGTCAAAATTAAGGCTCCTTGCATGGCTGACCGAACCGCAAAAAATTTCCTGCTGGTTACCGCCACTCGAATATCGCTTTGGGGTTTGTGGTTCCTGGCTCTTATCCTGATCTATCGCAATCTGGATAAAAACGGCGTCGGACTTTACACAATTTGCTGGGCCATCATTAAAGTCATGTGGTCCTGCCTGGGTGATCCGCTCGACCTGGCAGTTTTACGCCGGGTACCTATTTATCTCCGCTCCGATCGACCGCGGGCACTTAGCATTATCCGTTCGGCTTTTCTGGCCAGAATTGCTTTTGGGGCCGCCGCCTTCGTGACAATTTTGCTGCTCTCGGACAATCTCTCTATCTGGTTTATGGATGGAACTGATCCGGGAATATTATTTATTCTCACCGGCTTCGGGGTTATCGGCGATCTGCTGGGCCGGTCGGTCTTGAATTATTTCCAGGCCAACGAGTTCTTCGGACGCTACGTAATCATCGAAGCCGTTGTTCAGATCGGGCGCTTCCTCTTGATCGTTGTTCTCGCCTCCACTGATACTTTAAACGTACAAAACGCCGTGGGCAGCTATGTTGTGATGGGGTATGTGGGCTTCTTGGTCGGGGCAGCTATGTTACCCCGAGATGTGTTCGGTAAATCTCTGGCCCATCGGGCGGACATGCTCGAAATCTTCCATTACAGCAAATGGATGATCACCGGAATGGTAATTGCCGCTTTGTATGAGAGAATGGATGTGCTGATGATAGGCTTCTTCTATTCCAACGCCGAGGTCGGTATCTATCAAGCGGCTTTCCAACTGGCCATGCTGCCCGAACTGCTCATCTGGTGCCTGGCAACCATCTTTTATCCTCGCGTAGTCGATCTATATCGAACCGGTAAGTTTCTCCACTGGGTCAAAAACTATCTAAAACTCGCTATTCCTCTCGCCGCAATCATCGTTACCGCTGCCTTCCTCTTGGGAAATATCGTTATCACGTTGATTTATAAAGGACAATTCCCCGAATCCGTTCAACCTTTTTTCCTGCTCGTAACCGGCATGTTTATTTGGCTGATCCTCACCCCCCTGCCCATGGCTCTGCTGGCCCTGGTAACGCCCAAAAAAATCGTAGCAATTACCTCGGTCCAATTCGTTTTGATGTTTGGCGGCGGTTTGCTGCTGATCGGACAGTTCAGTTTTATCGGGGCCGCTTATTTGATTTTGTCCGTTCGGGTATTGATCGGAATCGTTATCTTTATCCTCGCCTGGAAGGTTGCCAAAACCAAAAATCTTGTTAAAATCGACGAATCAACTGTCCTGCCTGAAAATCCTGAACTGGACAGGCAAAACACCATTCTGGAGCAGGCACTTTGAACCTTAAGAAAAAAATCCTGTTCGTCGCAATTGCCTTTACCTTACTGGTGGGGCTGCTCTACTCCCTCCAGGGCGTCAAGGGACTCGCCCTTATCGCCGGTCTGATTTTCGCCGCCTACATCTTCAAGCATCCCTTAATAGGGTGTGTCTTGCTGATCTTTTCCGGCACCTGTTTTCAGATTATCGGCAGCTCACACATGACCGGACTGCCTCTGAGCCTGCCCAAAATTTTCGGCATTCTCACCCTGGGCAGTTTCATTTATTATTGCTACCGCAATAAACCCGCTTTGACTTATTCGCCTCAGATGGCCGCCCTGGGAATCTTCGCCCTGGTCTTTATAGCCTCGGCATTAATTCAGCCCGATAAAGCTAATTCCATGATCGGATTAGCGAAATTCTTCCAGTTGTATTTATTTTATTTTTTGATCAGTAATCTGGGCGGCATAAACAAAAAATCTTTGTTGATACTTTGCGGAGCCCTGACCATCGCCATCGGAATCTGCGGACTGATCGGAGTTATGGAACATTTCTTGCCTGGATTGTCCATCGAATCCGATGATCCCCGACTGGGCCAGGGCGCAATCGGTGCCATTATGGACCGCGAATCCATCGCTTCCGGAGACATCAAACGCATCACCGGCGGTCTAGCCGACGCCAACTGGCTCGCTTACACCATCGCCACCGTCCTGCCTCTGACAGTTTTCTGGTGGCGAAATTTCACCCGGCTCTCTTACCGACTCGTAACCTTCTCTATCATTATTCTGCAATGCCTGGGGATGGTGCTCGCCTATACCCGCGCCGGCATGCTCGGACTGGGAGTCGCGGTTCTGGTTTTGATAAAAAAGAAACTAATACCCATCGCACCCATGCTGGTTCTGGTGGCTCTCGGTACTTTGGTAGCGCTGGTTTGGCAGCCGGAAGGTTTTACCGAACGAATTTTTTCAACAAAATATCTCAAAGAAGGCAGCACACCCATGCGCCGGGACCTCTTCAACGCCGCGATTCGCATGGCCAAAGAAAAACCAATCTTCGGTTACGGCTATGGCAGATTCGGCTACGAATTCATGGATCGCCTTAATACCGATATGCGCATGAGACTCGGAGCCATGGGCGCCGATCTCGCTAATGCCATCGAACGCGGCCAGGAACAGGTCCACAACATCGGCGCCCATAGTATGTATCTGGAAGTTGTTGTAGAATATGGTATTGTGGGTTTAATCCCTTTTATGGCTTTTTTATGGTTTGTGCTAAAGGATTTGATGCTCGTCCAAAAATTCGGCAATCAATGGCAGGTTGACTTGGCAATTTGTTTGTTTGCCGGCGCTATAGCCTTTTATATCTGTGCGTTGTTCGGACACGCAAAAACATTGAAGTGCCTTTGGATTGTTGCCGGCCTGGCAGCGGCACTCAGAAGAGTTACCTTTGAAAGCGAAACGCTCGATGCTGACTTCGATGAAGATTAATCTTTTAACAATCTTAATTTTGTAGGGTGGGTAACAAGTTACCCACGCGGTTATTGGTGATTCACCGTGTCCATTATTGGGGCCAAAAACGAGACGCTAAATAGCCACTTATGCAGACTCACCGTATCCATTAATGATACCGAAAATGAACGCCGAAATGGGCCGAAAACGAGGCGCTAAATAGCAGTTTTGTCCTTTAAGATAGGTAAGATGTAACGATTATAACGGGCCAAAAATGCGACAAACGAAAAATTTGTTAAAATTTAGCTTAGAAAACTGTGTGGTTTTTGATGATTTTTAACGAAAGTTACTCCATACTTAGCGGTTTTTTGCAGAAAGTTGGGAGTAAAAAAAATGGCCTGTCGCGCTTTTGGACCGGTTAGTTACACGTGAAACAAATGAAAATTCTCAAAAATATATTACTGCTCAAGGGCAATTACGGCCAGACTGGCGGACCGGAAACCCTGCTCAATACCATTTTATGCGAGTTGGATCGTGATAATTTCAGCCCAACTCTCGTTCAACTCGAAAAAGCCGGAGTGCCCCGCGCGGAGGTTTTTTGCGATGAGCGTTGGAACAGTATTCGACAAGTGCTTTACTGGAAAGGAATTGCAGGTTCCTATTTCGCAGCCCGGCAGTTGGCTCATCTGGCCCAGGCCCAAAAGGCTGATCTGATACACACCCACGACATGCGGGCAAATTTGCTGGGGTATCTGTTTCCCATGCGGCGGGTGCCCTGGATTGGCCAGGTGCACGGCTGGCTGGGACACACCCACAGCGGCCGATGGCGGTTTTACGAGGGCGTGGACAGCAGAATCATTCGAAAGGCCGATCTGGTGCTGGTGGGCTCGACAGCGGCTCTTGACGAAGTGAGAAACAGCGGTGTGGAGCGTGTGGAGATGGTGCCCAATGCGGTGCCCGTGCCGGCAGAAGGGGCATACGAAGAAAAGGGGCGGCAAATCAGGGAAAAAATCGGAGCAGGGCCGGGGACGGTGGTGATTGGTATGGCGGGTCGGATTCATCCGGGGAAAGGGCAGAAATATTTGATTGATGCGTTGAAGTTGCTGGTTGATAAAGATCGGCAGATATTCGGATTAATAGCAGGTGAAGGGCCGGACCTGGAAGCTATTCGACAACAGGCGAAAGATTTGGGGATTGCGGAGAAGGTTGAGATTCCCGGTTATTGTGAAGATGTGCTGGAGTATGCATCAGCGATGGATGTTTTCGTGGTGCCGTCGCTGAAGGAGAGTTTGCCGTTGACGGCATTGGAAGCGATGTCGATTGGTAAGCCGATTGTGGCGAGCAAGGTTGGTGATCTGCCGTTGGTGGTTGCTGAGGGAGAAAATGGATTGCTGGTGGAGCCGGGCAGTGCGGAGGAATTGGCGGCGGCGTTGGACAAGTTAGTGGGCAACGAACAATTGCGACGGGGGATGGGTGTTCGGTCGCGAGAGACAATTGTGAAGGATTACTCGGGGCAGGCGATGACGCGTAAGTTAGAAAATGTTTACATTCGCGTAATGGATGAATATGGTAACCATGAGTAGTAAGCGAAAAAACATTCTGTATATTCAACCGAATTCGGAGGTGGGCGGTTCGGACATTGCGCTGCTGCGTCTGGTGGAGTCTTTGGACAAGGAGCGTTATTGTCCGACGGTGTTGTTGCCGGGTAACGGGCCGTTGGTTGATTTGTTGAAGGGGACGGGCAGCCGAGTGGAATTTCTGGAGATGCTGCAGTTGCGGACGCTGCCGGATGTGGATTATCAGTTTGGTTATCTGGGTAAATTCTGGCCGACGGTGCGGCAAATTGCGCGATTAATTAAGCGGGATAATATCGATCTGGTACATACTAATTCATTGTTCAGTTTGTATGGTGCATGGGCGGCGTGGCTGAGCGGTTGTGCGCATCTGTGGCATGTGCGTGAGATACCGCCGGCGGTTCCGGTGGCCAAGCGGATTTTCGGTAAGCTGGTTTTGAAATTGTCCACGCGGGTGGTGGTTATGACTGGTGCGTGTCATCAAGGTTTGTTTGCTGACATGGCAGTTCCGAACGGCAAGGTGGTTTCGCTGACAGACGGATTGGATTTGAATCGGTGGCGGGTTGATATCAGTGGGGAGCGGATTCGGCGGGAGTTGTCGATTGGTCCGGAGGTGCCGCTGGTAGGATTTGTGGCACGGCTGGACCCGTGGAAGGGACTGGATGTTTTCTTGAAAGCGGCGGCGATTGTGGCAAAGCAGCATGATGATGCGCGGTTCCTGGTATCGGGCGGGGCGCCGGAGGGATACGAGAATTACGAGAAGGAAATGCAACAATTGGCGGTTGATCTGGGGCTTGAGGGAAAGGTGCAATTTCTGGGTTGGCGTTACCGGATGGATGATATTCTGGAAGTGATGTCGGCGCTGTCGGTGTTCAGCCACACATCGATAAGTCCGGAGCCATTTGGATTGGTGTTGATCGAAGCGATGTCGGCGGCGCGGCCGGTGGTAGCGGCGGCGGCAGGTGGGCCGTTGGAAATTGTTAAGGACGGTGAGACGGGATTTTTGACGGAGCCGGGCAACGCGGAAGCACACGGTGAGGCGTTGTGCAAGCTGATAGCTGACGAACAATTGCGAAAGCAGATGGGCAAGGCGGGACGGGAAAGGGTGGAGCAGTGTTATTCGATGGAAGTGTTTGCTCGGAATTTGGATGAGATTTATGAAGGGATTTTTCAATGACGAATGACGAAAAGGTGGCGGCAGAGCAGTAATGGAACAGAATAACATAGACTTATCGGTGGTGATTGTTAGTCACGGGCATGAGGGGTTGTTGGGGGATTGTGTTGGGTCACTGTTGGGTGGGCTGGAAGGGCTGAAGGCGGAGATTCTGGTATTGGATAATCTGGGTGGTCAGGCAGTCGAAGCGGTGGTGAGCGGGATCGATGCGCGGGTGAATTGTTTTGGTAATGCAGAGCCTCAAAGCCTGTCTCAAAATGTAAACGAGATGGCGGCAAAGTCGCGAGGGAAATTTTTGTTGATGTTGAATCCCGATACGGTTTATCAGTCGGGAGCGTTGAAAGATGCGTTAGCTTATCTGGAAAGTGATACGAAGACGGGGATACTGGGGTGTAGGCTGTTGAATATGGATGGAACGGTGCAGCCGAGTTGTCGACAGTTCCCGACGTTGCCGGTGGTGATGTTACGGGGATTTGGCGTGGATCGCTGGCCCTGGCGGCCAAGGTTTTACCGCAAAAGAGTGATGGATACGTTAGATTATGATAAGCAGCAACTGGTGGACTGGATTTTTGGGGCGTTTATTTTGGTGAGGCGGGAAGAGTATTTGCGATTAGGAGGGATGGACCAGGGGTATCGGCTGTATTATGAGGATGTGGATTTGTGTTATCGGTATCGCAAGGCGGGATTGCGAACCGGATATTTTCCCGGAGTAAGTTTTATGCACAAGCACATGCGGACCAGTGCGAAAGTGCCGTTCGGTCGTCATTGGCGGTGGCACGTCAGTAGTGTGATGCGTTATTTTCGGGAGCAGGGGTACTGGTTTCGTCCGGGTTTCAGCAGTGATAAATTTTCTTTGACAGGATTACAGGATTGTCATGATTAACAACAAGAAGGAAAAAGTGAAAAACAATATCTATAAGATGCTCGATGAAATAAGGGCGATTGCCCAGACAGGATTGAATTATACTCAGAACAACTACGATAGAGAGCGATACGGACGTCTGCTTAATCTTGCCTCAGAGCAATATGAACAACTCTGTGAGATACCATCCGGACAAATAAAAGAACGTTTTTGTCAGGAACTTGGTTATATAACACCAAAGGTAGGGTTATCGGCTTCCATATTCAATCAAGAAGGCCATCAATTATTGGTTAGAAGAACAGACGATCTCACCTGGTGCTTACCTTGCGGCTGGGCAGAGGTCGGCGAAACTCCTCAAGAGTCTTTAGGAAGAGAAGTTTTGGAAGAAACAGGGCTAACCGTTGAAGTACGAGATCAAATCCGCCTTTGGACAAGGATGCCCGGCGAATTCAACTTACCTCACACCTCATATCATTTGCAGTTTTACTGTGTTGTTATCGGTGGAGATATTCGCGAATCTCATGAGACAACGGATATCGGTTATTATGATATCTCAAAAATAAAACCCTGGCACCTTGATCATGAGATTAAGGCAACAGTTGCTCATAATTTTTGGATACAAGGGCTAATGTAAAGTGGACGTCAGAACCGTTCTGTGGTCCCTGTGGGGCTTAGCAGGGACAGATAGTTGAGGAAACGAAACGAATGAAAAGATTGAATTTGACAGAACAATCAGCATGGGCTAAAGCCCATCCTACAGCTACCAGCTTCAACAGCAGTGAGGGGGCCTATTGATGTCATTGCGATATTTGGCAAAGCGGATGTTGAAACTGGCGTTGCTGGGTCTGGTTGGGGTCCGATCGGTGAGGGGAGTTGCGGTACTGGCTTATCATTCAGTCGATAAGAGCGGATCGTGGTTATCGATTTCGCCGGAACAGTTTCGAGAGCATTTGCAATGGCTTAAAGATCATCAGTGGGAAGGATTGACGATTGAGCAATATTTATCCCGACTGGATGGAAAGCCGGGAGCAAATGGGGCAGCTAAGGAAGTTCTAATTACCTTTGACGACGGCTATGAGAATTTTTTAACCAATGCGGTTCCGGTGCTCAAGGAGATGGGATTTCCGGCGACGGTGTTTGTGGTAACGGATCTGGTGGGCAAGAGAGCGGAATGGTACGAGAAGGAACGGAAAAATATTGAACAATTTGTAGATGGAATGAGTTTTCCGGCAGAAGATCGCCTGGTTCTTGATGATATAATTAATCATTTTAGTCAAGAACGATTGATGGACTGGGAGCAGTTGGCCCAGTTGAAGGAATACAATATTGACGTGGAAAGCCACAGCAGTTCGCACCAGTTTTTGAGTAAGCTGTCGCCGGCGGAGTTATCGACGGAGTTGGAGCGGTCGCAAAGCGTATTTCAGGAGAAGCTGGGACGTACGAGCCGGATAATATGTTATCCCTATGGGGATTACAGCAGCGAGGTGGGCAAGGCAGCAGAAGCAGCAGGATTTGAGGCTGGTTTCATAGTTAGTCTGTCAGGCGACAAAGGTGCAAATTGGCGATTCAAGTTAGGGCGGGTTGGGATTAACGGTTTTTTTTCAAAATTTGATCTAAGGTTCGCACTTTCGCGAGCGGCGGTGTTGCACCAAAGAATTCGCCGGTGGTTATTCAGGTAAGAACTACCAAAATCCCAGTAGGGCATTGGGGGCATCAGGGGGAAATCAGCAAAGATGTCAGGATATTGCTTGATTGGGGCGATAATTTTCAAAAAAAACCAAGAAAAATTAATGTTTTTTGAATTAATTTTTTCAATTCTATGAAGTGATAATTCCTGAAGAAGTGATAATGTAATATCCTGCCAGTTCAAGATTTAAGGGGGTCAATGCGAATGGTACATTTACCATAAGTGCAATCTGCAAAAGAACTTGGGGGCGATTTAGGTCCGATAAATAAAAAGGGTGGGTTGCTCTGTAAGTCCTTAAAACATATAATAGACATATAGTTAGTAAGTGTAACTGACAGGAGAAGACTCGCTGGCTTGCGAAACCTCATACGGGCAGATCTGCTCTGGTTTCGCGAAGTCATGGAAGGTTGAAAACTAATCCTTTCGGTTTAACTCAGTAAAATTATTGCTTTGTGCAATATGGCTTGGTGTTTGTCTGGATTTTTTTTGTGTATCTGGAAATGCAGCAGGCGTTGCCGGGCATATTAAAGATTAAATATGAGTCAATCAAATAGTTTGACCGTTGTGCTGGGTCCATGCACTAACTTAGCCAGGGCTTTGTTGAAGTTGCCCTGGGCCAGAAGTCAAGAGTTACTGCTGGTCGGTCTGGACGGTGCTGAAAAAGCAAAGTTAAAAAAAGAGTATCCGGGCGCGATAGTTTTCGCATTGGAAGAGATGGTCGCTTACGCTCCGGAGAAGAAATATAAAATTGTTAATATATGCTGCTGTGCGATGGGTATGATCCATCCGCGGGAAGTAAACTGGGATAAGGACCTTAGAGAGGCGAGGAGAGATCTTGCCGTATTAGACAAGCTGTTGCAGAGCTATTCACAAGCGTCAGTGCATGTGATTTTTGTCTGCTCGGTATTGGCCTTATCGGTAAATTCCAAGGGCAGAAGTGGATATTACGCCGGTTGGAAGCATATACTATCCAGAGTGGTACAGGCAAAAGTTGAAGTCGTGCCGGGTAGCAGGTTTTCGGTGTTGTATCCGGGCCGGCTTACGAGAAAGAGAAGCATATTAAAACCGGTTTCTCTGCTGTATAGCAGTTACCATTCGGTAGCTAAGAAACTGGCTAAAATAATAATAAAGGGAGAAAGTTGTCGCAGGATAATCGGCTACGACGGACGTATCTGGTTAATGTTGCGAGGCGTGGCGACAGGGATGTTGTCCATGCGAATATGAGTAACAGGGATGGTTGAGCGCAAACTTCGGAGTTGGCGTTTGAGGTATAATAGTTATGGACGTGAATAAAAGGGTATTCGATATAGTGGTATGCTCGCTAGCGGCGGTATTGTGGCTGCCGGTGTTGTTTTTGTGTTCGCTGCTGGTTTTGCTGTGTTGCGGTCGGCCGATTTTTTATGTGTCAAAGCGACGGATTTACCTGCATAAGACACGGAGAATTGTCAAATTTCGAACGATGGTACGTAACGCGGAGAAAATTGCTAACCGCCAGACAATACCGGTTGCGGATCAGCGTTTTTTGAATATTGATTTTGATTCGCCGCTATACACGAGGCTGGGTCGGATTTTTGAGAAGGTGTGCATAACGGAGTTGCCGCAGTTGGTACATGTGCTGACGGGTAAAATGACGCTGGTGGGTAATCGGCCTTTACCGGAAAGTGTTATCGAATCGATTAAGGAAGAATATCCATACATGGAGCGTCGGTTTTCGTCGCGATGCGGGATGACGGGACCGGTTCAGTTGATCGGGCGGGACAATATTCCGGACCATATCAGGCTGCACCTGGAAATCAGCTATAGCCGAATCTGCCGGGAAGCCTATTCTGCGCGTTTGGATTTTATGCTGCTGCTGTACACGGTTCTGATCGGTTTGCGTCTGGTCAGGTCGTTCCAGCCCCGTGAAGTGGAGAGCATGATGCGACGTTACGCAAATCGCGACAAAGTGGCTCATGGTGCATTGACGGTGAATGGTTTTGGTCAGAGGGCTGAATTACCGTCCAACATGGTAGCAGCAGTTACAAGGCTCAACTATGATGCAGTAGCAAGCCGAGGCCAGGCGTCGGTAGCGGCAGCGATGTAAAGTTAAAGCGGTCGATCAACGTAAGTGCACTATGTGGATTTTTCGTGGTTAATCCTGTTCGACGCATTTTTGTCGAGCAGGAATTTCATGGTCAGGGATTTTTGTGTTGATACCTTGATGTCGATTTCGCTAATTATTCCGTAGGAGCAAAAAGGTGCAGCGTTTTATCGTGATAACAATTCTGTGTTTTTTTGTGGCGGCGGTGTTGGGCTGGGATGAAATTGTCGGCATAATTGCAGAGGGCGGGTCGGAATCAAGTACAGTTGAGCAGCAGCCGGGGGCGGAGATGGAGCCGGGGGAGAAGGCACAGGGTAAGTGGTCGATATGGACGCGTCAGTTAGCTCCGTCGTTTTCGGGGCAATATTCGGTAGCATCGGATCCATCTATTGTCCGTGATGGTGATATTTATCGAATGTATCACACGGGTCTGGATGTGAAGACACTGCGGACGATTATTTGTGAGGCCACTTCGAAAGACGGTCTTTCATGGGAGTACGTTCCGACCGGGGAAGAATATAAGGGGATGGTGCTTCAGGGTCGCAGCGGCAAATATGATGAGAACCTGGAAAGCTGCTACGTTATCAAGAGGGACGATGAGTACCTGATGTATTTTTCGGGATATCGGGACAAAGGTGATCCGCCGCTGGAACTGAAAGGCTTTCCGGCGGCGTTGTTTTTGGCCAAGTCAACAGATGGGGTGAATTTCAAGCGGGTATCAGATAAGGCGATTCTGAAACCGACCAATGGCTGGTATGATAACGATGCGATCTATAGCCCGACGGTTATCGAGTACAACGATGAGTTGGTGATGATTTACGTGGGGCATTGCTACACAAAGTATCATAAGATTAAATCTCCGGGTGTATATCTGCTGGCGGCGACGAGTAAAGACGGGGTGAAATGGAAGAAAGAATCCACACCGGTCATGCGTCCCGGAGGGGAGTTGAAGTGGATGCAAGAAGGAGGTGCCGAGCCGGATTTGGTGAAAGGACCGGACGGTAAGTATTATCTTTTCTTTACGGGCTTGTATAAGGAAGAACGTGTAATTGGAGTAGCGTGGGGGGATAGTCCCTTTGGGCCGTGGGAGATCAATCCGAATCCGATCATCAAGCCGGGCAAGAAGGGCAGTTTCGATGAGCATCAAGTTCTGGCACCGTTTGTGATAATTGAAGGGGACAAGGTGCGGATGTGGTATTTAGGTGCGAACAAGAAAGAGCAGTTGGCGACTGGTTATGCTGAGTCAAAGTGGCCGCTGTTTCGAGAGAAGAAGCCGTAATCTGCGAAAAATGAGAGCAAAAAAATAAAAACAGCAGCTTGAGTTAATCAAGGAGTTGCTGTTTTTTAGAACTCGATATTCCAGCCGACAGCAGAAGAGACTTTGTCAGGTAAGACAGCCCAGCGGATTTTTTGATCTCTGGCGGCCTGGGTGTAACTTTTAATTTGCTGCAGAGAAAACTCAGCAATCTCAGCGGGGTTGCCCTGATAATAATGTTTGTACCAGTTGACGGTATGTTCGATGGTTTCGTGGATATTCCAGGCGGGCAGCCAATTTAAGTGATGAATGGCTTTTGAGCAATCCACGGTCAAAGTCTGAGTTTCGGGGCAATCGCAAGCATCCGGGGCGATAACAGTGGTATTGGAGGGGCCCCAGCGGAATTGAATCATTTGAACAATCTGACCAACGGTTACTTCATGGATTTCGGTAGAGCCGATGTTCCAGGAAGTTTCGAACTGTTTTGAGTTCTGAAGAGCGAGCAATCTGCCGAGCCAGAGATAACCGCTGAGGGAAGCGAGGACATACTGCCAGGGACGAACGGCCTTGGGGCACCTGAGGTGGATATCATGGCCGCTATGGAGCGACCGAATAATATCGGGGATCAAACGGTACTTGGCCCAGTCGCCGCCGCCAATGACGTTACCGGCCCGAACCGACGCCAGAGACAAATTACCGGTCGGTTCAGCTGCACTTAAAAAACGTTGGCTCTGGTAAGTTGCCACGACCAGTTCGGCGCAAGCTTTGCTGGTGGAATATAAATCGGCGCCATGGCCCAGATCGTCGGTTTCACGATAAGCCCAAGGCCAGTTTTTGTTTCGATAGCACTTGTCGCTGTTGGCGACAACGGCGAATCTGGTGTTTTCGCAGCAGCGGGCGGCTTCGAGGACATTTACGGTGCCCATGACGTTGGTGGCTACGGTGCGCCGGGGATTTTTGTAAGATTCATAAACAATGGGCTGGGCGGCCATATGAAAGACGAGGTCGGGGCGGCAGGCGGTGAATATGCTTTGCAGGCGGTCAAAATCCAGGATGTCAGCCTGATGGTTCTTGATGCGATTTTCGATTTGGCAAGCTGTGTAAAAATCCGGATCGGAGACCCTTCCGAGTGAACAACCTACCACTTCGGCGCCGAGATGGCTAAGCCAGAGAGAGAGCCAAGAACCTTTAAAGCCGGTGTGTCCGGTTACAAGCACCTTTTTATCGCGGTAAAAATTATCAAATGCATCCATTTTATTGAGCCCAAGAGATTTCGGCGGCTTGAGCTGCAGTTGAGTAGCTCTGAATCTGTTCGAGAGTAATTTGGCACATTTCAGGCGGATGCCCCCGGTAAAAGCCTTTGTACCAGATTACTATAGCTTCGATAGTCTGATCAATATCCCAGGTGGGCCACCATTTCAGGAAATGGTGGGCTTTGCTGCTGTCCACATGGAGTACCATAGCTTCGGATTTTTGAGGGTCGGGTTCAATAACGAGTTTTGCTTTGGAATCGGGCCAGATTTTTAGAATTCGTTGAACGATTTCACCAACGGTAATCATGCGTGGGGCATCAGGTCCAAAATTCCACCCGGAGCAATATACTTTTGGATTTTCCTGGATGATCGCCCCGAGCCAGAGATAACCGCTGAGAGCTTCCAGGACGTGTTGCCAGGGCCTGGTGGCGTCGGGGTAGCGAATTATGACATCCTGGTCCGAAGAAATTGCGCGGACGACATCGGGGACCAAGCGATATGGAGCCCAGTCGCCGCCGCCGATTACATTTCCGGCCCGGGCAGTGGCCACGGCCATTTCGCTGTGGGGCTGGATGATTTGTCGAAAGCGATCTTCCTGATAAGTTGCGGCCACCAGTTCGGCGCAGGCTTTGCTGGCACTGTAAGCTTCGTGCCCCCCGAGCTGATCGATTTCACGATAGCCCCACTCCCATCCGGTGTCATGATAGCATTTGTCGCTGGTAACAACAATGACGGACTTAACGGATTTGCAATAGCGGGCGGCTTCGAGGACGTTGACAGTTCCCATGATATTTATATCAAAAGTATCGCGGGGTTTCTGGAAAGCCAACCGGACGATGGGCTGGGCAGCCAAGTGGAAGATTATTTCCGGTTGGTTTTCCTGCAAAACCTTAGATAATTTCTCAAAATCCCGAATATCGCCGCGCATATCGATAATACCATCGGTCAAATGGCAGACGGTGAAGAAATTGGGATTAGTATCGGGATCGAGAGAGTAACCGATAATTTCGGCGCCGAGATATTTGAGCCAGCAGAGAAGCCAGGATCCCTTAAAACCGGTGTGTCCGGTAACCAAAACTTTTTTTCCCTGGTAGTAATTTTTGAAAGCGTTTTTCACTTAACCTGTTCTCCTAAAACCAACTGATTGCTATGTTTGAGATACCAGTCGATGGTTTCCTGAAGTCCCTGTTCCAAAGTAAATCGCGGCTGCCAGCCTAGTTGTTTTCGGATTTTTTCTGAACTTGGTTTGATTTGCGATATTTCTGCGGAGCCGTTATGGACAATTTCATAACCCAGTTGGTCCTGTTGCATTAAGTGTAAAATTATTTTCACTAAATCCAAAGTGGTGACGCAACTCATGCTGCTGACCTGAAACACCTGGCCGGTCACATCGCCGGATTGCAGATATTTCCCCAGCAGCAGCAGGGCTTCGACGGCATCGTGAATGTAAAGATAATCCCGAACGCTTTGACCATTTCCGCGGATTTGAGGTTTGGTGTTCTTTAAGACATTGAGAACCGTACCGGGGATAATTCGCCTGAAATTCATATCTCCGGGACCATATAGATTGCTGAAACGAAGAGTCCCAACCGGCATATTATAAGTTCGGCAGTAACTTTTACCGATTAATTCGGCACAGGCTTTTGAAACTTCGTAGGGATAGGCACCAGCCAGGGGAGCAGATTCGTCAAAAGTTTCGTCAGTTGTTTCACCCGAGACACTGACGGTGGAGGCCAGAACAAAGGCGGATGCGGGGCTGGTTTGGTGAAAAGCCTCGAGCAGATTCCAGGTTCCGGCGATATTGACTTCAAAGGTTGCTCTTGGATCTTCCTGGGCAACGGTTACTTGCGACTGAGCCGCCAGGTGAAACAAAATATCGAAGTTTCCGTCGGCGGCCAGATCACGAACAAACTGCCAGTTACGGATGTCCCCCTCGACAAGCTCAGTCCGCTTGCTGAGATCGTATTGTTGAAAGAGGACTGATTCGGAAGCATTTTTTTCGGAGAGGACGGTTACGGCAGCACCCATATCGCAGAGCAACCGGCTAAGCCAACTACCTATGAAACCGGCCCCCCCGGTAATCAAGACGTTTTTATCGTACCAGAAGTTTGAATCTGCTTTAGTTTTGTTTTGGTCGCTGTTCATGTTTATTCGTTCTGACAAAGTGCGTTTCGATGAGAATAAAAGCCAGCAGTCAATATTCCTGAGGCATTTAGTCAGAAGCACTTAAAGTTCAGCAATCCAGGGGGCTTGGTTGGAAGTCCAGAGTTTGTTTAAGTGGAGATAATCTTTGTAGGTATCCAGGCATTGCCAAAAACCCTCGTGACGATACATATGAAGTTCGCCGTCGGCGACCAGTTTTTCCATGGGATCGCGTTCCAGGATGCAATCGTCGGTATTGTCCAGGTAATTGAAAAATTCCCGGCGGAAGACAAAAAAGCCACCGTTAATCAACGAGGACACTTTGGGCTTTTCGGCGAAACTGGTTACTATATTGCTATCGCCATCGGCTATCAGTTCGCCAAACTGGGAAGCAGAACGAGCACCGGTTACGGTGCCGATTTTGCCATGGGCCAGGTGGAAATTGTACAATTCACCGACATGCACATCCGCCACGCCGTCGGCGTAAGTTACCATGAAGTTTTCGGTATCGATGTATTTTTCAATCCGTTTGATTCTGCTGCCGGTCAAGGTTGTCGGACCGGTTTCGGCGAAGGTAATTTGCCAGTCCATATTGGGGATTTCATCGTTAAATTCCACGTGTCCGGTGCCCATGTTCATGGTGTAATCGCGAACCTGCATTTCGTATTTATCGAAATATTCCTTGATCATCGAACCTTTGTAACCCAGGCAAAGAATGAAGCGTTTGAAGCCATGCTTGAGATAGATGTTCATTACGTGCCAGAGAATAGGAAATTCGCCGATATTAATCAGGGCTTTGGGTCGATACTGGGTTTCTTCGCGAAATCGGGTACCCTCGCCGCCACATAATATCACTACAGGCACATTATCCGGTTTGGTAATTGCTGCTGCCATTATTATTTTCTTCCTACACCAGGCAAATATCGTCCGCTACGGTTCATGATCGCCCCGACAAAATTTGCCCCGGCAGCGGACATTTGTTCGCGCAGATATTCCAGATGATCCATTCGGGTTTTGTCCGATTCCACGACTACGAGCACGGCGTCCACTTCGGCGGCGAGGGTTTTGGCATCCGGATAACTGGTTACGGGAGCCGAGTCCCACAAAATATAATCGAACTCCTGCTGAACCCTCTGGGCCAGGATTTTGAGATCGCGGGTGTGTGCGGTCCAGAAGCCGGGACCATTGCCGGCTTTGCCGGCGGGAAGCAGAAAAACATTCTTCAGACCTGGCAAGGCATGGTAATCCGGGCGGTTTTTGGTGTCCCACTCACACAAACCCGGAGAGAGTTCCACTCCCAATAAATTGTGCAGTTGTGGATTTCGGACGTTGGCATCGACGAGCAAAATTCGTTCGTCCTCATTTTCAGCCAAAGACAACCCCAAACAGGCGGTAATGGTCGTGGTCCCGGCCTGGGCGGAAGGGGCAGTAATCAGAATGCTTCGAGCCGATTTTTGGTTGTGCAGTTCACCGCAGACACGTCTCATTTCCTCCATTACTTTTGGGGGCAACTCACCTAGTAATTTATTTTTCATAATTTCTTGTCCTCTGGTATTCTAGCCAATACCGGCACCTCTAAAATATTCATTACGTCTTGACGCATCCTGACTGCCGGTCGCAAACCGTCAATAATAAATATCAGAGCGATTGAACCACCCAGTCCGATAATTATTGCTCCAATGAAACAGAGCTTAAGTGAAGGAGAAACCGGCCTCAGGGAAGAAGAAGGGGGCGCGATAACAGAAATATTCAAGATTTTTGCCAGGTCCATGGCTTCGGAAATACGGGCCTCTTCGACATTGTCGGTGTATAACGAGTAATCGATCTCCAGGCGGGCAATTTCTCTGTCAAGTCGTCTTGATTCGACGCCGAGCGATTCGAGTTTGTCCAGTTCCTGCTGAATAATAAGCAGTTGTTTGTTGCCCTCGACCAGTTGAGCCTGCAAACTGGCTTGTTCGCTGGTTTTGGTTAGCAATATCTGTTGCACCTTAAGCAGTTGTTCATTTTGACACATCACTGTTGAGGCAACTAAATATTCAGGCTTTGACTGGAGGGCCACTGAGGTATCGTTAATCTGTCGCTGAAGATCAAGAATGGTTCGGTTGTCTTCCTGGAATTTTTTGGCCTGAGCCTGCTTTTCAAATTCCAGATCAACCAGGATTGACGCCAGCTTTTCGCGTACCGGATTACGTTTATCTTCACGAGTTTTCAGTTGTTCAGCCGGCATCAACTTGGCCTGAGCTGTCAACTGAGCAATTTCGGCATCCAGACCGGCGACAATAACCTCCATCTGTACCTGCTGCGAGCGGATTTCCTTGGCCCAATTGAGCAACAAATTACGCTGTTCAGGAATAGACCAGATTCCGTGGGATTCCTTGAAATTAGCCAGTGTGGTCTCGGACTGCCGAAGCCGATCGAGCAGTGATTTAGATTCTTCCTGGAAAAACTCCTTGGCTTTTGGTGTTGTATGCGCTTTCAGGTGGCTTTCCTGATATAACTCCAGAAATTTTGCTAAAATCTCTTCACCGGCATCGGGATCTGTTGTGCGCATTCTGATTTCAATAACATCCGATTTTCGAATTGGTTCGATCTCGACGCTGCTTTGCAAAGTCATAACAACCCGTTCCAGGTTGGTCAATTCCCGCCTGAAGCCCAGGGTAACCAGAGCTTGGCCGAGAGTTTTCCGAACAGTCATATAAGCGCGTCGGGCCTTTTGCTTGACCTTTTTGAAAAAAGTATCCGCAACCGGCTCGCCAAAAAAGTAATCTTCTCCGAAATAATTAACCAACTCAGTCCATAAATGTCGGTTTTTCATGATTTCAATTTCTGAAGTGATATCTTCGGGCCGTTTGCTCGCGGGCATCACCACGGCGTTGCCTACCGTGGCAGGAGCGGTCATTTCCCGACCGAACTTAATAAAAACACTGGTGCTGACTTCGTATTTTGGGTCAAGGATCAGTAAAACACAGAACATCGCCAGCAATACCAAAATTGTGCTGGTTATAATAAATTTCCTGTGCTGTATAAGTACCGGCAAAAACCGGCCTATTCCCGGCAACTTCATTGTTACAATTGGTTTCGACTCGGATTTCTTCATCAGTCGATTCTCCATAATAAAGCTTTATAATTTCCAGCAAAGCTTCCTCAATCCATGCAACTGTAAGTGATAATCCCACAATAACCTAAGTCCGCTGCTCATGAATTATCAGCATTGTTGCAAACATAATATTTGAGGTCTTTTACTCGGTTACGGAACGATTTGTTGAATAGAGCTATATCAACCATGATTTTTTTTAAGTTTATCTGGGGCCTTTTAAAAAGTCTAATACCAGTATAATAAATTTTAGGTTCTCATCGGAAAAAGTTGGTAAATAATTCATCGTTTTGACTGTAACACCTTTGAGTTTAACGCTTTAGGCCTCCGGCA